>JAQIBP010000060.1 GCA_027858995.1 Deltaproteobacteria bacterium | reverse complement strand
ATTTACAAGTTGTCCAAGGATAGAATCTCTCTTTGCCTCAAGTTTTTCAAGTTATTTCATGTCTCCCCCTATTATCTGATTGCTTATTGAGCATTCAGATAATAACGCAAAAAAAAGCTTTTGTCAAATTTACCCATATTTTTGTCTCAGACCCAACTCAATGCTCCAAATAAATGAGAGGCTTATAAAAACTGTTTCATTGGCACTGTTTTTGCAACTCTTTAGTGATAATCGTATACAATTAATTGAACTTGCAAATTTCAAGATTGATAATACAGGTTAAATGGAAAAAAGGATAACCATGCGTGAAAAAAACTCCATAATAGATGGATTTTATTATTTAAGAGAAATTAAAAATTAGAAATTTTTTGGAGGGAAAAATGCAAATAATTACAAGTCTCTTTATTGTAATGCTCAGTTTTCTATGTTTGTTTTTTATTCTAAACATAATTGTTTTTTTCTGAAGAGGAAGACTAATAAGGCAACAATCTTTAAATTGACAATCTAACATATAAGATATATTTTTCAAAGCATGACTACTCCAGATAAAATATATCTTAAAGATTACACACCTCCACCATTTTTCATTGATCAGGCAGATCTTACTTTTGATATTAAAGATGATCAGACTCTGGTCAGTTCCAAACTTAAAATAAGAAAAAATATGGATGTTGCCGGCGACAGCACACCTCTTGTGTTTGATAAAGGCGATTTCAAAATTGTATCTGTTGTTGCAGACGGTATGATTTTAATGGCAGAGGAGTATGAGGCTGACGATGAATTTTTCAAGCTTGCGAAAACTCCTGATAAATTTGAACTTGAGATTACAAATATTTTAAAACCCCAGGAGAATACCACCCTTGAAGGATTATATAAATCAGGAAATATTTTGTGTACACAGTGTGAAGCCCAGGGATTTAGAAAAATAACACCCTTTCCTGACAGACCTGATGTCATGGCTGTTTATTCATGCACCATCATTGCTGATAAAACAAAATATCCTGTATTACTCTCCAATGGCAACTTAGTAAAATCAGGGGAGCTTGACAACAACAGGCACTTTGTCACATGGGAAGATCCTTTTAAAAAGCCAGGCTATCTGTTTGCCCTTGTTGCAGGAGATCTGGATCATATCAATGATGAGTTTAAAACCTGTTCCGGTAAAATTGTGGATTTAACAATATATTCTGAAAAAGAGAATATTGACAAGTGCGGTCATGCCATGGAATCTTTAAAACAGGCCATGGAGTGGGATGAAAAGAGATTTGACCTTGAATATGATCTAAATCTTTATCAAATTGTAGCAATTAATGATTTTAATGCCGGAGCCATGGAAAACAAGGGATTAAATATCTTTAATTCAAAATATGTTCTTGCTGATCATCAAACTGCTACAGATGAAGATTTCATGAATATTCAGAGAGTTATCGGTCATGAATATTTCCATAACTGGACAGGCAACAGGGTGACCCTTCAAAACTGGTTTCAACTGAGTTTAAAAGAGGGTCTAACAGTTTTCAGGGACCAGGAATTTTCTTCTGATTTAAATTCACGGGGTGTTCAAAGAATTTTAAATGTCAGGAATTTAAGATCTCTTCAATTCCCGGAAGATGCGGGACCCATGACTCATCCGGTAAGACCTGAGGCCTATATGAAAATGGATAATTTTTATACCATGACTGTCTATGAAAAAGGTGCAGAAATTGTAAGGATGATCCATCAACTGCTTGGAGAAAAAAATTTCCAAAAAGGCATGAAGCTTTATTTTCAAAAATTTGACGGCATGGCTGTTACCATAGAAGATTTTGTTCTTGTTATGCAGGAAGCTTCAGGTCTTGATCTTGAACAGTTTAAACTGTGGTATTCACAATCTGGCACGCCACAAGTTAAAATGAGCCGATCCTTTAGTCACAAGCTTGGACAGCTTGAGATCACTTTTGAGCAGAGCACACCTTCAGATAAGAATCAGGATATTAAAAAGCCTTTTCATATTCCAGTCAATTTTGGAATTCTTGATGCAAAAGGCAATGATATTGCACCTGATAATAAAAAATTAATTGAACTTAAAAAGGCTAAAGAGACTTTTATTTTTAATAACATCCCTGAAAACACTCTTCCATCCATTTTCAGACAATTTTCTGCTCCTGTGAAAATTAAAACTGATTTCACCCATGATGAACTTGCATTTTTAATGGCAAATGATTCAGATGAATTTAACAGGTGGGATGCAGCTCAGACTCTGTTTTTTAAAGAGATCAGACAGATTGTCGACTGTATGCATAAAGGGGAAAAACCATCTGTCTCTTCAAATCTAATCAATGCTTTTCAAAAAGCTTTATTGGATCAGGATACAGGTCGTGCTTTTTTATCAAGAACTCTCTCTCTGCCCATGGAGAATGAGATCAAAGATCATTTTGAGATTGTTGATGTTAATGCCATACATAAAGCAAGACTGTTTCTAAAACAGGAACTTGCAGAGCAATTAAAAAGTAAGTTCTGGGATGTTATTGAGCTTTGTTCAAAATCTGATGCTTTGAGCTTATCACACAAGGCCATGGCTGACCGCAGTTTAAAAAACCTTGCTTTATCATATCTTGGCTGCTTAAAAGAAAAAGATACAACTAATCTCGTTTTAAAACATTATGAATCCGCAGAAAACATGACAGATGAACTTGCGACATTTAAGATTCTCGCTGATATCCATCCTGATATAAAATCACGGGCTGCTGCAAAATTTTATTCAAAATGGAAAAATAATAAACTTGTTTTAGATAAGTGGTTTGCTGTTCAAGCCGCCTCAACACTGAATGATACATTGGATATTGTAAAATTGCTTGTAAAACATTCACAATTCTCAATAAAAAACCCAAACAAGGTACGATCCCTGATCTATATGTTTGCCATGAATAACCAGATCAATTTTCACCTGAAGAGTGGCGCAGGTTATAAGTTTATTGCTGATCAGATCATTACTTTGGATTCCATTAATCCCCAGCTGGCAGCAAGGCTGTCATCATGTTTTAATCATTGGAAAAAATATGATGATCAAAGAAAGCCTTTAATGAAAAAAGAAGTTGAACGAATTGCATCTGTTAAAAGTCTTTCTAAGAATGTATATGAAATTATTTCAAGCGCCCTGGAACAGGCTGCTGCAAAATGCTAATTTCCCCAAATTCTTCGTTAGTAAAGATTATCTATTTTGTAGCAGCATGTTAGAAATTAAATTTTACAGACGCCAATAATTTAGTTCAAGGTCTTTTGCATCTTTTGGGTCAAACACTGATTTCACATCAATGAAACAGCCATTGGGAAGAAGCATATTTTTAAAGTCTGCAAGTTGATTGTTAAGATACTCTTTATGGGGTACGGCAAGAATAAGAGCTGAAAGATCTTTCAAATCTTCCCATTTACATAGATTTACACTGTAGTATTCAAAGGCCTGTCTGCTTTCAGAGATCGTATCATGCACCAGGACATCAGTTCCATAGGATTTAAGCTCATCAATAATATCAATTACCTTGGTATTTCTCAAGTCAGGGCAGTCTTCCTTGAATGTAAGTCCGAGTACCCCAATTTTTGAATCTTTAATGCTCAAGCCCTGATTAATCATCATTTTAATGGTTTTTTCAACAACAAAGCGTCCCATATTATCATTGATTCTTCTACCGGACAGTATGATCTGGGGATGATAACCTTCAGATTCTGCCTTAAAGGTTAAATAGTATGGGTCAACACCAATACAGTGTCCACCCACCAGTCCCGGTTTAAAGGGAAGGAAATTCCATTTGGAGCAGGCTGCATCAAGAACATTTTTTGTATCAATATCAAATTTATCAAAAATAAGGGCAAGTTCATTCATCAAAGCAATATTCAGATCTCTTTGTGTGTTTTCAATAACCTTTGCAGCTTCTGCTTCCTTTATTGTTTCTGTACGGTGTACACCTGCTTCAATGATGCTTTCATATAGTCTTGCCACCCTGTCACAGGTGTCTTCACTGTCTCCGGAAACCACTTTGACAATCTTTGACAGGGTATGCTCTTTGTCTCCGGGGTTAATCCGTTCAGGAGAGTATCCCACATGAAAATCTTTTTTCCATTTAAAGCCTGACATTTTTTCTAAAATAGGCACACAGATATCTTCTGTAACTCCTGGATATACAGTTGATTCAAAAATTACAACTGCACCTTTTTTCATAAATTTTCCAGCAGTAACAGATGAACTTTCAATATATTTTAAATCAGGACGCCGTGCCTGATCTATGGGAGTTGGAACAGCCACTATAATATAATCTGCATCTGAAATTTGAGATGGATCAGAAGTTGGATGAAACAGCTTTGCTTTTTCAAATTCTTCTGTTGAAACTTCACCTGTAGGGTCTTGAAACTTTTTGCAATTTTCAATAATATCTGTTTTTAAATCAAGGCCTGTTGTATGAAATTTTGCTGCAAAATGAATAGCCAGAGGCAAACCAACATAACCAAGCCCGATAATTGCAATTTTTGTATTTGTGTCCATGAAAATCTTTTCCTGTTATGCGTAATACTCTTTATACCATTTAATAAAATTATCTATTCCAACTTCAATGGGAGTAGAGGGTTTAAAACCTGTATCTTTTATAAGATCATTCACATTGGCATAGGTTGCCGGGACATCACCTGGCTGAAGGGGCAGATAGTCTTTCACAGCCTTTTTTCCGATGGCTTTTTCTATGGCTTCAACAAATGCCATCAGAGCCACTGGCTGGTTATTGCCAATATTATACAGTTTATAGGGAACACAGCTTGAAGATGGATTTGGCTTGTCAGATGACCAGTCAGGGTCAGCCTCTGGTATATTGTTCATTACTCTTACAACACCTTCAACAATATCATCAATATAGGTAAAATCTCTTTGCATTTTCCCGTTATTAAATACTTTAATGGGCTCATTGTTAATTATAGCTTTTGTAAAAAGAAAAAGTGCCATGTCAGGTCTTCCCCATGGCCCGTAAACAGTAAAGAACCTCAGGCCTGTTGTGGGAAGGTTGTATAGATAGCTGTAAGTATGTGCCATTAATTCATTGGCTTTTTTGGATGCTGCATAAAGACTTATGGGATGATCCACATTATGACGGACAGAAAAGGGCATATTGGTATTAATTCCGTAAACAGAGCTTGAAGATGCATAGACAAGATGTTTTACCTTTGAATGCCTGCATCCTTCAAGGATATTTCCAAACCCCACCATATTACTGTCAACATAAGAGGCTGGATTTTCAATACTGTAACGCACCCCTGCCTGGGCAGCAAGGTTTATAACATAATCAAATTCATGGGTTTCAAACAGGTCTTTAATTTTTTCTCTATCTGCAAGATCAAGGAGTAAAAATTCAAATTCTGAATTTTTTTCAATAATGGCGAGCCTGGTCTTTTTAAGGTTTACATCATAGTAATCATTTAAATTATCAATCCCGCATACGCTGTGACCCTCTTTGAGCAGACGATTGGCCAGATTAAATCCGATAAAACCTGCTACTCCTGTTATAAGAACTTTCATAATCCATCCTTTAAAATTTATTTTCATCCCTTCTAACATAAAGAGAGATCAAAAACAATGATAAATCGTGCAGACGCAACTATACATAAACGTTATCGCTATTTTGAAGTTCTCATCGCTACCACGTTTATGAGATTAAATCTTTTTTAACAAATTTCAAACAGAGTAATTAATTTTTATAAAATGCACAATCTCTTATGGTAAATCTGAATAAATCGGTGAGCTGCTCCATTTGCTGATTCTTTCCCAGCCATACCTATCTTCCCAACCCCTTCTTCTATCTTTAGAATATTCTCTATTTTCATTTCCCTTGTATTCAGCCCCCATATTAAGGATTCGCCTATCCACCGGGGCTCTTCGATCTACAGGAGATCGTGTTACATAAGCACTCTTAGTACGCAGCATTATTCCCTCCATTTTATATTAGGTGTGGGGTTTGAAGGATGAGGGATGAGCTCTTTTAAAATATATGTTTATCTTACCTCTCACACCTCATCACTCACACCGCAGTTAATCCTGAAATTTAAAAGAGAGTCTTAAATTTGTTCTAAATTGTGCAGGTTTTCCATCTTCAATTTTAATATCAAGTTTCCGTACCTCAGCAATTCTCAAGTCTCTTAATGATTTGGATGCACTCTCAATTGCTTTTGTTGCTGCATCTTCCCAGGATGTTGAACTGCTTCCTACAAGATCAATAATTTTGTAAATACTTTCGCCCATGTCTTACCTCCTGTAATAAAAGTTAAAATTATAATACTTTGAATTGAGGTGAGTTTGAAATCAGCTGTTTCGCACAGGTTCAGAATCAGTGTTCAGATATATATAATTATAAAAGAATATAAAAATTTGTCAAAGATTTTTTAAGAAAAATATTTTTATCCGGATTCTTGTTTGTCAATATAATAAAGAGTAGCGCCAACAGGTGCAAAAGACAAAAATATAATATTCAACCCGGGAATAAGAAAAAGTAATCCAAACCCGATATGAAACATTATACTGTTTTTTAGAAACCCAATCCTGGTTTTAAAAGGATACATATGCCTTGCAGGAATCAGATCTGTATTATCCCAGGCAAGAAACACTGAGGCTGTGACAGAAGAGACAATCATGATAATCGGCCCCAGGGGAGTCAACAACCCTGCCCCCATAATAATTAAAGAGATTAATACCGGGATAACAGCCCGTGGAATTTCCTGTTTAATTAGATGAATTAAAAAACTAAACCATGAACCCTGTTCAAAGGGCTTTTCGTGTCCCAGAATAATTCTTTCAGTAATCCTTGACATATAATCCATAATAAAAACACAAAAAAACAGTTGAGCAATTAAATAGGAAAGAACTATGGCAACACCTGCAAGGATAAAAGATAAAAGCCATGAAACTGCTTTCCATACATAAATAAGCCAGTTTGATTCCGGCATTGTCCAGATCATTGTTAGAATCTCGCCGTGCCAATATAATACAAAACCGGACAGTAAAAGGGTAAAAAACAATACAATAATAAACCGCAAAATTCCAAGCATTAAAAGCTCTGGGGTTTTAAAAGCCAGAATAACTCCTTTAATATTATATTTTAATCCATAGTATATATTCATTGTTTTACAAATATTTCCTCCTGTCTGTCTACATGTTGTTACAAAATGAAAATTTTTTCAACACTGGTTCGAAGAAGAGCTTGCTCACAATTGGAAAAATTAGCGTTTTGCGTGTGACCTTTAGGTTATAACAGCATGTAGATTAATCCGGGATACATTTAACCCAGTATGTTACATCTTGTGAAAATTCTTTATAGGAAACATTAGTTTGATGAGAAACGATATTTTCCCCAAGATTGAATTTTTTTTTATAACAATTAAAGAAATCCAGGTTGTCATCAACAATTGATTCTTTTGAATCCCTGGATTTGCAGAGAACCTGCCATATGTTTTTTGTATCTTTTGTGATACAGGCATTTTTTAATATAGTCATCACCTTTTGAGTGGTATGAATTTTTTCTTTTATACCACTGCTTTCTAGTCTTGAGGCATTATTTACCGCTTTCCCAATGGCTGTTACAATTTTTCTTTTCTGACTGCCCAAAGGTCCAATCATGGCAGAACCTATTTCCAGCCCTGCTCTGAAACTGATATCAATCTGCGCTGCCTGGATCATCTCTTTTACCCTGCCAGCTTTATCCATTGCATGAAAACCTTTTTTCAACATATCAATTTCATTAAATGTGGAGGAGATTGAAAAGACCATGAGCATGATTCTCTCCTCTATTGCCATTGGAAAATGATTATTTACATTGTTAACACTATCAAAAGGTGATGTGTTTTGGAGAAAAACACAATCACCCATAAAATTATCTACTCTACATGAATAAAGATATGCGTTATTAGCTGCGATCTGATGACACAAATTTAAAATAAAAAAATAATCCCGGGGTTTAAGATATTTTCTAAAGCTTGCAGATCCAACCATATCCATGAAAGCATATACACCATCTGTTATATTGACAGCTTCCATATTGAGCTGTTTTTCGGTTACAGCACCTACGGCTTTTAAATATTTTTTCTGGGCATTGAGTTCAATTGCCTTGTTTTTCAATTGCAAAGCAGTTTTTCTAAGGCGTTTTTCTTTACGCCAGATGATATGGGCACCCTGCCTGCCTCTGGCATGTCCGATATAAGCAAGCGATGCCATTTCAATTGCAGATATCAAAAGGCTTAGCCGTTTTTTTAACTCTTTTTCATGGATAAATTTTCCTTTTGCTTTATGCAGCAATTCTTCTGTAATTGTATTAAATACTATTGCACCATAATCAGGGATATAGGCAGACACAAAATTTTTGGCCTTAAATCTCCTTACAATTGAATTATTAACTTTTACATCCGGCAAAGGTTTAAAATTCTCACCATCAAAGGATAGAACAGAAACCTCTGATTTTTCTTCACCCTCATCTATTACTGTTTCACTAAGATCAATAACAAGAATCTTAATGCCCTTTTCATAAAAATCTTTATGTTTTCTTAAAACAAAAGAGATAATACCAGTGGTTTGTTCTTTTTCCCCAAATTGATTCTCTTTATAGAGTCTGACCGGTGACAACCCTTGATAACGTACTATAAAGTTACCAAAATATTTAAATATTAACCCGGATACTCCTTTGCCATTAAACTTGTGCATCACTCCCCTGTCCCATTTAACCGGAGGTAAAAATTTCAAATAGGTTCTATTGGTACCAAGGAGCAAACCTACATGTCTTGCCTGCAGTAATTTCAAGGAGAAGGATAAAAGAAGATTTAAGGTATTTTTCTTTCTAAAAACAATTCGTTCAAATTTGTCTATATCAGGTAATTCTGGTTTCATTTTTTGAATAGAGGCTTAAAAAGAGATCAGTATCACTGTTCTTAGCTATATTTTTATAAAAAAGATTTTGGAAAAGCGCAATGTCCTTTGTCTTAAAAGAGATCAATGACCCTATGAAAAAAACATGGTAAATACGATAGACATTATCAGAAACAATCTTTAATAATTTTTCTTTTTGCTTTTCCATACGCATTATCCAGTCATTCAGCGTCTTTATATAATGGGTTCTGAAATTTTCTGCATTTAAAAGTTCAAAACCGGAAGAGCAGGCAAGTTTTATAAGTTCGTTCTCAAACATAAGCTCACCGCCGGGAAACATATATTTATCAAGGAATGAATTTTCATGGCCTTTTGCTCTTTTGGTATTTGTGGTGATGGTATGCTGCATGAAAAGCCCTCCTTTCTTAAGGCTTTTGTGAACAATTTTAAAAAAATCAGACATATTTGACTTGCCTACATGTTCTGACATTCCAATGCATGAAATTTTATCAAATTTTTCAGGGCCAAGATCCCTGTAATTTAAAATTTTTATATCTATTTGATGTGAGAGTCCCTCTTTTTCGATCAATTTTAGCGCATACTCTTTTTGTTCAAGGCTCAATGTAATTCCTGTTACATCAACCTGATAAGATCTTGCTGCATAAACAGCAAAATTACCCCATCCACAGCCAATATCAAGAAGCTTCTCACCTTTTTTCAGCCTTAATTTTCTGCATATAATATCCATTTTTTCATTTTGTGCATCATCTATTGTGGCCTTTTGGTGCACATAATAACCACATGTATATCCCATGGTTTCTCCCAGGAAAACCCGATAAAAATCACTTGGAGTATCATAGTGATATTCAATGTTTTCCTTCTCTCTTTGCCTTGGTTTAACAAAAAACTTAGAACAAAATTTTACAATATTCTTTTTTTGCTCTGTTTTAAGCAATCTGGCACAGCACAGTTCATAAAGCTCTTTTATACTGCCGGATATATCAAAATATCCTTTTATATATGCTTCTCCAAAGGATAATGCATCTGGTCTGATAAGGGCTTTAAAAAATTTTTGATCTTTAATAAGAATTTTATGCTTGATATTCTGCTGGGCTGTTGAATATGTATTACCATTTGTATCAACAACTTCAAGGGGGATCATTTCCTGATTAAGCATCTGGATAAATTGTTTTAAAAAAAAAGATTCTTTTTTGGCATAAAGTTTCATAATTCCACCTTCCATGAAAGATTGAGATTATAAAAAACCAATTTCATACAAAGTTTTTGAACTGCCTTACTATATCAAATATTATAAAAATAGAAAGATTTATCTTAAAAAACAGTCAAATAATTCAGGCTATTGCTTTAAGAATATTTCGGGTTTCCAGGACTGCTCTGGATATTTTGCCCCTTTTTCTTCCCAATTGAATTTTAATAGCATTCTTTTTAATGAATTCAAAAACAGCCAAACCCTTTAAAGCACTCTCTAAGGAATCGAGTGATTTCTCCATGTGTTTTTCTGAAAAAATAATCGTTAAGGCATTGGGTGTAATATCAAGATGCCGCACTCCTGCTTTGATACAGTAAACTCTGAGCATAATCTTTAAAAGCATATGTTCAGCTTCTTTGGGCAGCGTGCCATACCTGTCAATAAGCTCTTTTTGCATATCCACTATATCTGAAACCTTTGTAATTCTTGACAGTCGTCTGTATATGGTTAAACGCTGCTCAACAGATTCTATATAATAATCAGGGAAGCCTGCTGATATGGATGCATTGATTTCAGGCTCAAGTGGTTCAACAACATCTTCACCTTTGAGATCATGAACTGCATTATCCAACAATTTTAAAAACATATCATAACCAACTGCTGCTATATGGCCTGATTGTGATGCTCCAAGGGCAGTACCGGCACCACGTATCTGCAGGTCTTTCATGGCAATTTGAAATCCTGAACCAAGACCTTTATGCTCCATTAACGCAGACAATCTTTTTTTTGCATCCTTTGTCAACTGGTTTTCATGGGATATAAACAGATATGCATAAGCCTGGTAATCACCACGTCCTATCCTTCCTCTCAATTGATAAATCTGGGAGAGACCAAATCGTTCAGCCTTGTTAATAATCATTGTATTTGCAGAAGGGATATCAAGACCTGATTCAATAATGGTTGTGCATACAAGAACATCAATTTCATAATTTACAAACTTGAACATCATTTTTTCAAGATCTGCTTCAGACAATCTCCCGTGAGCCACTCCTACTTTAGCTTTTGGTACAAGTTTTTCCAGAGTTTCTGCCATTTTAAATATGGTTTTTATATTATTGTGAACAAAAAATACCTGTCCCTTTCGTGAAATCTCTTTTTTAATGGCATCTTTTACTATTGTCTCTTCATATTCTGAAATATAGGAGACAATGGGCTGTCTGTCAGCAGGAGGAGTGGTAATAATACTTATATCCCTCATTCCTGTCAAAGACATATGAAGGGTCCGTGGGATTGGAGTTGCAGTTAAAGCAAGGATATCCACATTGGAGCGCTTTTTCTTAAGTACCTCTTTATGTTTTACACCAAAACGCTGTTCTTCATCGATAATTAAAAGCCCCAATGATTTAAAATCAATATCTTTCTGCAAAAGTCTGTGGGTTCCAATTACAATATCCACAAAGCCTGAATGCATTTTTTTCAGTATGTTTGTCTGCTCTTTTTTTGATCGAAACCTTGATAGACATTCAATATTGACAGGATAATTGGCAAACCGTTCATTGAATGTTGAAAGATGCTGCTCTGCCAATATGGTGGTTGGAACTACAAAAGCCACCTGCTTACCATCATTTACAGCTTTAAATGCTGCCCTGATGGCAACTTCAGTTTTGCCATACCCGACATCGCCGCAGACCAGGCGATCCATTGGAGTATCAGACTCCATATCAATATGCACATCATCAATCGCCTTTAGCTGGTCAGGGGTTTCTTCATGGATAAAAGCTGCTTCAAAATCATTATAATAATTATCCGGTCTGCTGAATGAAAATCCCCTGTTTACTTTTCTCTTTGCATAAAGCTCTAAAAGATCTGCTGCAAGTTTTTCAACTTCCTCTTTTGCCCTGGCTTTTGATTTTATCCAGATTTTAGAACCTATTTTATCAAGAACAGGTGTATATCCGTCCACACCTATATACTTGCCAATCATCTCAATGCGATCAACTGGCAGATATAATTTATCACTGTCCTGATACAAAATAAGGATGAAATCCTGGGATACACCATTTAATTTCAGACTGCACAAACCTTCATACTGTCCCACTCCATGTTCAAAATGGACGACAATATCTCCATTTTTAAGCTCTTCGGGAGTTATGAACTGGGTTTTTAAATCTCTTCGCGCTCTGGCCTGCCTGCGTATTCGCTTTTTCCCAAAAATCTCATTTTCTATGACCAGGGCAAGGTTTTGGTCTTTTAAGACAAATCCTGATGACAAATCTCCAAAAAGATAATAAATCCCGGGTGTCTGTTCAATGCATGAGGTAAAGGATTTACAGGGCACAGGCTCAATACCATAGGGTTGCAGCAGTGACAGTAGTCTTTTAGCCTGTGAATCCTGACTTAAAACGCAAAGCACTCTTCTTTTATTATCAATATGGTCATTAAACCAGTTAACCAGTGGAACTAACGGGTTTTCCCTGATACCCTCACGTTTCAATGATAAAGATAAATCACTGTTATCCTGATACTCAAACAGGAGTGTTGATGGCTTTTTGGAATTTAAAGCTCCTGCTGCCACATCAAAGGTTTTAAATGATGTATGTTTTTGTAAATCAATTGCTGACCTGATTTCATCCCATTTCAGATAGATGGAGTCAGGAAGTACACAAAGCCTGTTCTCAGATACTGTGGTTTTATAATTCAGGATCGCATTATTTTGAAAGTCTGATGCACTTGCTTCAAGTTCATCCATTGAATCCTGTATAAAAAAAATATTTTCAGGAAGATAATCAAAAAAGTTGTCAAGATCCTCATAAACAATGGACAACATGCTTTCAATACCGGGAAATCTTCCAAATTCCCGGATTTTATTAACATATTTCCTGATTTTTGCTGCATCAAGCCCTGCAACAACACCGGCTTGTCTTAAACGCCCAAGTGCATGGGGTAAATTATCCCTGGTCACTATTGCTTCAGTTGCAGGAATAATGATTATTTCATAAATTTCTTTAATACCTCTCTGGGTAAACACGCTAAAATAACGCATGGATTCTACAAGATCACCGAAAAACTCAATGCGGACAGGATATTTTTCACCCGGAGAAAAGATATCAAGAATACCGCCCCGAACGGAATACTCTCCAGGGTCTTCAACAAGTGAAGTTTTGGTATATCCTCCATATTCAAGTTTTAATATCAGCGCATCCCTGTCAATTTCTTCATTGGCAATCACAATCTGAGAAAAACCATTCATCGCTTTTTTTGGAATAAGTTTTTGCAAAATTGTCTGGACAATGGTTACAATGATCAAAGGTTTTGAACCTGTCTCCATGATTTTGGCTAAAGCTGCCAGTCTGCTGGTAGAGGTCGCTTTATGGTAGGCCAGAGATTTGAAAGGCAGTATATTATATCCCGGGAAAAAAACAAGCTGGTCATGATCTTTTGGTAGAAAAAATTTTAATTCTTCCAAAAAACTAAGAGCTTTTTTACTATCTTTTAAAATAACAACAATGGAGACATCCATGGATTTATACAATTTAGACGTCAGATATGCTTTGTGGGATCCCTCAGTCGGGGTGATAATGACACTATTGTCTGCGTTTTGAATTTGATTAACTAAATGGTTTGACATATTTATATGAAAATAGATTCCTTTTAAAATTTTATCATTTGTTTAATAAAAGTTTTAAAAAGAATCAAGATAATTTTATTTGAATTTATCGGCCAGCCCGTTATCAATAACATATATACAGGCTTCATTGGCACCCTGGGTAGTATATTCAAATTTTTCAACAAGATTATCTAACAAGAATTGCACATCTTTTTTAATACGTCTATCATGGGATTTAAATTTTTTTGTATCAAAATCTTTAATGGCATTTCTGAAATTTTCATTTTCAATAAAGGGCTCAAGCACTCTTTTTTTAAGATTGTTAACATATCTTTCATGCAGGGATTTAAAAAGTTTGGTTTGTGTGATCTCTTTCTCTTCAATCATGATTTCATGTGTCAGGGTTCTCGTTGTATACTCTTTTAGTACATCGTTGCGGATCTCCTCTCTTCTCTTTAAATCCATATTTTCAGATAAAAGTCTATTCTCAATACTTTCAAGCAATGCCTGGGTTACATGAATTTCCTCTTTAGTGAAAATACACTTCACAACCGAATCCAACTCATTTGTAACAGCAGAAATATAATTTTTAATATCTTTGGCAATCTGATCTTCATTGTAATAATATAATGACTCTTTGACCTGCTGCAAAATGCTGTAATCATACATTCTTAATAAGGATTCAAGGAATCCT
The DNA here is from genome assembly GCA_027858995.1 of Deltaproteobacteria bacterium. Taxonomy (GTDB): domain Bacteria; phylum Desulfobacterota; class Desulfobacteria; order Desulfobacterales; family Desulfobacteraceae; genus Desulfobacula. The sequence continues at coordinate 7,760 of JAQIBP010000060.1, read as the reverse complement.
TTGGGGATAATCTTTTTTGTTTGATCATCAAGTTTATCAAAAAAAGTACATAAATCAGGCATATTTATCAAGCGGTCATCTTTTGCATATTTTGAAAAAAATCTATCAAAAATCTTAATTGAATCCCTGCCTGACAACCCCTCTTTTCCATAAATTTCAGACTCAGCAATAATTTTTTTTAGAACTTTGTTATCAAGTGATTTAATATCATCTTCCGCAAGCCATTCTGGAATATTGGCGGAAAACAGCTCCATTTTCAGAAGCATGAGCTTATCATCACAAAAATTCTCATATTTCTTTGGTTCCTTGATCCAGTCAGCCAGTGCCAGGGATTTTTTACCGATTCTTGTGGAAATAATAATTCTGGCAAAATTTTCAAGCACCATTGGCATAAAGCTGCCTTTGATATGTCTGCCAAAAATATTATTATAGATTTTAACTTCTGTTTTAGTATCAAGGACATAGGGAATATCAATATATTGAATCCTGTCTTCAAAAGAGGGAAAGTCACGGATATTTTTTTTATCTTCAGGATTCATCAATGCAAAAAAGAGGGAATTAACTCGCTCTTCAATGTCTTCTACCTTGTGAAGCCCTTCACTGATAATATTATGAAGCTCAACCATGCGATCCACATTATGTGATTTTATATCCATGAGTGCATATATTCCATTATTTATTTTTGCAAACCTTGAATAGATATAATTGATCACATTACTGTCCTGGAGCAGAGCATTAATTTTGTTTTGCAGCATCTGGTTTGAAATCACATTCTGCTTTAAGGGGCGGTCTCCCGGGTTAAAAACACTGATACCATTTCCAAGGCGGCGGTTAAAATAATAGGGTCTTGCATAGAGCATTTTAAAAACTTTGGAAGGATTTTCCAGACGCTCCAGCAAAAATTGATAAATGGAAGAACAGATGGTGCAAACATCTTCTTTAAAAACCCATTCATACTCTTTTTCAGTAAAAAGACGCCATTTAAATTCATCATTTTTAATCAGTTCGTCTAAAACTGGCCTTCTTTGATCCTTGGGTAGTGCAAGAAAAGGATTATCATGGGAAATACAGGGAATTTCAAGATAATCACTGTGTCTATCGGAAATAATCCTCTTATCAGCCTCCTGCTCATTGGATTTGGGCGTAAATTGAGTATCTTCTCTGCTTTCAACAAAATGAATGAGTTTTTCAAATGCAGATATAGACACAGAATCATCTTTATCTTTTAATTTATTAATATCAAGGCGCCACACTATTTCATACCTTAAGCCTTCCTCGGTATTTGCATAAAGCTCAAATTTCTTTAATAAATTGTTTAAAAAAGTGCTCTTGCCGCAACCGTGTGGCCCGTGGAAAATATATATTCGATTCTGTTGTGCACCATGGCGCAAATATTCCATCTGTTTCATAAACCGATTGGCAAAAAGCATATCAGTAAAATATGGATTCTCGGAGTCTTCAACAAAAAGCCTGGAACAATCATAATTGGTAAAAATCAATTCATCAACATTAGTGGATATTGCATCTTCTGACTCATTAACATAACTTTTTATCATGTCATGGAAGGTTTGAAAAATATTTCTTAAAACCCTGGAAGGCTGCTCAGTCAAAACATTTAAGAATTTTTCAAAGGAGATGGGCTTAAGCCTTTTATAATCAATAATATTTTCATCCAAAAGATCTATGGTGTGATCAATGGATCTTCTTTTTAATTTTTTATTTCCCATATTAAATCATAACTCCCCTGTTTCTAATTTTGAGTTATAAATTTTGAATTTTGAACTACAACACAATTAAATTCAATATTTGCAATTCACATAAAACAGTTAAAAATTGCTGTCACAACTCCTTTTTGTGAAGTTTACGGTTCTCTATCACATAACACACTCTTTTCCATTCGATGTCTTCAGGACTCTGCTCAGCAGCTCTTGTGCCACCCGCTCCAGGATCCCAGAAACTGGCATAGTTTGTTGTTGCTTTTTTAGATATTGCAGGTTCGCTTGTCTCAAGATGAACCGGCCCTCCCCACAAATATTCTATCCCAATCATGGTATTTTCAATATAATCAATCTTTAATGGTTTGTTTTCAAATTTATGGTTAAGATATAAAATTCCTTCCTTTGTGGCAGCTTCATCCACAGATATCTGTGGTGGATGATATAGAGTATCAATGATCATCTCTTTATAATCCTGCGCTTTTTTGGATTTTATATAATATTTCCATTTCATTGAAGATTGGTCAAGATACTTTCCTGTGACAAAAAGCTTGTGTCTTGCAATAAAATCCTGATCAATAAATGTATTGATAAATGTAAAATCAATAAAATTTTCACGGACATCAAGGATAAATTCATCACCACGGTTTTTATGTTGAGTATATTTTTTCCTTGCAACTTCGTCTTTTAAAAACAAAAAATCAAATGAATAACGCCCTCTGTCTTCCATATCTTTAATATTCTGGAACATTCTTAAGCCGAGAGCATAGGGGTTTAATCCAACTTTTGGCATGGATGTTACACTGGCATTCACCTTGGCAAAATCCGCTTCATGACCTTTTATCCTGTCATCTTTCATAAACAGATATTCATGCCAGTAACTTGCCCAGCCTTCATTCATTATCTTTGTTCTTATCTGGGGCTGGAAATACATGGATGTATTTCTAACTATTTGTATCACAGACTTAATCCATTGGTTTTCTTCCTCTTTTAAAAAAGGGGAGTACAAAATTATATACTGCATAATATCTGAGTCATAATCTGTTTTACGGAAGAGCTCTTTTTTATAAAGCTCTATAAACTCAGGATATTTACCTGTCACCTCATCAAAAAAATCTTCACCTATTTTGTTTAAAACATTATACCGTGTGATCTCTTTGATATACTCATGCTGGGGTACTTTTTTTATCTTCTGCAAAAATATATCAAAATAAAAATCTGTTTTACTCAATTTTCGCTGACTACCATTCATAATAATCTGGTTTAACTCTTTGTAATATCCCACGAGATTATCAATTCCGCGGGCAAACTCAATGGCATAATCAACCCACCTGCCCTTTTCAGATCGAAGTTGTGCAATCAGACGTTTATCTGCCAATGCCTGTCCTGCTAAATCCACATCCCATGTGTTTTTATAAAATAGATTGTTCTGAAAAAAATCAATATGTCCCAGGACATGATAAAAAATCATTACATTAAGCCAGTCAGGATTATTATCATTATAAAATGAGATAGCAGGTCTGGTGTTGATAACAGTTTCATAGGGGTTGGAAGGATAGGCTTCATACATGCCTTTTCCAGAGAGGACTCTTACATCATGCACCCAGTAATCATAAAGAGTGGGTATCATCACCTTGGGGCTCAGCTCAATCATGTCCCGGTTAGTCACTATATATTCAAGGGTTTCATTGTCAAACTTTAAACCCTGATCCCGGGCCCGAAGTTTGCACTCTTCCATTATGCCTTTAACATGCTGATTTACAAGTTCCATTTTTATCTCACACCTCTCCTATGAAATAAGCCTTTTTATCCCCTGAATAATTCTTGTATCATCTGCATTTTCACTCATTACATCCAATTTAATCAAATCCCCATGTTGAGTGAGTATCTGAGATGATTTTAAATATTTTTCAACTTCTGTCTGGTTGGAACCCACATAGGAGTGCTCCACAATGGAGACACCTATTCTGGATACATAATTCAACATTTTTTCAATTTCAGCAATGGTCTGTTTTCCATCCTTATCCCAGTCATCTCCATCTGTACCATGGAAAACATATATATTATAATCCCTTGCCAGACTCTCTCTTTCAACAATATCATTTACCATTTTAAATGCTGTAAATACATTAGTGCCGCCTGCAACCCTGTAAGAGTAATACTTGTAGAAATCACCCACCTCTTTAGCCTGGGTGTCATGGAGAATAAATCTTGTCTCCACCTGCTTTTCATATTGGTATAAAAGCCAGGAGTAGAGCATGACATGCTGTGAGACAACTGCCTGGGTCACTTTGCCTCCCATTGATCCTGAATAATCCCTTAAAAAAAACACCAGAGCCTGGGATTCAAAATCTTTTTCCCGTGATAAGATTCTGTAAATCAAATCCTGGGGGGAGATAATAAATCTGCTTGTATCAGTATCATCTACATCTGGTATATTTCCAAGGGTGATATTTGTCTTAACTATTTCTTTTAAAGTTGCTTTTTTATCAAGTATCTGACCTGCACCTCTGTTCTTGTCAGTCAGATCATATATATATCTTGAAAGAGTTCTTTTTTTCCCTTTATCCTTTAAATTGGGAAGTTGAAAATCCTGGGACAAAACCTTGCCAAGTTCATAGGCATTGGATTCAAGTTCATGATCACCGCCTTTTCCTTCGCCCGGCCCTTCACCGTCACCTTCGCCATTTTCTCCTTCACCCTCTTCAGGACGGACAGGCTGCTCTCCTATTACATCGCCCTCTTCGCCTTCACCTGTACCACCTGTGGATTCTCCTTCTCCCTGCTCCTGGTCAGGATGAATTTCATCATGGACAAACTTCTCTTCAACCGTGGTGGGCACAACAATAATCTTATCTTTCCCGCCAGATCCGGGCTTGATAATTTTTCCAATGCGAATTTTACGCTTAAAGCCATCTTCTTCTCTTCTTCTGTCTCTTTCAAGAAGCTCATCAAGGGTTATCACTTGTCGTCCTCCTGGCTACAGAAATACTCAATAGTCTTCTGAGCACAAGTCCTGCAATACCCAAGTTTTTCATTCATGGTAAAAATCATTCTGTCATAAAGCTTTTGATTCTCCTCATTGGTTCTGTTGGCAAGGGCACCGATCAGAGAACCTGCCCCTGCAATATCTGATTTAAGCCTGACATCTGTAATTGCCTTGACAAGTTCAAGATTATCCATGAAGTCATAATTTGAATCCACGGAGAGCTTCTGGCCATAAATCTTTCTAATGGAATTTCTAAAGGATGCTCTCTGCTCTTCAGTTTTCAGCCCAAGTCTCTCTTCAACATTTTTTATATATCTCTCATCTATTTTAATGGCTTTGAGTTCACTGGTCTGTGGATCTTTATACTTCCACATCATGTCTGACCCGAGATGTTCTGCATCAACACCGATAATCATATTAACATAGTTCAGCACATCTTTTTTGATTGCCAGGGGCTCATCCATATAGGCGTTGAACATTTCAGTCATAATTCGTTCGCGGTACAGACCCCTTGCAATTTTCAGATCTTCCATAAACTTTGCCCGGTCAGAAGGCTCCTGGACATAATCAAGAACTGTTCTTTCAAGGCAGGTGAAAATATCAAGGGCAAACATGCAATGGCCTTCATTTGTCTCGGAACTCTCTAATAAAAGCTGCACTGCTCTGCCAAGATTCCGCTGACCAAGTCCTTTTTGACCAAATCTTTTGGTAATATCTGTATCCTGATTCAAACTGTCAATGAGTTCGGCAAGGGTTTTAAGGCTTTTCTCCCCTGCAACCTCTCCTGCAGCGAGTTTCATGGTCTCCACCGGAGTTAATTTGTCAGATTTTGGAAGCCTTGTCAGGACAACACCCACAGAGGCTCCATAATTCAAATTGGGATCCTGATGCAGATCTTTTGAATCAAGAGTTGTTTTAGTATCTGTACCTATGGCATACTCTGTCAAAGTTTTCTGAATTTTATAATCTGTATTGTGTGCAACATAACAGATCCTGCAGCGGTCAACTATGGGAGCTTCTTCCCTTTCAGAAAGAAATGTATCAAATTCAGAATTATTGCTGGTTGCTATGATCAGTGTGTCAATGGGCCATTTGAATCCATCCATCTCGATCATACGATTCTGAATAACCCCAAGATAAACCTGAACAAGATCTTTTTTATTCTTATAAATTTCATCACTGAAATGTATTCCTCCTCCTGCAACCCGTGCAAGAGCCCCTCTTCTTAAATCAAATCTGTAAGGATTATTGGAATCAGTTATATGGAGAAGTCTTTGTATGGATTCTTCTCCCATGAGATCTACTGCAGAAGATGTGATTTTGTCTTTAGCAGGATATTTGCCTGTTATTGTACCAAGGCTTTCAATCATGGGGACTTCAATAATCTCAAAAAATGAGAGCATTTTTGTAATGCTATTATCAGTATGTTCTCGAATCTGGTTGAGAATATATGCAGAACAAGCACCAAGTGGCCGGTATTGATCATATAGGGAATCAACCTGTTTTGCAGTGAATTTAAACTTTTTTGCAAGATACTGCTTTGATTTATCCTTTGTCTCACAAAGACTCATGGCAAGGACCATTGGATCTTCATAGGTCTGGGATTCAATAAAATTAATCCTGCCATAGCCTCCAATCTGATCAAGATTGATAAACCTGAATGTATATTTTCTGTTTTTGGGAAGAGATAAAAATTCTCTGTAACGGGCGCAGAGATAGTCCACAAAAAACGTTTTACCATTACCAGGTTCTCCCACAAGAACAAAAGCCATCTCCCTTGAAGAACCGCCTTCAGAAGCATCTTTAACAAATGAGACAAAACTGTTGATTTCATCATACATACCAACAAGATGTTTTTTGCCCTGGTTAAAGATATCAAATTGATAGGTTGTTTTTCCCTTTACTGTAATCTTTTGAATTCCCGCATTAAGAATCATTTTGGAAACACCCTGAAAGGCATCTTCAAATGTCCGTCTTCCTTTTTTAACTTCATTTAGATGGTGTGATAGAGCTTTTGGATTTAATTTCGCGGCCATTTTCCCCTCCCATGGGCAGCAAGGAGGCTTATGCTGCCATTGAAAAATTAGTTGAAGTTTCTTCTATCTTTCTACCAATCTCGGGTCTTACAGTTAGTTCAGAATCAATATCAGCTCAATATTAGAAAATAACCAACATGAGTGGAACGTATTTGAACTGTGAATATATTTGTATTTGAATATACCAATCTTAAAATATCGTGTCAAATGATTTACAGAACAATGATTTACAGAACAGTTTTTTACTATTCCGGCAGACTTCCACTGGAATTAAATCATTTTATTTAGCGGAATGCTGAATAATGAACGGGAAAGACACACTTAACTCATATTTTTGAATGGAAAGTGTTATTCTGGAAAAACATAAGTTACCAGATATAGTGGTTTACAAATTTTGTTTGAACTGAGTCCTATGAATACTTATGTTGCGACTTGTGTCTTGAATATTTTCAACAATTTCTTGACTCATTCAGAAGCAATTTGTATATTCTTTATGCCTGAATGAAAGCACTTTCTGACTTGATATTACAATATTCTTTATTGGACTCAAATTTTTTCTGCCTCCTTTACTTTCTGAATAATTAAGTTCTTTAAACCACCAACAAAAAGTGTGAGGTAATTTAATGACAGTAGAACAGAAAGTTACAAGAAAACTTAGTGCCATCCTCAGTGCAGATGTCAAAGGTTACAGCCTACTAATGACCAACGATGAGTCGTTTACGATTAAGACTCTGAAAAAATACCGGAACATAATGTCAGAAATAATCAATGATCACTCCGGTCGCGTTGTCGATGCGCCTGGTGACAATATGCTGGCGGAGTTCTCCAGTGCCGTGAATGCAGTGCAATGTTCTGTGGCGATCCAAAATGAATTGAAAACCAGAAATGCTGATCTACCATTTGATAAACGGTTGGAATTTCGGATCGGGGTCAATATCGGTGATGTTGTGCAGGACGGTGGCAGTCTGTATGGGGAAGGTGTTAATATTGCTGCACGTATCGAAGGTCTTGCCGATCCAG
>JAQIBP010000045.1 GCA_027858995.1 Deltaproteobacteria bacterium | reverse complement strand
CTTTCATTTCATATAAAAGTTTTGTTAAAATAGCACCGCCTGATGCAGATACTGGATGCCCCAGTGCAATGGCTCCACCATTTACATTTACCTTATCCATATCCATATCCAACTCACGGATACATGCCAGAGCCTGGGAGGCAAAGGCCTCGTTCAGCTCAATCAGATCAATATCTGCAATGGTCAGCCCTGCTTTTTCAAGGGCCATCTTTGTAGCAGGGATTGGACCAATTCCCATGTAAGCAGGATCAACCCCGGCAGAGGCATAGGAAACAACGGATGCCATGGGCTCAATACCCAGTTCGTCTGCTTTATCCTTTGACATGACAACCAGTGCCGAGGCACCGTCATTCATACCGGATGAACTTCCTGCAGTAACAGAACCCCCTTTTCTGAATGGGGGTTTCAATTTTGTCAGGGCTTCAATGGTGGTACCGAATCTTGGATGCTCGTCCGTATCAAATATTTTAGGATCACCCTTTCTCTGGGGAATTTCAACAGGAACGATCTGGTCCTTAAATTTTCCTTCTTTTATGGCTTTTTCAGCAAGCTGCTGGCTTCTCAAACCAAATTCATCCTGGTCTTCTCTGGACACATTAAATTTTTCTGCAACATTTTCAGCCGTCTCTCCCATGGTGTTTCCACTCAGGGGATCAAAAAGGATCAACTGGTCCTGAAGCTGCCCATGTCCCAGCCGATAACCCCATCTGGCTTTTTTCAACATAAAGGTTGCATTGCTCATACTCTCCATACCACCGGCAACAATAATATCGGCATCACCGGATTTAATAACCTGGGCTGCCAGGGTAACCGCCTTGATACTTCCGGCACAGGCCTTGCTGATAGTGAACTGGGGTTTTTCTATGGGGATACCTGCCTTTACTGACACGACACGGGCAGAGTTAATGGGAAGATCCCCTGTCTTGTAGCCGGATGCATAAATGACCTCATCAATCTGATCGCCGGTCAACCCTGCTCGCTTGATAGCTTCTTTTATGGGGATGGGCCCAAAATCAATATCGCTCAATGGAGCGAGCGATCCACCAAATCCACCGATTGCCGTTCTACAGGCACTGACAATAACAACTTCTTTCATTTTTCCTCCTGAAAATATATCATTTAATATCTTATCTTCTAAATAGCTTTAATATAGCTGTATTATAAATACTTAAAAGTGTCAACTAAAACCTTCTTGAACCTGAATATTTGTTATAAGGTCTTTTCTCTCTTTGACCCGTTCCGATGTTCTTACTTTGTAGTCGCTTGGTTGGAACTTGCAACAGGTTCTAAGATTGGCTCCACTGACCGCCAAAAACTGGTACCTTACAGAATGATTGATGTTGTGAATTTGTGAGAGCTTTTCAAAGGTACTCACACAGAGTCATTACTCAATCATTCTGGGGTAAACAGTTTCAATTTTTCATAAAAAAGTGAAACTCCCAATAAATATAAATTACCATCTGAAATAGTGGTATATTTTAATAATCCATCTGCAATAAAGCAGTGATATTTTACAGGGAGCTTCACTATGAAAAAGAAAAACATTTTCCAGGATCAAAGTCAAGAAATCCTCAACTTATTTGAAGATGCAAATGACAGAACCAAAGTGATGTGTATTCCAATGGACTATGCTAAAAAAGACCATTTGGTCATGTTCTGCAATGGTAATGGTAAAATTATCCGCAAACCATTTTCAATTAAAAACTCATTGAAAGGAAAAAATTATCTAACAGACCAGGTTAGAAAATCCTGCCGACATCATGGAATTAATCTTAAACATACTTTTTTTGGTGGGGAGGATTGCGGCTCCTATGCTGATAATTTTATAACAACTTTACGTTCGGAAAACTGGCTTGTAGCAGGAGTCAACGCCCGTGATGCTAAAACTTATCGAGATAATATGCAGGCAAGTACTGATCTTCTTGATTTATCAGGGATTTGTAAAATGCTTCTGAACTGCAAAGGTAATTGCTCACCTGCCCAGTCCGGGATATACTTAAATTTACGATTGCTTGTTCGACAAAGACGACAATTTGTCAAAATGCGAACAGAGGTAAAAAACAGAATTTATGCCCTTGTTGATAGAATTTTTCCAGGCTTTTTGGATGAGAAAAAAAGTGGTATTCTTTCTTTTTCAAAAGCTTCATTATTTCTCATGGAAGATCGATTCAGTGTGCACCAGATCCTGCGACGCCAACGACATGTATTAATCAAGCTGTTATATCGCTTTGGCCTACACCACCCTGAAAAAAGTGCGGATAAACTTTTACACCACGCTTCACATGTACTCAGGCCATCTAAAAATAATATAGTCACCCTGCAAATATCATTGACTCGGGAAATTGGTTTGTTTAAATGTCTTCAAGAAAATATTAAATATCTGGAAAACAGTATTGCACAAAATTTAGCCCAAACTCAAGGAGCTTTTTTAACCAGCATCAAAGGAATTGGGATTATCCTTGCTGCAGGAGTAAGTGCAGAAATTGGAGATCCTGATAAACAAAAATCATTAAGCAATTTAATTTCATACGCTGGTATTATTCCAAGGATTAAACAAACAGGTGGAACTCAAGGAAAAGTTCAGGTTAAAAAAGTTGGTAAACGTTGTAACCGCATCCTGAAGGATTATGTAGTTCAATCTGCCTGTCACATAGGAAAGCATGGTCCAGAAGATTTAATGATGGATCATAAAAAAAGAGAGGCTCAAGGTCAACATGCCGATTTTGGAACTGCCAGACGATACCTGCGTATGGCAATGTGTTTAATGCAAACGTCTCAAACTTATTTGCCAGAAATGTTAAGGAATAAAAATATTGATAAAAGTCAAAGAGCTGAATACTATTTAGAAACATGGAGTACTCTTTATAAGAAATGGAGTCAGACAAAAGCATTGAAGATTGTATTTGCTAAAAATAACCCTCTTGGTCAATGGAGCAACATGATACAGGAGGTTTATGGAATAAAATTTAAAATATAGACTTAAATTAACAGTATCTTATTTTAAATTTTTAAGATTTTGCGGACAGGATGGCTACGCCAAAACTGCCACACTCGATTGAAGTGATGGCTCAAGCGAGAATGTCTTACCATGTCCGCTCCAATATTAAATTATGGCTCAAAGGCACTCTGATCCTTAAAATTATTATAAGAGATCTTGTCAAACCAGTTTGCCAAAAATTGGACATATGGACAAGGGATTCCACCAGTATTGCAAAATTGGCAAAATTTTTAATTAGCGATATTAAATTGGTCTAATACATTTTTAAAAAATCGATAAAATCGAAAGGGTGGAGTGTTGTCTAAAAATAAATTAAAAAAAGACTTGATTTTATCCTGGCACTCTCGCTGCGGTCAAACAGTTGGTGGTCTTAACGCTTCAGTCATCAAGAGCTTGTAAGCAAAATCCAAAATGTTCCCTTAAAAGCAAACCTCCTTTCACTGGATACTATAACAAATTTTCAGAATATATCTTGATCCAAATTTTTATCCAGGGGATAAATTGGTCTTCTTAAATATTTATAGTCCAGCAATTCATTCCTGGAAGTTGTCACACCTTTTCCATCACAATGCAGTGTCTTTTTCCCAATGGAGGCAAAGCCTGCCCGGTAATGGATCCGCGATTTTAAAAGCAGATACTTTTCATGTTCCGGCTGGATTCCAAGAGAGGTAAACACTCCTGTGTCCCAGGGTTCATGATGCAAAGAAACAACCACTATTTTTACTTTTCCAGTGTCAAACAAAGCTGTTGGTCCCATATCAACTTTAACCCCGGTATACATAGGCCCACGAACAATCCACTGCCCATCGGTCAGGACTCTTACCTTGCCTTCAATTTCAAGGGGGCTGTTATCTATACCAAGTGATTCAATTGAGATTTTTCCTCCAAGAGAGAGTCTTATGTTTGCACCAATACCAGCTTTCTGCATCTCTTTTACAGCTTCCGGGTCATAGACAGCTGCCACGGCAACACCATCCAGCCCCTGCTCTATAATCTCTGCGATTACAGCCATGACATCCTGGGTTCCCCCTGATCCGCAATTATCTTCATGGTCAAGAAGAATAACAGGATAGTCTGAGAGTGTTTTAGCCTGACTTATGGAGTCTTTTAACAAGCTTGTATGATAAATAAATTCAGATCGCCGTTGCCAGGCAAGATCTGCTATTTCCTGTGCTTTTATTCCAGCCTGTTTTTTATTGTTATCCGTAACAACAAGTGTACTTCCTCCTGCATCCGGCATATCAGACAGGGGGAATCCGCCAAAAAAAGTAGCTGCGAGAGTGGAATCCTCTTTTTCTGCCTCACGGCAGGCTTTAATCAGGGATTTCACAGGTTGATCATCTGTACCCTGTTTTAATGTATGGGAAAGAAGCGGTAGCTGCACTCTTGTCATCACAGGATTACACTTCTCCTCCACGCTATCCATCACAATTTTTCCAATCTGCAGTCCAACCTCGTACATATCAACATGTGGATATGTTTTATAGCCAATCAAAGCAGTGCAGTTATCAACCATTTTCTGGGTAAGATTACAGTGAAAATCACAGGTTACTGCAATGGGCAGATCGGGCGATATTAATCTGATCCTCTCCAGCAGCGTTCCTTCACCATCCATGGTCTGTTGGCTTACCATGGCTCCATGGAGATCTAAAAGTGCAAGATCACACCCTGCATCAATGGATTCTAAAATTGCATCAGACATTTTGTCATAGGCATCAGCAGTTACAATACCGGAAGGCATGGCTTCTGCTGCAACAGGGGTTACTATGTCAGCACCTGCTTGTTTTGCAAGGTCAATATATGCCGCAATTGGCATACCTGTATTCTCATATTTTTCCAATGCTTTCTGGCCAAAAAAAGCTCCCCAGTTTTCAAATCGTTTCCAATCAGTTACAACAGGTGAAAAAGTATTGGTTTCATGCTTCATCATGGCAATGACAATTTTCATTTTCTGCTCCCAAAAATGTGGTAAGGAGGCAAGTTAAAATAAGTTGTACAGATTGTGCCGTAATTTTGTTTGTTTTCAAGGCATTTGACGGTGCGCATAACGCAAATAAACGGCTGTAAAAAACTACAAAGTAAAGCGATGCGGCTTTTGTAGTCCGAGTTAATTTGCATTGTTATGTTTTTTTCAATCTCTCAATTTCAGCCTTAATTTCTTTCATTATCTCTTTATTTACAATATCTTTCTTGTTTCCGGTTCTGGTTGAAAAGACAACAAAAACTTTACCTCCATATTTTTCTTCAAAGTCTTGGAAACTTGCTCCCATTCTGTCAGTAATATTGTAATTTCCAAAATTTGCATTTGCCGTTATTGGTTTTATCTGAATCCCAAAAGCTTTTTGTCCAACTACTCCAATATAATCTATATCTCCGGCATGATCTAACTCGGGATCACTTTCTTCAAATTTGACATTAGGAAAAAATTTTGCAAGCCCATCGTTTACAACGGACTTTTCCAATAGAAAACCATCATATGTTCTTACAACAGTAACTTGATATATATATTCTTTGCAGTCCTCCTCAGATAGTCCTTCAAACGCAGCCGTCCATTCAGGTATGACAACTTCCGTAATTTTTGCATATAAACGTTCGCCAAGTTCATCCAAAGTCTTTTTTGTTACTTTTATCGGAGTTTTTGATTTAGAAAAAGCCTTTTCAAAATAGAATTCTTCCCATTCATTCAATGCGTTTGGTTGGCACTCTCTAATCAAAGCCATAACTTCACCAACCTTATTTGGTCGTGTTAATTGATAGGTATTGCTTGCATAATTTAACACTTTTTCTTTTTTGCCAAAAGGTTTTGCATATTTTTTTGGTTTATTTTTTGTCATATTCTTCTTCCAATTTTATAAATTTATTTTTATTTTTGTAGTTTAAATTTTTATCAGATACTGCCAAACCGTTTTTTATTAAATGTGCGTTCAGGAAAGTTTTATTTTTTAGATACAAATAAGCCATTAAATTATTTTTTTTATCATGTTTTATATCATCATATTTCAAAAATACTTTCTGACTTTTTGTTTTAAGTCGTAGAAATTCAATAGCTTTTCCGTTTGATTCCTCTTTTGATTTAATGCCAATAAGTCTAACAACCAGTCCATTACTTAATCTGATTAGTTCAGGAGTTATGATTTCTTTCACGGAAAAGTATTCTTCTCTTTGTTGGGAACCATTTTTGTCAATCTTGGAACCAAATTGAAGCTTTTTAGGGTCTATTTTCTTATTAAATGAATGAAAGTCTTTGAAAATATAAGGCAAATTTTTAATTTCTTCTGTGAAATTAAGTTTTATATTATTTTGAATTATAAAATCATAATCACACAAAGTATATATGTCGCCTTGTTTTATATCCAATTTCCGTTTAATAAATGGAATAAATTCAGGGTTTATTTCATAACCAACAGAATTTCTATTCAATTTTTTTGCAGCAAGTGAAGTCGTACCACTTCCGGCAAAAGGGTCCAGCACTCTATCACCCACAAATGAAAACATTTTAATTAATCTTCTCGGTAATTCTTCAGGAAACATTGCAATATGACCATCTTGTTTTACACCACCAAAATTCCAATGTCCTGCAAAATATTCTTTCCATTCTTCCTTAGTCATTTTTGACTGTTCTTTTAATTCTTTTTTGGGCTTAATCGGTGTTCCAAGTTTTTTAAATAACAAGATAAATTCATAATCAATAGATAATATACCATTCCTTGGTGTTGGATAACTTCCCATCAATGAAGCTCCACCTGTCGTATTTGATGTTGTTTTTTTTTGCCAGATGATAGCACCCATATAATCAAACCCAATAGCCTCACAAAATTTAATTATTTCTGTTCGAATGGGTATTACTTTATATCTTCCATAATATACTGCTCGCGCAAATTGGTCTCCAATATTAACGCACAAACGGCAACCGTTATTTAGAACTCTATAACATTCTTTCCAAACAAGATTTAAATTATTAATGTATTCTTCGTAACTGTCATTATATCCAATTTGATTGGCAGCTCCATAATCTTTTAATTGCCAATATGGTGGTGAGGTAATAATTAGATCAACTGACTTGTTTTCAAGTTCAGCCATTTGCCGACTATCACCATTTATAATTTCATGTTTTGTTTTTAAAGTCATTTTTTATTTCAGCTCTTATTTTTTCTATATTATACTACGAGTCCGTCATCCAGCAACCAATTTTTCTGTTTTATTTCTATTACATAACCGATATCACCTGCCCGCTATGGCTCTATCAGTCAACTTAGCAAGAAGCGATTACCTCGAATCTATCACAAAAAAAACGGCAGGGCTTGCAGGTCATCGTGAATACCATTGATATATGTTATGTGTTGATTCCATATTCAGTTAACGACTTATGCTTTCAACTATAGATGCAGAATCCACTTCTTCTTCTGGTTTATCAGAGAAGGTAGTTATTTTATTGTAAGTGGACATAGATTATTCTCCTAATGCTTTAAATATTTATTGAACTCAAAAGAACAAACAAGGGTACAACTTATTTTGACTTGACGACTCATTATTTTAAGCTCTCTTTTAACTCCTCAAGAGTTTTCTCCGGCATGTTAAAGGAGTGTTCCTCTGCAGGAAAAACCTCTTCTATAACCTCTTTTTTATAGGCTTTCATGGCATCAATAATGATGGGTCTTATCTTTGTGTACTGTTTAACAAATTTTGGTACAAACTTGTCAAACAATCCAATCATATCATGGGTGACAAGAACTTGACCATCTACCTTGTTGCCTGCACCTATTCCAATAACAGGAATATTTACGGCTTTTGCAACGATTTCTCCAAGGGGAGCTGGAACAGCTTCAAGGATCATGGAAAAAACACCGGCATCTTCAAGAGCTTTTGCATCATCAACAATAAGCCTGGCAGCCTGTGCATCTTTCCCCTGCATTTTAAATCCGCCAAGGGCGCTTGCAGTCTGGGGTGTAAGCCCGATATGACCCTGTACAGGGATTCCTGCTTTTACAATAGCTTCAACCGTGGGAGCAAAGTCTACGCCGCCTTCAAGCTTGACAACATCACAGCCGCCTTCTTTCATCAACCTGCCGGCATTGACAATGGCTTCGCGGATAGAGGTATTATAACTCATAAATGGCATGTCTCCCACGACAAGTGCATTTTTACACCCCCTCACCACAGCTTTGATATGATGTATCATATGTTCCATGGTAACCTCTACTGTGCCGTCAAGCCCCAGTACCACCATACCAAGAGAGTCACCCACAAGGACAATATCCACGCCTGCCTCATCTGCCATTAATCCAAAAGGATAGTCATAGGCTGTAACCATAGTAAGTTTTCTACTCTCTTTTTTAGCCTGTTTAACATCCTGGATTGTAATTTTTTTAGCACCCATTTTGAGTCTACTCCTTGTAATTTTTTTGCATTGTTTTAATAAGTGCAGTCAATGTCTGATTTACAGGAACCTGTATACCTTTTTTTTGTGCCAGACTTACAATGGCACCATTGATTGCATCAATTTCAGTTTGCCGGTTATGATCGACATCCTGGCCCATGGATGACCGGTTGGGGCCTGTTGCCCTGGCGACCTTAAATACCTGATCAGCAATATCATGGGGCAGTTTTACCCCATGGGCAATAGCCACATCGCAACTCTCCTGCACAGCAGAACGTACAAGCTCTCCTGTGGGAGAAATATCTACTATACTGCCATTTTTTATCCCTGTCAGTGCTGTGATGGCGTTTATTCCCACATTGATTATCAGTTTTTTCCAGACAATCAAATGTATATCACTCTCTATTGCAGTATCAATACCTGCCTGGCAGAATACTTTTTTAATGTTTTCAAGCTTGTTACTGTTTTTTTGGGACCACATACCTATAATTGTAGGCCCTGTTCCTGCATGGCGGATAAGTCCGGGCCTCAGAATAGTTGCCCCGTGGGAGGTTGTGCCTGCAATGACCCTGTCCGGTTCCACAATTTGTGAAATTTTATCTGCATTACCCATTCCGTTTTGAAGGGTCAGCACAAGACCATTGTCATTTAGGCATCTTAAAGCTTGAACTGCTGCCTGCTCTGTCTGTGTGGACTTTACAAAAATAATAACCAGATCTGATTTTGGGGTATCCTCTATACTGGTTGATGCCTTAATATCAACCCTATTGGTTTTCCCATCAGATTCAACTCCAATTCCCTTGGAATTGATGGTATTGACATGCTCCTGCCAGATATCAATGAGAAGAACATTTTTTCTGGATCGTGCCAGAAGGTATCCAAAAAGGCTTCCCATGGCACCTGCGCCAATGATTGTTATATTCATATCATTTCCTTATAAAGATAGCAGGGCCCTGGGTTGCTTTAGTAACTATGAGATTAAATTAATGGTTCCCGCTTAACAAATTTACCATAGCCTTTTTCTCCAACAAATTCCACATGGTCTTTTTGCCACTGGGAAACTTTTTTACCGCGCGAATAAACTTCAACTGGCATACCTGTAACTTCCATACCTTCGTAGGGGGTATAGTCAACATTCATATGAAGTTTTTTCTGGGTAATTGTAAATTTTTGTTTGGGGTCAAAAATAACTATATCAGCATCTTTTCCAACTCTTATTTCACCTTTATCTTTAAGACCAAACATTTTTGCCGTGGCTGTTGATAAAACATCAACCATTTTTTCAAGACTTATTCTTCCTTTGGCAACACCTTCTGAATGCATGAGCATTAAGAGGGTTTCAATTCCAGGGGCGCCATTGGGGATCTTTCTATAATCATCTGTGCCATTCATATCTTTTTTACCACTGAAATCAAAGGGACAGTGGTCTGTGGCAAGAATCTGGATATTCCCTCTGTTGATACCATCCCAGAGAGCAATATTACTCTCTTTTGTTCTTAAAGGAGGCGACATCACATATTTGGCACCGTTAAAGCCTGATTCCTTATATCTTTCATCATCTAAAAGCAGGTATTGAGGACAGGTTTCAGCAAAGACGTTAATTCCTTTGTCCTGTGCCTCTTTTACCCTTGCAAGACCTTCTTTGGAGGAGAGATGCACAATATAGATTTTAGAATCAGTCATCTCCACCATCTTGGCTGCCCTGAATACAGCCTCTTCTTCAGCAATATTTGGTCTGCTTAAAGCGTGGTAATAGGGAGATAAAGTTCCTGCTTTTTCAAACTCCTGGTTCAGGTGATCGATAATATGGACATTTTCTGCATGGACCTGCACAAGTCCGCCATATTTTTTGGTCTCCTGGAGAAGACGTATCATTGTTGCATCATCAACCCTGAAATCATAAACCATGAAAATTTTAAAACTTGGAGTTCCATACTCTAAAATTGCATCTTTAATTTCATCAATAACCTCGGGTCTTGGATCCATGATAGCAGGATGAAGAGAGTAATCCACAGCAACTTTACCCTCAGCCCACGATTTTTTTCTCTCAACAGCTTCAAAAATGGATTCACCTTTTTGCTGGAGATCAAAATCAATGACACTTGTCACGCCGCCGCAGGCTGCTGCAATTGTACCTGTTGCATAATCATCCTGTGCAGAAGTTCCCATAAAAGGCATGGATAAATGGGTATGAGGATCAATGGCACCGGGCAGAACATATTTGCCCTTTGCATCGATAATATTTTGGGCACTATTGTCTAAATCTGCACCAATGGCTTTTATTTTACCATCTTTAATTAGAACATCAGCAGTATATCTGCCGGTGGAAGTGACAATTAAACCATTTTTTATTAACATGGACATACTCTCCTCCTATTTTATAAAATTTTTAAAAGGTTCATATTTTATCTTGGTTTTTAAAGATTCATCCATTACAACAGCATCCTCTCTTTTCCAGTTTTCAGGCATCTCTTTAAAGGTGATAAGGTCTTTTACAGGACAGACAAAGCTGCAGATCATACAGCTTAGACATTTATCTTCAATTAAAACAGGCTGCCTTTTTTTTTCATCCCACTCAAGGGCAAATCCACCGGCATCTTTACAAACAGTGTAGCACTGGCCGCAGCCAACACATTTTTCAAGATCATAAACAGAGCATCCCTGTCTTTTAAGATCAAACTGATCCGTTGTTTTTAAACTGCCAAGTGCTTTGCCCACAAGATCAGATAGTTTTGCAATCTTTTTTTCAACCATGAAATCTGTCAAACCTTCAATCATATCTTCAACAATATCATATCCATAATGAATAATTCCAGTGGTCACCTGGATGGTTGAAGCGCCGAGCAGGATATACTCTAATGCATCAATCCATGTTTCTATTCCGCCGATACCTGACAATGGCAAAGACAATTCGTCGCATTTTGCCATATCTGAAATAAATCTTAAACCGATTGGTTTGATGACAGGTCCTGATGTTCCAGAGTTAGAGCTGAGTCCAAAAATATTTGGTGTCGGTACGATTGCATCAAGATCAATTCCTGAAATGCCACTCACAGTATTTATGGCAGAAATCGCATCAGCCCCGCCATTTTTTGCATAAATGGCAGGTTCTGTCATGTCGGTTATGTTTGGAGTCATTTTGGCAATTACAGGTATTGAGACGCACTCTTTTACAGTAGTCGTGAATTTTTCAATGAGATCAAAGGCTTGACCGACATGGTGCCCTGCACCCTCCACAGCCATATGGGGACATGAAAAATTAAGTTCAAGCATGTCTGCACCATTATCTTCAG
Organism: Deltaproteobacteria bacterium; assembly: GCA_027858995.1. Classification (GTDB taxonomy): domain Bacteria; phylum Desulfobacterota; class Desulfobacteria; order Desulfobacterales; family Desulfobacteraceae; genus Desulfobacula. Next base: position 19,200 of record JAQIBP010000045.1, on the reverse strand, counting down.
ATGCTTTGGCAAGATATGCCCACTCATCATTTGAAAAACCCATTATGCTTGAAATAAGGACATGTCCGGGATATTTTTTTTTTAAATATAAGAAATCAGCAAGATTGTCTTTTAAAGGCCTGTCTGAAATCATCTCAACATTCTGAAGCCCCACAAGTTTTTTGCGGCCATAGCCATATCCATACATACGTGGAGATGGATGAATAATTGGAACAGTATCAGAATTCAATGTCTTGAACACAACGCCGCTCCATCCTGCATCAAAAGATCTTGCAACCATTTCAGCACTGTTTGATACAGGTGATGAAGAGAGAAGAAAAGGATTTTTAAAATTTACACCGCAAAAATCGATGGATAAATCAATACTGTTTTTATTCATTATTAGTCCTCCCCTTTTTCAAGTAGCTGTCCATGGCATCTGCTGCTGTTTTTCCATCCTGTACTGCATTTACCACAAGAGATGGACCTCGTACTATGTCGCCCCCTGCAAAAATGGCCTTGTTGGATGTCTGGCAATCATCCAGCGATGCTTTAATAAGATTTTTATCATCAACATCAACATCCGGATACAGGTCATTGGAATTATCAAAGGCTTTATTACCAATGGCTTCCACAACAAGATCAACATCAAGAACCCACTGGGAGTCTTTTATCTCCACAGGTGATCTTCTGTTTGTGCCGTCAGGGTCTGAAAGCCTTGTGCGGATAAGCTTGATTCCAGTCAACCTGCCGTCTTGATCTTTAATATACTCCTTTGGCTGGTTAAGGATCATAAAATGGACATTGTCTTCCAGTGTATCAAAAAGCTCATCTTTTTCTGCAGGCATCTGGCAAAAAGAGCGTCTGTAAACAAGGTAAACATCGCTGGCTTGAAATTTTGAAGCCAGCCCGGCACAATCCATGGCAACAGACCCTCCTCCGATGACTGCCACTTTCTTGTTTTTAACCTCATTGTTTAAAATATCCATCTGTTCAGTATGAGAATTTAACAGGAATTCTACTGAATTATAAACTCCATCCGGTGGATTGCTGAGAATAGTTGCAGCATCCCAGAGACCGGTTGCTATAAAAACAGCCTTAAAGCCTTTATTAAGCAATTCTTCAGCTTCACCAGGGTTTTTAATGTCGCAGTCACACTCAAATTTGACTCCAAGGTGTTTTATATCATCAAGCTCCTGGGATAGAAGCTCCTTATCAAATCTATAGGCTGGAACACCATAGCGCAAAACCCCTCCAGGCTCTGACTCTTTTTCAAAAACAGTTACCTGATAACCTTTTTTGGCAAGTTCGGCACCACAGCTCAATCCTGCAGGACCTGATCCTATGACTGCTACTTTCTCAAGCAGAGCTTCCGGTTTTTCAAATACCTGAAACTCAATATCCTTACCATATCTGACCAGAAATTCTTGTATTTTACCAATCCTGATGGGGCGGTCGAGTTCAGATGAGCAGCACTCTTTTTCACAAAGTTTTGAGGTAGGGCATAAAACACCGCAGGCACCACCCATGATATTGTTTTCTTTTATGGTACGAATGGCACCCTTTATATTTTTAAGCTTAAACTTCCTGATAAATTTTCCAGGATCTGTATTGGCAGGACACCCTTTAGAGCAGGGTGCATCATGGCAGAGCAGACACCTGTCAGCTTCTGCTGCAGCCTGGCTGTAATCAAATCTTTTATCCATAACGATCTCCTTAATCTGTTGAAGAAAATTCTGCACTTCTTGAGACTGCAATACCTGTGCTTTCAACTTCCTGGTCTGCAACGGTTAAAGCTTTATCAAGAATATGTATGGATTTATCGATCTCCTCTTTTGTAATAATTAAAGGAGGAGCAAGGACAAGGTTATCATACCATGGTACAATATAGAGACCATTTTTCATGCATTCGCCCGAGACTTTTGCAGTCATCAAAGGGGCTCCTGTAATTTTGTCTTCTTTTACATTAAAGGCCTCTTTGGTTTTTCTGTTTTTTACAAGCTCAAATCCCCATAGGTGACCAATTCCTCTTACATCCCCTATACATTCATGGCGGTCTGCAAGTTTGTAAAGCTCATTTTTAAGATGCTCGCTTCCTTCTTGAATAACCCCTGAATCATTCAATCTTTTATATTCGGCAATTGCAGGCGGTATAGCTGACAAACAGAGAGCGTGGTATGCGTAAGTATGGCCATGGCAAAACATTTCATCTTCAAAAAAATTGGCAACCTTATCGTTTGCTGCTGTGATTCCAACAGGGGTATATGCGGAAGTGCAACCCTTTGCAGTTGTCATAATATCAGGCACAACATCCCAGTGATCCATTGCAAAAGCTTTCCCTGTTCTGAACCATCCTGTCATTACTTCATCTGCAATTAAAAGAACATCGTTCTCATCACAAATTTTTCGTAACATTGGAAAGTATTCCGGTGGCGGCACTATTCTGCCATTTGTGCCCACAACCGGCTCAACAATCATTGCTGCCACATTGCCGTCTTCTTTAATCATGTAATCAACATATTTTGCACACTGTACATCGCATTCAGGGTATGTTTTACCAAAGGGGCAGCGATAACAATAACAATCCGGGGCAAAATGAACTCCTTCAACTGTATACCTTGCCCGCTCTGTAGGTATTCGCCGGGGATCACCTGTAAAAGCCATACCTGACGGTGTTGCACCATGAAAGGAGTGATATCTTGAAATGATTTTATATCGTGGCGCCTGGGATTGACGAGTCATAATCAATGCACCATCATTGGCTTCTGTACCGCTTGTGGAAAAAAAGAATTTATTTAATCCTTTTGGCATCATTGATTGTATGGCTTCCATAGCTTCCATAGCCACCTCTGAAACAAATCCCGGAGCAATATAGGGAAGTTTTTCAGCCTGTTTAACGATGGCTTCAATAATTGTCTGGTTTTTATGCCCGAGACTGGAACATATCAGCATTGAAGAAAAATCAATATACTCTTTGCCCTTATCATCGTAAAAACAGACGCCTTTGGCATCTTTAATTAAAAGCGGTGATTTCCATGCATTTTGTCGGTTCCAGGTACCGAAGGTATGTTGGGCAAATTGTTTTATTTTGTCTTGGGTTGTGCTCATGGATAAATTTCCTCCTTAAATATTTTTTAAATGTCATTAATTTTTCTGAGACGAGCATTATGTTTTTTCCCCAGCAGTCTGAGGGCATTGGCAACTTCCGGTAAAGATTTCATCTTTTTTGAGGAAGTGGTGTAATAATCTAAAGATCGCTGTTCAATTGTTTTCATTGTTTCAAGAGCTTTTGCCTCACTCATGCTTTTTGCATCCTTTTTTTTGATACAAAAAGGTTCCCTGATAAAATCTTGAATCGGTTCTAAAATCATCTCGGTTACATTTTCTCGTCTTGTCCTCTGAATGATAACAATATTTTTTTTGCTCTCTTTGATAAACGGTTCAATCAAAGATTTTAGCCTGGTGCACTCAGGATTGTCAACAACTCCAGAATAAAAGGCATTATCCTGGGTTTCAATCTCTTCGGCAAAAGTTAATATACTTCCAAAGCTTGTTAGCGGCATTTTGCATTTCTCCTTGTAGTAAAAAACAATCGTCTCCTTGAAAGGAGACGATTGCACAAAATAATTCTATAAATTTTGGGTTAGAACCATCGCTCTATTACCACTTTGGTATCTGTAAAGAACTGGAATATCTCCTGTCCATGCCCTTTGACATCTCCAAACATAGAATTGCCGGCACCACCAAAGGGGAAAAAGCTCATGGGGGCTGCAATACCGATGTTCACGCCAACCATGGATGGCAGCACCTCATATTTGAATTTTCTGGCATCGCTGCCACTTCCAGTATAAATAGAGGTAGCATTAGAAAGTCCACGGGTATTTACAAGGTCAATCACCTCATCAAGAGAGTTGCATCTGACTATGCAGACCACAGGTCCGAAAATTTCTTCCTTTGCAATGGTCATGTCCGGTGTAACATTATCAAAAATAGTGGGTCCCACAAAAAAACCGTTGGGATATCCTTCAACCTTGCAGTCCCTTCCATCAAGAAGAAGGGTAGCACCCTCTTCAATCCCTTTTTCAATATAGCCGAGAACCTTGTCTCTTTGAGAAGCACTGCCCACTGGACCCATGCCTGTTTGCTGATCAAGACCGTCACCCACAGTCAGCTGTCTGACTGAAAAAAGAAATTTTTCAATCATTTCATCTGTTTTATCGCCTACAGGGGCAAGAACTGATCCGGCAAGACATCTTTGACCGGAACATCCATAAAATGAGGAGACAAGCGAAGGCATGCCTTCAGCAATATCTGCAGTGGGCATAACTGCAATAACATTTTTAGCTCCTCCCAGAGCCTGGACTCTTTTACCGGTTTCACCGCAGCGTTTATAAATATATTTGGCTGTGGGTGTGGAACCGACAAAAGAGACGCCTTCAATATCAGGATGATCAAGAATACCGTTTACCACATCGTGAGCCCCGTGCACCATATTGATAACACCTTCGGGCAGTCCGATCTCTTCAACAATTTCCATGATCTTGGTCTGGGTCATGGGAACTTGTTCTGAAGGTTTTACAACATATGTATTACCAGCTACAATTGCGTAAGGCAGGAACCACCAGGCAACCATTGCAGGAAAATTGTATGGTACAATGGCAGCAAAGACACCCAAGGGCTGGCGATGACCATAGCAGTCAATACCAGTGGCTATATCTTCCAGAGTATAACCGGTCATAAGTGTGGTCACTCCGGTGGCATGCTCAACATTTTCAATCATGCGCCTGACTTCACCACGTGCCTCATCAATGACCTTGCCCTGCTCTCTGGTAAGGGTTTTTGCTATATCTTCAAAGTTTTCTTCAAAAGCATCTTTTAAGCGAAAAAGATATCTTGCCCTTGTCAAAGGCGGAGTTTTACGCCATGCAGGAAAAGCAGCTTTTGCTGCTGAAACTGCTTTATCAACATCTGCTCTGTTACCATATGGTACAACAGCAATCTTTTCGCCTGTGGCTGGATTCCAAACATCTCCTGTGACATCAGACTCTGCATCAACCCACTCATCATTAATGTAATTTTTTATTACTGGTAAACTCATTTAACTCTTCCTCCTGTTTGTTGTTTAATATGTTTTTTTTGAATATACATCTTTTATTGACATATTGTTCTCTTTTGTTGATAAATTATTCTCAAGATCAATTATATGATCAAGCATCTCATTATAGGCTTGATCTTCATTTCTATCTTTTATTGCCTTGTAAATTCTTTCATGTGCCCCAAGCACAACTTTTAAATAGTCAATACCAACCTGAAAAATTTTTTTATAATCCACAACTATATCCTCAATAAATTCCATGAGCAGTCCAATTAGAGGATTGTTTGTCACTTCTGAAATTTTAATGTGAAAGGCTATTTCACAATCTAATAAAGCTTTATAATTATTATCATTCAGATGTTTGTTTGCAGAATTGTTCAACTCTTTTAATTTAAGGATATTTTCATCTGACATATTTTTTGCAGCAAGTCTGGCAGAGTTGGGTTCAATGAGTCTTCTAACCTGGGAGAGATCTTTTATGGAGAGATTTTTAAAATAGAAGTAGTTTAAAAGGCTGAGTTTGGTAATCTGTGAATCAACTTCAATAATAAAAGATCCTCCACCCATGCCTTTTCGCATTTCAAGCAGCCCCATATGTTCCAAAGCCCGCAAAGACTCCCTTAAAGTCTGTTTACTGATATTAAACTGCTTAATCATCTCATTTTCACTGGGAAGTTTGTCACCTGCAGCAAGTTTGCCTGCAAGAATAGCAGTGTGTATCTGATGGATTATCTGTTGTGTAATTGTGTTTTGTGTAATTTCCGAAAACATTATTTATTTCCTCAAAATATTATATTTTGGAAAGTATATTGATATTAGGATAAATGTCAAGAGCAAATATTATAATATTATAAAATTATAAAATTACTTGACTTTAATTCTTTTATTGGATAGTGATTTTTAGAAATATTATCAAAATTGTTAATAGTTAAAGAACTGTTTAAAGGAGATTCAATGTCAAGAGTTATTAAATGTGCACATATTCAGATGTCAAATGCTCTATCTGATGGAAGTGTTGCCCAGATAAAACAGGCCATGATTGAAAAACATCTTCCCATGGTCAAAGAGGCTGGAGAAAAGGGTGTAAATATTTTATGTCTTCAGGAGATATTTTACGGCCCCTATTTTTGCTGTGAACAGGATATTAAATGGTATGAATTAGCTGAAACAGTACCAGGCCCTACAACTGACCTGTTGAGTGAATATGCAAAAAAATATAAAATGGTAATTATCGTACCAGTCTATGAAGTTGCAATACAGGGTGTTTATTATAACACTGCTGTTGTGATTGATGCAGATGGTAAATATCTTGGTAAATTCAGAAAAATCCAGATACCCCATACATGGCCGGGGTTCTGGGAGAAATTTTATTTTAAACCCGGCAATCTTGGATTTCCGGTGTTTGAAACCCGTTATGCAAAGATTGGAATTTTTATCTGTTATGACCGTCATTTTCCTGAATGCGCCCGGGTGCTTGCCTTGAACGGGGCAGAAATTCTGTTTAACCCCTCTGCAACAACAAAAGGGAAATCCCAGCATTTATGGGAGCTTGAGCAGCCAGCACAAGCAGTTGCAAACGGTGTTTTTATTGGTGCCAATAACAGAGTGGGACTGGAAAAACCTTGGGAGTTTGGCGAATTTTACGGCACAAGCTATTTTGTTGATCCAAAAGGAGAATTCCTTGTAAAGGGAAGTGAAGATAAAGATGAGCTGGTAATTGCTGATCTGGATCTTGAGATGATCCGGGAAGTGAGAGACGGATGGCAGTTTTTTCGGGATCGAAGACCTGAAATGTATGAAGATATCAGCAGACATCTTCCTTAATAATGTAAATAAATTTTAATTTTTGAAAGGAGCTTGTATGAGCGCACAGGAGACAGAGGAAAAAAAAGAGGGATGGATTATATATCCAATCGGCAGTAAACCCAAATGGCCATTGGCAATAATGCTTGGAATCCAGCAGTATTTAACCATGTTCGGGGCAACAGTATTAATTCCATTTATAATCGGCGGTGCCATTGGAATGCCGCCTGCACAACTTGCTTTATTAATTTCAACCATGTTCTTTGCCTCTGGTATCTGCACTCTTATTCAGCAGTCACCTCTTGGCAACAGGCTTCCCGTTGTTCAGGGCGGAACTTTTTCATTTTTAGGGCCTGCATTTGCTATAATTGGTATGGTTGCAGGGAAAAAACTGACAGGTGTTGATGTATGGCAGATTCAGATGCAGGAAATTGCAGCGGCTGTCATGTTTGCATCAGTTGTTGAAATAGTTCTTGGTTATACAGGGATAATAGGTAAGGTAAAAAGACTTATCAGCCCGATTACCATAGGGCCTACAGTAGCAATGATAGGTCTGGCACTTTTTTCAATCGGGGCACCTTGGATGGCTACAAACTGGCTCATCTCATTGATTACCCTTATTGCACTTATTTTATATTCACAGGTTTTTTCTCTGAAATCCAAAGTATTTATGATGTTTCCTGTTCTCCTGGCAATTCTGACAGGCTGGATAGTTGCATTTATTGGAACTGTAACAGGAATGATCTCTCCTGACAATGCAGCTTACTTAAAACCTGATCTTATTGCTTCAGCCTCCTGGTTCAGTTTTGAGCCAATGATGCCTTTTAAGTGGGGATTTCCTGATCTTGGCAGCGCAACACTCTGGGCAGGCACAATTGGCATGCTGGCAGGATATTTTGCATCAATGGTGGAATCCATTGGTGATTACTATGCATGTGCCAGAATCTCAGAAGCCCCTGTACCAACAGAAAAAATGATATCAAAAGGTCTTGGAGCTGAAGGTTTAGGGTGTCTGATTGCAGGTATTTTACAGACTGGAAACGGAACAACCACCTATTCTGAAAATATCGGGTCAATCGGCCTTACAAAAGTTGCAAGCCGCCGTGTAATTATCGCAGGTGCTATTGCAATGCTTCTTATCCCGATTTGCGGCAAATTTGGAGCAAGTCTTGCAACTCTGCCAAAACCAGTTGTTGGTGCAATGTTTGTAGGCCTTTTTGGAATGATTGCCTCGGTAGGGCTTTCAAACCTTCAATTAGTAAACATGAATAATTCACGCAACCTTTTTATCATTGGTCTGGCATTTTTCTGTGGATTAAGTGTTCCATACCATTTCAACCCAATGCTTTCAGCAAATGCAGTCCCACTTGTCTGGGGAGAAGCAGGATCTATTGTTAATACGCTAAGCAATATTTTCCAAGCTATTTTAACAACTGGAATGGCGGTGACAGCGATTGTTGCGATGATACTGGACAATTTACTGCCCGGTGCCACAAAAGCGGATAGAGGGCTTGAAGCATGGGAAAAAGATGCAACTGAAGAAGCATGGGAAAAAGCAGAAGAAAAATGGGCAGCAATGAAAGAAGGCGAGATAAGATAGTAACTTTTTAGTTAAAAGATATTAAGATGTGAGGTTTGATTATTTATTAAATCAATCTCACATCTTAAGACTTTTGAATAACATCCTCTTTTGTCCAATTGCCACGGAATATGAAAATGATAATCCTCAAAATACTTAATGTATTCCTCCGGTTATAATTTTCATATTACTTGCACTAAAACAAAATTGAATATTATTCAGAAGCCTCTTTTTAATGGTTTATATCAATGAATTTTTTTGACCAATACCATATTTTTATAATAGGATTCCTGTTTTTAAGCATCCTCATTGGTATGACATTTTTTACCTGGAAGGAAAAACAGTGGGTAAAAAAAAAATATAATAAAAAAGATATTATCGCTCTTGGATTTGGCATAATATGCTTTGGACTCTCTTCAGACCAGGAGGCACTAAAAAAGTATAAAGGTTTTTTGGTTGTACATAAAAAAGGTCTGATGTTTAAGGGGCGATTTTCAGATATAATATTTGATATTCCAGTAAAATCAATAAAAAAAGTATATCACGGTGATTCACATAGAGAGACCAGGCTTTATCAGTCAGCAGTTAAGGTTGATTTTTTAGCCCGACCTGAAATTAATTCTGAAACGATTGATACTATTGCATTTAAAGTCGCCTATCCGGCACAGTGGATTAAAATTGTTAAAAAACATTTACTGCACGAATCCATTGGAGATACAGTATAGAATAAATTTTTGAATACCAGTTAAACAAGGATGATTTAAATAAAATGGAAAATAATCAATTGAGAATCAATGGCAAAAGATTACAGGATTCACTTGAACAGATGGCAAAGATTGGTGCCACACCCAATGGCGGGGTGCAGCGCTTAACTTTATCAGATGAAGATAAAGCAGCACGGGATCTGTTTGTGAAATGGCTTAAAGAGCTGGATCTTGAAATTGTTATTGATGAACTGGGCAATATCTTTGGAACGCGCAAAGGTAAAGACAACACCCTTGCACCTGTTATGAGCGGCTCTCATATTGATTCCCAGCCAAAAGGCGGGCGGTTTGACGGTATTCTCGGAGTTATGGGTGCTTTGGAAGTTATGCGAACCCTCACTGAAAACAGTATAGAGACTCAGCATCCTATAACCATAGTTGTGTGGACCAATGAAGAGGGTACAAGATTTGCTCCTGCCATGATGTGTTCTGGCGTATGGGCCAATGCCCTTGATAAAAAGTGGATCTATGACAGAACTGATATCAATGGAAAACGCTTTGAAGATGAACTGATCCGCATTGGTTATAAAGGTGATACCCCTGCCAAAAAATCAGATATCCATGCCTATTATGAATACCATATTGAGCAGGGTCCGGTCCTTGAGAGAGAAAACAAAATTATTGGAATTCCCAAAGGCATTGTCTGCCTTCACTGGTATGATATTTATCTTGAAGGAGAGGCCAATCAGGTAGGTCCCACCCCGATGGAAGGCCGTCATGATGCTTTGTGTGCTGCTGCTGAGATGATTCTTAAAGTAAATGAGCTGCCAAATCGTATGGGTGGGAATCTTGTGGCAACTGTGGGTGAGATTCAAAATGAGCCAAACTCCAGAAATATTATCCCGGACAAAATTCATTTTACTGTTGATATCCGCTCCTGGGATGATGATCTTGCAATAAAAGCATGGGATCTGGTTAAACAGGATTTTGAAAATATTGCCCATGGGAGAGGATGCCCAATTCGTATTGAAGAGACCTGGAGGGTGGAACACTCACCTTTTAATCAGGAACTTGTAAAAAATATAGCTGACTCAGCCAAAATTCTTGGCTATCCATCTCTTCACATGGTAAGCGGAGCCGGTCATGATGCAAGCTATATGAATCAGATTGCACCTACTGCCATGATATTTGTTCCAAGCATTGGCGGACGCAGCCATGTTGAGGTTGAAAAGACAAAATGGGAAGATTGTGAAGCAGGAACAAATGTTTTGCTGCACACCATTTTAAAGTCTGCAAACGGGTAACGATTGACAATTTTTGACCAGCTTGACCTCTATGGATAAAAAGTGATTATGAAATCAATTTCATAATTTCCTCTGGTTGTTTGTTTGCTATCCCAAGTTTATCAAGAGTATATCCTTTGGAAATATAGTCAGTATTATGAAGTTCCGAGGCCAATTGAACACACAAGTTTGTTATTGTGATTTTCAGATCTAATACAGCAGCAAGTTCACAAGCTGGGACATGGAGAAATGGTATATCTTCAGTAAGATATCTACCCATAACATCATGTCCGACGATATCTTTATAAGGGCTTTCATCGCTGTTAACATACTCATAGAATGATTTAGAATTATTACTTCCATAATACATTTTTAGTTGATCCAGAGTTGGCATAAGATTCAACGAAAAAGCTTTTCCAATATTAAGACGTTCCTGGTCAAGTCGTTCCATTTTTTCTGAAATCAGTGGTGTAACACCATCCATATAATGCCTGAATGTCTCTGGATGGTTTTCAATGGTACCATAATTTAAAAGAACTGGCAGAGGATGAAGTGCCTGGTTTACATTATCAAGATCCATTTCCAACAGATTTTTACCTGGGATAAATTTTACATACCCATTAAATACTTCATTCATAATATCTACAATTTCACTGTTTTTATTTGCAGGTGACGAGGCAAGTTTCATCTGAAATTTTTTCTTGTAAATCATAACTGTATTATACGAGTTGATTCTGCATGCATAAGGAAGGGAAGAGAGTTCAGAAATAATTATATCTCTGCTTATTCCCATATCAGACATCATTTTTTTTAATAGGAACCCACCGTAATTGCCAGGGACAAGAATAACATGTTGTCCATCCTTAAGTTCCGGAATCAATTTGTTAAATATGGGTCTATGTGCAAATGATGGTACAACTACAATAATAACATTGGCATTTTTTACAGCTTTTTCCATATCCATGGTTATATCTTGCAGTTTCCCACCAATTTCAATATCTCCCTTTAAAAAAATTTCCTTTTCGTCTTGTAATTTCAAGAAATCTTTAGTTTCCTCAAGGGGTTCATACATTATAACCGGAAAGTTTTTGTGAGCAATGTGACTGCAAAAAGCTCTCCCACCGTTTCCACTGCCAAGTACTGTAAAATTGAGTTTGTCTGCCATTTTTATCTCCTTTCAAATTATATTAATCAGCCATTAATGAAGTTTTGATCAATTCTCTGATACTGTCTTTAAAATCTTCCTTAGGTCCACCTTGCTTAACCTGACCCATGTCAAGCATGTACATATTGTCTGATACCTCAAGAGCTTTCAGCATATTTTGATCCACAATAAGAATTGTGGTACCTTGTTTTGATATTTTAATCAGCAGGTCATAAATTTCTGTTACAATGTTTGGTTGAAGACCTACAGATGGTTCATCTATCAGCAGTAGTTCAGGTTCTGACATGATCTCTTTTCCCACAGAGAGCATTCTTAACTGGCCACCGCTCAGGTTCCCCGCTTTTAAAGCTTTTCGTTCTGCCAGCACAGGGAAAATTTCATAAATTTCAGACAACCTTTTTTTTATTCTTTTTTTATCTTTTCGAAATGTCCATGCACCTAATAAAAGATTATCATTAATGGATAATTCAGGAAATGTACTGTATTCCTGCAACATGTAGCTTATACCCATTTCCTTCATATAATATGGGCGGCTTTTATCGATCTCTTTATCTTTGAAAACTATCTTTCCTTTATTTGGATGAAGAAAACCGAATATAGTCTTTAGCAGAGTAGATTTACCAGAGCCGTTTGCACCTATGATTCCGGTAATCTTGTTTTTTTCAATTTCTATGGAAACATTACGCAGAATATCAATTCCCTCAACATAACCAACCGTGATATTTTCCATGTACAGCATAGCCATTTTTTATCCTCCCAGATATGCGTCAATAACTTCAGGTATATTGGCAACTTCTTTCATTGAGCCCTCAGCAATGCGTGCTCCTTTATCCAACACAGTGACTTTGCTGCAAAGAGAACTAATTGTTGCCATTTCATGACTCACTATAAGAAATGTTACATTTTTATCCTGATTCATCATTTTGATGGATTTAATGATTATACCCTTTATAGATTGATGAACTCCAGCAAAAGGCTCATCCATAACATATAATTCAAGCCCCTTACGCATGAAACCGCGTACAATTTGGAGCAGCATGAATTGACCGCCTGAAAGACTCTTTGTGGGCTTATTTTTCAGACGGCTCAAAAGTGCAAAATCAAGAAGCTCTTCAGCCCTGGTATTGGCTTCATTGTTTGATTGTCCCTGAGTAAATGCCGGTATAAGCATATTTTCAAGGACTGTCATATTGAGAAACACGCGGGCCACCTGAAATGTCCGCATGATACCCATGGCTGCGATCACATCAGGCTGCAATCCATTGATTTTTTTACCTTTATAACGGATATGTCCTTCTGTAGCATCATAAATACCGGTAATCTGATTAATCAGTGTTGTTTTTCCTGAGCCATTGGGACCTATCAATCCCCGGATTTCTCCTTTTTCCACCTCAAAGGATACTCCATTATTGGCTTTTAATCCGCCAAATATTTTGACAACATTATCCATTTCAAGTATTTTATTTTTGTTATTCATTAAGATTCCCCCTGTTTTGGAGTTTCTATTTCATGATAAGCAGATGTGCCTCCGTTTTTATCTTTATTAATCCACTGTTTTATTTGTCTGTATAATTCCATTAATCCACCATTGAAAAACCGCATAATAATAATAACCAGCAGACTCAGGATTAAGATTCGAACCTCTGACTGTGCTCTTAATAATTCCATGAGGATTCGAACAGCTATGGCTCCGATGATTGGTCCAGGCATTGTTCTTATTCCACCAATAACAACAAAAATAATGATCATTGCCATTTCATTGAAGTCACCCATGATAGGACTGATTAAACCTATGGAATGGCCGTAAAAAGCTCCCGCCATTCCTGCAAGACCACTTGATACTGCAAAGGCAAAAATTTTATAACGGACAATATTTACCCCCATGGACCTGGCAGCAATGGAATCATCCCTTATGGCCTTTAAATAATATCCAATGCGTGATCTCATGATTAAAACAATAAGGATTATGGTAGCGATCAGCAGTCCAAGGAAAAGATAATAATATGGGGTCGGTTGAATAGTGCCGAAAAGCAAAGATGACTCAAGCCCCCTGTCACCACCGGTAAATGTATAATGGAGCCTGAAATAATTTCGTGCAACTTCAGCAAATGCCCATGTAATCAAAGCAAGATAAAGACCTGAAACTCTGAGACACATAATACCCATTAAGCTACTGATCAACATGGTTAAGAGAATTCCAGCAGGAATACTCATCCAGAAAGGGATACCTGCCTTTGCCATGAGAAGGGTTGATGTATAAGCTCCAATCATTCCAAAGGCATGATGTGCCAGTGAAAATAACCCTGTATAACCACTGAGCAGGTTCCAGCTCGCAGCTAAAATGGCGTAAAAAAATGCGATAGTTAAAACATACTGCCAGTATTCGCCGATATACATGGGAAGAAAAGCAGCAAAAAGAACTAATATTAAAAAAACTAAATATTTTGTATGGAATAAATTCATGGTCAATGGCCTTAGTTTTTGTTTGATTTAATTAAACAGTCCTTTCAGCTTTTCCAAACATACCATAGGGTTTTATGGAAAGAACGATTACCAGAAGAATAAAACCGTAAATATCTACGAAAGATGGACTGATAAAAGCTGAACCCAGACTTTCTGCAAAACCCAATAATAGACCTGCTACGAGAATTCCAGGGATGGATCCTAAACCGGCAATTACTATTATTTCAAATCCCCTGATAGTTGGTGCAAGTCCGCACAGAGGATGGACAGAAAAAATAGGTGCCATTAAAGCTCCCCCAGCACCTGCTAAAGCAGTACCAAGGCCAAAAGCAAGCATATCATATCGCAGAACATTAACCCCTGATGTCTGCACTCCCGCACGATTTTGTGCCACACCCTGAAATGCTTTTCCTGTCCATGATTTTTTAATAAAAAAGTAAAAAAGTCCCAGCAAAACCAGTGCACCAATAAATGCAACCAGCCTGTTTCCGCTCAGGGGTAAAGTGAGGAGCTGGGTAGGCTTTGCGTAATCAGGAGGTGTATATATATATGGTCCCCCTATTAGCAGAGCGAGATTCCTCAGAAAAATAGCAAGGGCGATTGTGATAATGGTAACATATTCCATCTTTGCCTCAATGATTCCAACAAACATCGGCTTGATTAAAATCACCTGAACTAATGCCCCAAGAACAAATACTGCACAGGCAGATATTATGACACCAATATACCAGTACTCTGATCCAATAAATGATTCTAACAACAAATATTGTATAAAGGCACCGATCATGAAGAATTCACCCATGGACCAGTTTATAACTTTCATGATACCATAAATAAAATTAATTCCCATGGACATCAAACAATACAAAACCCCCATGATTAGACCGGAGATTAAAAATTGACTAAAAAGATGCAGATCCAAAGTTTTTTCCTCCTAAATAAAAAATAGTCTTTTTCTGCAATATTTTGATTTTTTTGTTTCCATATTTTCCAAAGCTGATTTTCAATTGACTGTACCAGACTGACCAAAATCAAAATATGTCCCCAAATTCCGCTGTATTGCCTTTTTGTAAACATGAGCTGCACACCCTGTGTCCAGCATGCCCATCCCAATCAAACAACCAATAATGATTTCCTCATCATTTTCCCTTCCCGCTTTAGTGCTGACAACCACTTCTCCCAATTCAGCGTGCAAATCAGATTTATCAAACTGATTGTCATTGATGAGACTGTGAAGTTCACCCCTATGCTCATTTTGTGCCCATGAATCAACAATGACTTTATCCGCCTCCGTAACCAACCGTGGTTCCAGCTCAGGATAAGATCCTATAGAACCGATAAAAGTTCCGGGTGAAACATCCTCCTTCATTACCAGAGGTTTGTTTGCAGAGGTTGCAGTGACTATGATATCTGCACCCCTGACAGCCTTTTTGATATCATTAACTACACGTATATTTAATCCCAGTTCTTCTGACATCTCCATGGCAAACTTCTGGGCATTGTCCAGGGACAGATCATTTACACGAACATCTTCAAGGGAGATGGTGCCGGATACAGCCCTGAGATTCATCCTGCCTTGAGCTCCGGCTCCTATAATCGTCATGGTACTGGAATTTTTTTTTGCCAGATACTTGGCAGCAACACCGGTTTGTGCTCCAGTGCGTAAATCGGTAATATAGCCGCCATCCATGACAGATAGCAAAAAACCGCTGTCAGGAGCTAAAAGTAAAATGGTGCCCATTATATAAGGCAGCCCAATATTCAGGTTACCATGCCAACCACCTGCCCATTTCAAACTCGCCTTATCAATGGTGCTGACATAAGCCGGCATGGCATTAACATATCCATCATAGGGGGGCCAGGCAGTGCCTTCACCAAGGTTCAGATTGAGTTTGGGTGGTATTTTTACCTGACCATTACCATAGGCAGCATACATATCTTCACATATTTTCAGACAATGTTCCATATTTAGGCATTGTGAAATCTCTTTCTTGGATAGCAGTAGAGTTTTTTCCATTCTAACCTCTATATTAATTAAGCTAATGTGTTGAGTGAATGTTTTGAACCCCGGATCATCAGAAAAGATGGTTGGATCTCTTTTCTGATTCATTTTTGATCCGGGGGTAACTATCAACTAAAGATTAATTTTTATTCAATTTTTCCATCCCCGCCTAGTTCGATGGGCCAGATAAGTTTGGAATCTGTAAACTTCTGTCTTACTTCAGTTTGCTGAAGAATAATGTTAGGAGCTGATACACTATGCCATTTCACTCCATGTGGTTCCTTAAAATCCACAATTCCATTCCAATCTTTATATGGCCATTGGACAAGTGCTTTGGCAATTTTTTGTGGATCATCCGATTGTGCCATGTTTATTGCCTGGGCTATAACAATGATCTCACCAAATACATTTAATGAAAAAAATGTTGGGACTTCATCGTGAAGCTTTATATATCTTGGACTCATCCATTCACCCAGATCTGTCATGTTCATACCAGGTTTATAATATGAGTTATATAAGATTCCTTTGCCTTTATCGCCAACAGCATTCCAGAATTCATCCCTGGCTGGCCATGCAAAAGAGGCAATCATATGCACTTTTGGGAACAATCCAATGTCATAGGCTTGCTTTGTCAATAAATAAGCAGCAGGGGGTACACCAATATTTACTAAAAAATCAGGTTTCCAAGCTTTTATTTCAAGCAACAGAGGAGTCAAGTCAGTTATGGTACGCGGAAAAATGATCGATTTTACTTCCATACCGGCTTCTTTAGCATATTTTGCAACCCATGTTGTAAAACCTGTTCCGTAATCTGTGTCTTCTGCAGCAATGGCAATACGCTTGCCACCCATGTTTTTGATAAAATCTACCCAGAATTTAGATCTGTCAGGTGTAAGGGACATAATGCTGAAGATAAAAGGATTTTCTGATTCAGTAATTTTAGGGGATGATGCACCTGAAGAAAACAGAGGAACTTTTAAATCTCTTGCCACTTTATTCACTGCAATACAGACTGAACTGTGATACTGACCTACCACACCAACAACCCCATCTTTCTGTACAAGTTTGCGATAACCTGCAATGCCATCCGCAGGTGTCCCAGCATCATCTTCCACAATCAGTTTCACTGGTCGACCACCCAGAACACCGCCCATTTCTTCGTTTATATATTTGATGGCAAGTTCTGCACCCCATTTCATACGTTGTCCTGAAGCTGCATCTCCAGGAGGTGAGAATGGAGAAAGAAGTCCAATTTTTACAGGTTTTTCACCTGCAGTTGCTGTAGACGGTGGCATACACCAGGTCATGATCCCAAGCCCAATGAAAATAACAGCTAAAAATGAAACTTTTTTAATTTTAAAGAAACTCATTAATTAAACCCTCCTTTTTTAAAGTTAAAATATCATGTGAAACACATTTGATATCCCAGTTGCTAATAATATTTGGCAACTTTTTATTATTTCAGCAATGACATTCATTAATACCTTTAGAAATAGCAAACTGTATGCCAGAAAATAATTAATTTTATTTGCCAGGATATTTTTAAGTTAACGTGTTGTAATTATGTGATTTTTATTATTTAAATAATACTGAACAGCTTAAATAAAAATATCATGCTGATTGTTTAAAAATTAAACATTTTTAAACATGGTTGAGAAATCTTTTTATAAAACAAGGTGTTAGAAAAGTGTATAATTTCTTTACATGTAAAATAATTATACAGTTCTTGTGATATCCTATGATTATAGTTTGTTCTATAAAAACAACAAGCCGAAATATTATTCGGTTGATTTTGAAATGGAGAGATGGTATCGGTCGATTTTTTTATACAGGGTTGCACGGGAAATACCTAAAATTTTAGATGCCCTGGAAATATTATATCCCACTGCTTCAAGGGTTTCAGCTATGGTTTCCATTTCTACTTTTTTAAGAAGAAGTTTTTGGTTTAATATTGAAACGGGTTGATGTTTTCGAGTATTGATTAGCCCCATATGCATTGGCTCAATTATTTTTCCTTCAACTACATTTATCGCTCTTTCAACAACATTTTCCAGCTCACGCACATTCCCATGCCAATCGTGTTTTAAAAGGCTGTTTTCAGAATCTGCAGAAAATGATAAATAAGGTTTGTCCATTGCATTAGAAGTCCTGTTTAGAATATTATTTGCCAGTAGCAAGATATCTTCTATACGATTTTTAAGAGACGGAATTTTAATGGGGAATACATTTAAACGGTAGAATAGATCTTCCCTGAAATTACCATGGGAAACAGCATTTTTCAAATTAACATGGGTGGCAGCAATGATCCGGATATCCACTTCTATCGGCTTATGCTCTCCTATTCTATATATCCTTCTGGTTTGCAGAACACGCAGCAGTTTTGTCTGCATATTCAAGGGCATGTCTCCAATTTCATCCAGCAATACTGTTCCTCCATTTGCCAGTTCAAATTTCCCAGGGCGACCCCCTTTTCTTGCACCTGTAAAAGCACCTTCAGCATACCCGAAAAGTTCACTCTCAATAAGTTCTTTTGGAATAGCACTGCAGTTTATTGTCAAAAAAGGATATTTTTGCCTTTTACTTTTATTATGTATGGCTTGTGCAAATAGTTCTTTTCCTGTTCCGGTTTTCCCTGTAATCAAAACTGTTGAAGTGCTTGAAGCTGCAACCATGGCAAGCTGTTTTGCTTTTTCAATGGAAGGGCTGATGCCTGTTATATCTTCAAATTTAAATCTTGCCTGGGACCCGGCTATATGGTTAACAAGTCTTCTTATACGGTTTATCTCATTAAATATAATTATTATGCCCTGAATCTGATTTTTCAGATTAAATATCGGATTTGCAGTAACCATTAACTGGATATTCTTGTTGGCTTGTTTTATAAAAAATTCCCGGTCTGTAAATCCTTTCCTGCTTTGATACACCTGATCTATATCAATTTTGGCTCCAAATTGAGTGTGTAGAGGTTTTCCTAAAAAATCTCTGCTCCATTTAAGAATTTTTTTCCCTTGATCACGGATTTTCATGGACTGTAATTCCCCCTAATATTCATGGCTTTCTATCACGAATCATTTAGCCTCTGCTCAACAAACCATTTAATATCAAGTAGATAAGCGCCTCAGAGCCT
>JAQIBP010000170.1 GCA_027858995.1 Deltaproteobacteria bacterium | reverse complement strand
TAAAAACAGAATCAGGTTACATAATTGACAATTTGAGCAAAAAAAACTTGGAAAAATGTGATTCAAAAAAAATAAGACAGTTATAATTCATTCGTAAAATGAATGGTTTCAACACCCTTTATATAGCATAATATTTAAAATCATATAATTAATATTCCATAATTAAAGGAGAGCAATATGAACCGTAAAAATGATTTGTATATTACAGACAAAGACAACAGTGTAAAACAATATCAATTTATGAATATAAATGTTGTAAATGTGAAACAGAGTTTGAAAAAAATAGCTCTGCTGACGATGACACGGATGTTTCCTGTCCTGAATGTAACACCAGGGAAGTAACAAAAAAAATAAGTGTTGCTTGATGCAACAAAATAAGAAAGGAGTGTTTCCATGCCTATTTACGAATATAAATGCAACAAATGTAAAAAAGAGTTTGAAAAACTTGTTTTTGCAGGAGATGACAAAGACATTTCCTGTCCCCAGTGCAATTCCAGGGAAGTTGCCAAAAAAATGAGTGCAACAAGTTTTATGGGGGGCCCTAGCCTTGGTAAATGTGCTGCAGGAGCGCCTAACGCAGGTTTTTCCTGAGCAGGATAAACATCTTTCAGTTGAAAGAGACAAATTGAAAAAGGATACATCATGAAAGTTGATATATCCTTTTTTTACCTCACTTACTGTAAGCCATGGAGCGGCATTCCGCATGCTTTCATGGAAAAACTTTCACTATCAAAGCCTTTTATCTTTGCCAGATCTCACTTAGACCCACTGTACCGATTTCCGGCATAGTAAAAACAGCACCTGGAACAACATCATAATTCATTATTCCTTTTTAACCCATTGCATTCTGGACAGCAATCACAACTTCATGGGAAGCCACATGGGCGAGCATAATTTTATTGGGGCCTAAAATATCACCTATGGCAAATATCCAGTTTTTAAAAACTTTATATTGACAACACGATAATTGCGAGGTATTTTTCGATAATAAATAAATAAATTTGTTTTTCCATAAGTTTTTATTACAAAAAACGAGGGAATCATGAAAATAGATAAGACAAATATAGATATTATCAGAGAATTAAAAGAGGGTAAGAAATCCTTTAAAAAAATTGCAGATCAACTCTCCATCACAGAAAATACAGTCAGAACCAGGGTAAACAATCTTCAGAAGGAGGGTGTCCTTGAAATCTGCGGTCTTGTTGATCCTGCCACTCTGCCCGACCATCGTGTTGTTATCATAGGCATAAAACTCACTGAGATGAATCTTGTTGAAAAAGGTGAAGAGATCAGCAGACTTAAAGGGGTTATTTCAGTAAATGTTGTTACCGGCAGATATGATCTCATGATTCTTGTTCTTTTTAAAAAAGGTTTTGGTCTGCTTGAATTTTATACCCAGGAAATCTCTAATGTTGATGGTATTGGATCTGTGGAGACATTTGTTGTATATAAATCCTATAATTTAAAAGTTCCCTATATTTTCTAATGAATAATATTAAAGAGGGAAAAAGATCCATTAAAGTTACAATTGTAAAGAATATAAGGCCTGACAGAACAGCAAGAAAAAAATTGGACAATTTTATACAATAAATTTAATAAATAGGAGGTTTGTAATGAAAGAGATTAATGATCTTAATTTACCTGAAGATTTAAAATACACAAAAGATCATGAGTGGGCAAAACTTTCAGACGGGGTTATCACTATTGGTATAAATGATTATGCCCAGGATCAACTTGGGGAGATTGTTTTTGTGGAGCTTCCTGAAACCGGTGATACATTTGAAAAGGATGATGAATTTGGAAGTGTTGAATCTGTAAAGGCAGTTTCTGAAATATATATGCCTGTTGCAGGAGAGATTACTGAAATAAACGAAGGCCTTGAAGATGCTCCAGAGCTTGTTAATGAATCCTGCTATGATGATGGCTGGATCATCAAGGTAAAACCTGATGATATGTCCCAGTTTGAAGCTCTGCTTGACAAAGGTGCATACATTGACATGCTGAAAGGATAAAAAATCATGCGCTATCTTCCCCATACAAAAGAAGACATTGAAAGCATGCTCAAGGTTACAGGTCATTCCAATCTTGATGATTTGTTCAACTGCATATCAGATGATCTTAAAACCGATAAAAGCATTGATATCCCGGAAATTCTGTCAGAGTGGGAACTTAATGCCCACATGGAAGAGATTGCATCCTTGAATATTGCGTGTAAAGACTATAAATGCTTTATGGGTGCTGGTTCTTATGACCACTATATTCCTGCTATAATTCCCTATTTGATTTCAAGATCAGAATTTATGACAGCATATACTCCTTATCAACCCGAAGTAAGCCAGGGAACACTGCAGGGAATTTATGAGTTCCAGACCATGATAACAGAACTTCTCGGGATGGATGTTGCCACAGCATCCCATTATGATTGCGGGACTGCCCTTTCAGAAGCTGCTCTTATTGCTTTGAGAAAACATAAAAAATCAAGCCAAATAGCTGTATCCTCTCTTGTCCATCCAAATCATCGACAGATTATGCAGACATATCTTAAACCTGCAGGATATGAAATTGTTGAAATTCCTTATACAAAAGATGGTCTTACAGATATAGATGCTCTCAAAGGCATGGATAACATAGCAGGGATTTGTGTTCAATCCCCGAACTTTTTTGGCAATATTGAAGATTTAAAAGCCTTTAAAACAGTTTCAGATGACAAAAAAATATTGTTTATTACATCCTTTACAGAAGCTTTGGCTTATGGTCTTTTGAAAAATCCCGGCAGCCTTGGTGCTGATATAGTAGCAGGTGAAGGCCAAAGTCTTGGTATTGCCAAATCATTTGGAGGTCCTGGTTTAGGATTGCTTGCCGGAACAAAAAAGCAGATGAGAAATCTTCCGGGACGTTTAATTGGAAAAACTCTGGATACAAATGGTGATGAAGGTTATGTATTAACCCTTGCCACAAGAGAACAGCACATAAGAAGAGAAAAAGCCTCTTCCAATATCTGTTCCAATAATGGGCTAAACGCTATGACTGCTGCCATGTACCTTGCTACTGCAGGTAAAATCGGTATCAGGGAAATTGCACAACAAAATCATGACAAAGCAGTATGTCTTAAAACAACTCTTGAGAAGGCAGGTTTTGAATCTGTTTTTGACAAACCTTTTTTCAACGAATTTGTCTTAAAAGCACCTGCTGGATTTGAACAGAAAAGAGCTGCCCTGATCAATGAAAAATGTATATTTGCAGGAGTGAAACTTGAACCCTTTTATCCTGAATTCAAACAACACTATTTGTTCTGTGCAACTGAAACAATTTCAAAAGCTGATATTGATCAATTGGCAAAGGAGGTGCAATAATGAACAGACATCCTGGAACAAGCGGCCTTATTTTCAATGAACCCAATCTCTGGGAAAAAAGCCGCAGAGGACGATGTGCCATATCACTGCCCAAAGCAGATGTTGACAGGGTAGAACTTGACCAGAACCTTACTGAAGAGGCTCCTGAACTGCCCCAGCTTTCTGAACTCGATGTTGTGCGGCATTATACACGGCTTTCTCAATGGAATTTTGGTGTGGATTCCGGGATGTATCCATTGGGATCATGCACCATGAAATATAATCCTAAAACCAATGAAGTGCAGGCTGCACGCCAGGGATTTGCAGCAGCCCACCCCCTTGCCGGGGATGAGTATTCCCAGGGGGCTTTAAAATTGATGTATAACCTTGAGCAATATCTTGGAAGTATAACAGGATTTGATGCTGTTACTCTTCAACCTGCTGCAGGAGCTCACGGCGAGCTTGCCGGTATGCTCATGATTCATGCATTCCATGCTAAAAAAGGAAAACAGCGCTCAAAAATCATTATTCCTGATACAGCCCACGGTACTAATCCTGCCAGTGCCTCTCTTTGTGGATATGAATCAATTAATATTAAATCCGGGAAAAATGGAATCCTTGAACCTGAAGATGTTGCAGCTGTCATGGATGAAGATACTGCAGGGATTATGGTAACCAATCCCAATACCCTTGGACTTTTTGAATCCAATATTAAAGAGATTGCAGATATTGTCCATTCAAAAGGAGGTCTTGTTTATGGTGATGGAGCTAATATGAATGCCATTATGGGTATTGTAAAACCAGGTGAAATAGGCATTGACGTTCTTCATCTGAATCTTCATAAAACCTTTTCAACTCCCCATGGCGGCGGAGGGCCGGGATCAGGTCCTGTTGCTGTTGGAAAAATACTTGAACCCTTTTTGCCTGTACCAAGGATTGTAAAGGAGCTTGATTCCTACAGGTTTGTTGTGAACCGTCCTGATACAATTGGCAGAATTCATACCTTTTACGGACATTTCAGCATCATGGTCAGAGCCTACTCCTATATTCTTTCCATGGGAGCAAAGGGTTTAACTGATGCAAGCAAGCTTGCTGTTCTTAATGCCAATTATATCAAAGAGAGCCTGAAAGGCACTCTTAACCTTCCTTATGATATGCCCTGCATGCATGAGTGTGTTTTTAATGATGCAATACAAAAAGAGAATCATATTACCACCATGGATATGGCCAAGCGATTGCTGGATTACGGCTTCCATCCGCCCACTGTTTATTTTCCGCTTGTCATAGAAGGCTCATTTATGGTGGAACCAACTGAAACAGAATCCAAAGAAGATATTGATCAATTTATTGATGCTGTAAAAGCCATTGCAAAAGAGGCAAAGCAAGATCCTGAAACATTGAAAAACGCTCCTTTTTTAACAAAGGTTACTCGTCTTGATGAAGTTGCAGCAGCCAGAAAACCATGCCTGAGAGGATAGTGCCCGGAAGTTTTAAAAAAAAGCACTTGGCTATATTTCAAGATCTTGGAGTGCTGGAATACAAAAAAGCGCTTGAGCTTCAAATTAGAATCCAGCAGGAAAAAATTGATAAAATCATTGAAGAAGATTATCTTTTTTTTGTTGAACACCAATGTGTATTTACCCTTGGCAGAAGAGGCGGCAAGGAAAATTTAACTGTTTCTAAAAAATTTTTATCTGCACAAAATATTGATATTATTCAAACCAATCGTGGTGGAAATATAACCTATCACTGTCCGGGTCAGGCAGTCATGTACCCAGTTATTGATCTTGAAAAAAACAAAATCGGTGTAAAGGATTTTGTTTACGGGCTTGAGGAGATAATGAAGTTGACAGCAAATGACTATGATATTAATGCTGATAGAAATAAAAAAAATAATGGCATCTGGGTCGGCAATGCAAAACTCGGTAGTGTAGGAATTGCCATTAAAAGAGGTATTTCCATGCATGGTCTTGCATTGAATATCAATCCTGATCTTGAACCTTTTTCATGGATCAATCCATGTGGTCTTTCTGATATATCAATAACTTCCATTGGAAAAGAGAAAGCTCAATCTAAATCTATGGGAAAGAATTATGATTTTTCCATGGATAGAATCAAAAATTCATTTATAAAGCATTTTTCATCTGTATTTGATTACATCATCAGGTAAAGATTACATGGATACAATAAAAAATAGAAAAATTGCTAAACCTCCATGGCTTAAAAAAAGCCTTCCAAAAGGCGGGGATTATCAAAAGGTAAGAAATTTACTCTCCAGAGCAAAACTGCATACAGTGTGCCAGGAAGCCAACTGCCCTAACATGTTTGAATGTTTTTCCAAAAATACAGCCACCTTTATGATTCTCGGATCAGTCTGTACACGAAATTGCAGGTTTTGCAATATCTCACAAAAAATACCAATATCAGTGGACAGTGACGAACCCATGAGAGTTGCTAAAACAGCTCATGATTTAAAATTAAGATATGTTGTACTTACTTCAGTTACAAGAGATGATCTTGAGGATGGAGGTGCTTTTCAATTTGCCAATACCATTAAAGCAATAAAATCTACAATATTTGATACTACAAAAATTGAGGTTTTAATTCCAGATTTTCAGGGAAATTTTAAAGCATTAAAAATAGTTGTAGATGCAAAACCAGATGTTTTAAACCATAATACAGAGACTGTGCCATCCCTTTACCCCACAGCCCGACCGGAAGCCAATTATCACCAATCCCTTGAATTGTTACAAAATGTTAAATCCATAAATTCTTCAATGCCTGTAAAATCAGGGATCATGGTGGGCCTTGGTGAAACAATGGGGGAACTTGAACAAACCATGACAGATCTTTATAACAATTGCTGTGATATAATAACAATCGGGCAATACCTGCAGCCCACAAAAAATCATCTTAGAGTTAGAAAGTATTATTCACCAGAAGAATTTCAAACAATTGAGGATAAGGCAAGGCAGATAGGATTTAAAAAAATTGCTTCAGGCCCTTTTGTACGCAGTTCTTATAATGCCAGTGATCTTTTCTTTAAACAAAATGATTAATATCAGGATAGCTTACCCCATGGTCAACCATAGCCCATATGTCGCACTGGAGAATATGGTGCTGATGGATATGGCAGCAACTGCAAAATCAGAATCCCCTCCGATCTCCCTTGCCATGATATAGGTCAGAGTGGCTGTAGGGGAAGCAAGGATGATCAAACCCGGAAGATAATCGGAAGGATTTATAGAAAACAGCTTAAACAGAATCAGTCCAATGGCTGGAGTCATTATCACTTTTAAAAAACAGGAGACCATTACAGGCCAAAATCTGGGTTTGAATTTTTCAAAGGAAAGCGAAGCCCCGATAATCAGCAGGGCCATGGGAAGGGCCATACCTTTGATAATGGTCAGTGCCCGACCAATAATCAGTGGCATTTGAAGCCCTGACAGAGAAAAAATAATTCCAGCCAGGGCAGACAGGATCACGGGATTGGCCATGGTGGTTTTCAATGTGGTTGTTATGCTGGTACGACCTCTACTGGTTTCGTTATGGTATTGAAGGACAATCACAGCCAGGATATTCTGAAGGATCATAACAAATCCGGCAATAATGGCGGCTCTCACAAAACCGCTGTCCCCAAGATAATAGAAGGCCACTGCCAAGCCGATATAGCCCAAATTCCCATGAAAGGAAGATTGAATAAATGTCCCCTGTGAAGACTGGACTATATTCATGCCCCGTGAAGCAGCCCATGCAATAGTTGTGATCAGCAAAAGAACAAAAAGGGAGATCATGATTACGGACAGATTAAACTGGGTCCGCAGGGTGGCTTTGGATATGGAATTGAATATCATGGCAGGTATAGCAAAATAATAGACCAGCCGATTGGCCTGGCCTAAAAAATCAGAGGTGAAAAATCCCCACTTTTTTGAAACCAGACCCAGAAAAATGACAATAAATATAGGAACAATAGTGGATACAATATTCATAGGGATTTTATAGCTTTAAATGGATTATTTTTTTTCCATATATCTTAGGGTCACAATTTATTTAGTAGACTCCTGTTGCCGCACTATCATTTGATCCATCATGTCAGCTGCCGATTTGGCCAAAAACGGGTCATTGATATGAAAATTCTCTTCATTAACCTTAATTGTTTTTAATAAACTATCTTTAAATATTTTAATAAAAAAATTGTTTGTGTCCGGGTCATATAATGGGCCGTCAATACTGTCAGCCACAGACCATCCTTTTAACGGGATTAAGACTTGTGTTGTTTCTCCGGCAGTGTTCAGCCTTTCTGATAATTGTTGAGCTATAATTTCTGTTTCTTTTCTGTTCAACCGGACAGCAGAACGGAAATCATAGAAAAATATTTTTCGGTTTTTATATTGCTCCGGGATATTATAACGATCAAATTCCAGTACAGCACAGTCTAAGCCGCCGGGAACAACAAGTCTGGGTATAGTAATATTTGGTATAGCTTTAAATCTCTGAGAATAAATTCCTCTGCAATAACCATCCATGAGCTGGTCTGCAAGTTCATGGGTAGCAAGATCCAGAATCCCTGCAAAAAATCCATCTGAGGCCAGCTCTTCCATAGCATTCCCGCCAGTGCCGTTGGCATGGAATGTAACTACTTCATACCCTTTTTCTTCTAATATTTTTTTTATTTGTTCCGCAGCCTGGGTAATAAACCCAAAAAACGTAAGAGCAATACGCTTGCGGCTCTTGTCCGGGGTCCATTCACTGTCTGTCATGGCACAAACAGCTGCTGCTGCTTTATCAAGCATCCCTCCCAAAATAGTGTTGATTCCAAGGATATCAACAACACTATGCATCATTGTGATATCTTTAGTTCCAACTATATGGGTCATATCTTTTGAGGCAACAGTGGACAGCATAATTTTGGGGATACCAAGTGGTAATACTTGCATAATCCCGGTACACAGGTAAGTCCCTGAGCCTCCTCCTGCTGAAACCATAGCTGATATTTTGCCCTGTTCATGAAGGTTTTTAACAAGTTTTCTGGCTTCACCCAGCATGATTTTAATTATCTGATCCCGATCTTGCCCTTCTCTGATCAACCCCTCTGTTTTTATTTTTTTGAAAAGGTCAAAATCCACAGCATAAAGCGGGGTCTTTTTAGTACCGACATTAATTGTAATCGTACAAGCACCCCTCTTCTCTATACATTTTTTAAGGAAAAGATGTTCCTCTCCTTTTGTATCAAACGTTCCTAAAACTGCTATTGAGGGTATTTTATCCATTAGCTTTCTTTTTATGAATTGAGATCTTTTTTAATTAAAACGTAGTTATAATGCAATCATACACTACACAATGTCAATAGAATACTGTATTATCAATACTAACTTTTCACAGATTTTTTTATTATTGATCAAATTTAAACGATATTATATAGAGGTTTAGATGATACAGGGAGGAGAATATTAATAAGAAAAATAAAAACTGCCACCTGCCCTTGTCTATACTAATAAATTTTGCATAACAAATTTTCAAAGGAGTTTATAATGGAAAAAAAAGTATACATTTCTAAGGAGTGGATTATAAAAAGCATTAAAGAGTTTGTTGATAAATCTCCCCTTAACACCATGCAGGATGGCAGTGGAGAACCGGCATGGGATCAAGTTTTAATTGGCTTTTCTTCCGGTATTGATGAAATCTGGCAGCAGTATAAGGAATATGTGGGCGCTTTTCATTGGACACCCTGGGAAGTCTTTAATCAGCACTGTCCTGATGAAAATGCAAGTGCAGAAGAACTCACTATTATTTCATGGGTTCTGCCGCAACGCAAATTAGTCCGTAATGCAAATAAGCAGGCAAAAATATATCCTGCCAAAGAATGGGCCAGAATCAGGGTATATGGTGAGGAGTTCAACATAGCGCTGAGACGTCATCTTGTAAAAAAAATTGAAGGGAAAGGGTATTCTGCTGTTGCTCCCATGCTTGTTCACAATTGGACTATTGTAAAATCAAAAAATTTTTCCTATGCATCTTCCTGGTCTGAACGCCATGCCGCCTATGCTGCAGGCTTAGGGACATTTGGTTTATGTGACGGCCTTATAACATCAAGGGGGAAAGCCATGAGAACAGGATCTATTGTTGCAAAAATATCCATCAAACCAACGATTCGGCCTTATATCGACCATCACGCCTATTGTCTCTATTATACTGATAAGACCTGCGGTAAATGCATTAAGCGCTGCCCAGCCCATGCTATCACTGAAGACGGCCATGATAAGGAAAAATGCAGGCTTCACTTAGACAAATCAAGAAAATATGTCAAAAAACACTATGGGTTTGAAGGATATGGATGCGGGTTGTGCCAGGTAAAAGTGCCCTGTGAATCAATAATACCTGTTAAAAAAGCACGTGAAGCTTTAAAGCGAGGTGATCCACCCCCTTCCCCTCCACCTATAGCCTGATTAAAGTGTTGAAGTGCATGCATTTAATTTAATTCAGTTTTGCTAAAGATTGGATCTGATATATATTGAAAATTTTTGTTAGTGACAAATAGAAATGTCTGCTTTTTGTAGCACTTGAGTTGTCCTCTTTTACCATAAAAACATCTTCCATGTTAAGGGCAGATTCATTTTCAATTAAAATATTTCTTTTATTACCTTTTAAATCTATGCTATTTTTCATTACCAGCCATGGCGCTCAGGTTGCTTCCCAGCATTGCCTTGTTCGTTAGGCATTTATTTGTTCACTACCATAACTAAATTAGCCCATCTTTTTGACATAAAAAATAAAAACGTGTAATTACAGGCTATTAGCGTATTTTTATTGCTGTTATGGCACTACTTTTATTCATTTTTTATTGTTTTCTTAATTGTTTTTCCAGGG
>JAQIBP010000038.1 GCA_027858995.1 Deltaproteobacteria bacterium | reverse complement strand
GGCTTCATTTGCTTTGTTACCTCCACAAATGCACCTTTGGTGATAGCCCGGTGGCTAATCTTTGACTATGTCGGACTCTAACCGACAAGAAATTACCAGCTTTGCCTGGCGCACTCATTTTTTCAACCTCCAAACAATCAAACCACAATCAAAAATCCATTAGACGACAGATTGTTACATAATGCAAATTTTTGTGAGCATACGCTCTTCTGCGAACCAAGTTCAAGGCGGAAAATAAATTTGACCACAGGTATACATGAAGTATTTGAGCATAAGCTCCTCTTCGAGCCCGAGGATCAAATTTATTTTTCCAACGCGGAAATTGGGAAAATTGGCGTTGTGTAACATCCTGTCGATAATATATTGAATTATACCTATTTTGTCCAGGAAAACAGCAAAGAACCAATGCTTAAAAAAAGAAGACTCATTGCACAGAGTATAGCAATTTCAGCAGAAACATCAGAAAGAACAGCTCCATCGTTTATTATTTTTCTCACAGCCGATAAAAAATAGGTTAAAGGCAAAATTTTTGCAACATTTTGAACCCAGGAGGATGCCCCCTCGATGGAAAACCATACTTCAGATAAAAACATCATGGGCCAGCATATAAAATTGATGAAACCATTTGTTAACTCCTCATTTGTACCACGACATGCCAAAACCAGCCCAAGACAGACAAGACAGGTACTCCCTGCAAAAAATACAACAAAGGCATCAAAATATGATCCATGCATATTAAAAGAGAAAATAAGATCACATCCAAACCAGACCACAAATGATGTTGCAAGTAGAATCATAACCCTGGATATAAGTTGAGCGCCAAGATATTCAAATGCTGTAACAGGGGTTGCCTTAAGCCGTTTTAATACTCCGTTCCTCCTGTATCTCACAATGACATAACCCACTCCGAAAAGTGAAGAAAACATAATATTCATGCCGATAATACCAGGGAAAAGCCAATCTATATACCGTATCTGTTCCCCATTGATCTGCTGTTTAATGATCCTTGATGCAAACATCTTATCGGGTATAATAGATTCTTTAACAACTTTTTCCATTACATACCCTTTTGGAGATGAATCACTGATCCAGTAGCGGGTTTTTGAATCTGTATTTTCCAGCACAATGTCCACCTTATGATGCAAAAGCCTATCCATGGCATCATCACGGGTTTCAAACCCAACTATTTTGATATAATCAGAGGTTTTAAGCTTTTCAGGTATTTTAAGATCCTGAATTGCCATCTGATCCGGTTTTACCGGGAATACACCGAGTTTGAACTCTGATTTTGAATCAGAACTGAACATCAAACCAAAACCTGCAACAATTAAAAATGGAAACAGAATGTTCCAGCCAAAACCTGCCCTGTCCCTTATGAATTCAAAGTTTCTGGCCATAAACAAGGCCCACATTCTTTTAAAACTCATTATATTATTCTCTTAAGCTCTTGCCGGTTAATTTTAGAAAGACAGATTCCAGGTTCTGGGAGCAGTCCACATTTTTACAATGTTTTGCTATCAAAGTTTCAGGAGAACCCTGTTCAATGATTCGCCCTTTATCCATAATAGCGATTGTATCACACAAAGTTTGAGCTTCCTCCATATAATGGGTTGTCAGTATAATAGTCTTACCTTTTTTATTCATATCTTTTATGATTTCCCAGATATGTTTCCTTGCCTGGGGATCAAGCCCTGTGGATGGTTCATCTAAAAACATTAGCTCAGGATCATTTAAAAGAGCAAGACCCAGCAATAATCTCTGACGCTGGCCACCTGAAATTTTATTATTGAGACTGTTCTTAATATTGTCCAGCATGCACATATCAATAATCTTATCAACAGGCAGATGTTTATGATAAAAAGAGCCAAATGTTTTTAAAGTCTCTTTGACTGTTAAAAATGCAAGGAGCTCAGTATGCTGGAACTGAATCCCAATCTCCTGGTTAAAAGATTTATCCCTCTCCCCTCCCTTGTAAAAAATTTTCCCTGAATCATGGACAATAATATTTTCCATCATCTCAACTGTGGTGGTTTTACCTGCCCCATTAGGTCCGAGAAGCCCGAAACAACAACCTTGAGCAATGGAAAGATCAATACCATTTACAGCAATTTTTCCATTAAATTGTTTCTTTAAATTTTCTACTTCAATAACATTTGTTCTGTTGATCATCTTTTAACCTGCCAAATAAAAAACAATGGGAATAATGAAAATACTGAGAATACTTGAGATTAATACGAGACTGCCGGCAAACCGTGTATTGATTCCATATCTTAAGGGTAATACAACAGAAAAAACTGCGGATGGCAGAGATGAAGCAACCAGAATAACTGTTCGTTCCATTCCATTAATATTCAAGATTGAAGTAGCGATCCATCCGGCAATATATCCAAAAACAAACCGGAATATCAGTCCGGATAATAAATGAGTATCTGCAACAAATTTTGTGTTATTTAAAGAACAACCCATGACAAAAATAGCAAGAGCAGGAGCGCCTGCTCCACAGTAACCAAGGGCTTCTATCAGCTTCTCCGGCATTGGAATCTCCAAAAATTTGAACAAAAATCCTGAAATAATCGCCCACAACAGTGGGGATTTTATCATCTCCCTGATTCCCTTGAGGGTGAAGCCTCCTGTTACAATGATAAGCCCCAGCGTAAATATATAAAAGGTCTGGATTTGATCATATATCACTATATAGTTCATAGCAGCAAATCCCCCCCACAGCTTCATTAAGGGAATCCCTATAAAACCTGAGTTCATGAAGAGGATGGGTGGTGCAAAGGCCTTGAAATCCAATTTAAACAAACGGCAGTATAAAAAGGATAAAACAAATAAAAATATCAGAACAAAACTGACAACGCCTAAGAGTTTAATGGTTTTTGTAAGATTTATATCAGAGGTATAGAGAGAATAAAACACCAGAACCGGCATGAAAAAATCTGTAACAATTCTTATTAAAGTATCCTCGGACAGGGGAAAAATTCTGGATAAAACATACCCGCTCAATGATAGAAAAATCATTGGAAGAAGTATCAAGAAAGAATCAATAATCAATGGGTTTTTCCTTTAAGAATAAAATGACCATAATCATCACACCTCCTATTGTGGTTAAATGGACTATAGACAGGATAGAATTACAATGATCCTTTACAGCGGCAGCCATGTACCTATATTTTTTTCTTTTGCCAGATTATAAAGTAAAGGGCAAACCACCATATCTTTAATAACATTCTCCTGCCTGCCATTTTTTTATAGTAATTTATCATCTTGTAATGGAAAGTCAATTCAAATTTAACCAGCATGTTTCAAACAAGAACCCATTTGAAAATATTTATTACCCGGGTTTTACAAATTATCATGGCGATCTTTCATTGAGGTAGGATCTAACTGTTTTTTATAAGTATAACTTGACATGGTAAAAAAAATATTCATATCTTTTGTCAATGATAGAGAGACTATATATTTTAATATGTGACCAATTTACAGAATTTTTAGCAGGAGGGTAAATGCCGGAAAAAAAATATTATCAAATTGCCTCACTTGAAAAAGGAATAAAAATTCTTGAACTGCTTGCCGAGCATGGTGAATTAAGTGTCACTGAAACTGCAAAACTCATGGAAACCAACCGCGCTGGAAGTCATAGATTTATCTTAACATTAAAAGATCTTGGATATGTAGAAAAAAACAGCAGTAATAAATATCAGCCTACGCTTAAGATCATGAGACTTGCCATGAAAGTTCAAAATCGTTTTGAAATAAGAAGCATTGCAAGACCTTTTATGCATAAACTCTCCATGATGTATAAAGAGACAATCAATCTTGGATTTTTAAAAAACAGTGAAATTATACATCTTGACAAAATTGACAGCCTTGAAGTTTTAAGGATGGATTCTGCTATGGGAGACAAGGCTCCTGCCTATTGTACCGGCCTTGGCAAATCAATACTTGCATTTTTACCCGATCATGAACTTGTTCACTATCTTGAAAACATCAAATTAAAATCACTTGCTCCAAATACTATCACCAGTAAAAAAGAGCTCAAAGCCGAATTATTCCAAATTAGAGAAAACAAATATGCCATTGATGATGAAGAGATGGTCACAGGTCTTCGATGTATTGCAGCACCTATTTTTGATCACAACTCATATCCAGCTTATGCTATCAGTGTTTCAGGGCCTTCCATGCGATTAAGCCGCCAAGGTCTTGAAAAGATAAAAGAGACTATTCTTCAAATATCTTCTGACCTGTCAAACATGATGGGAAGCCCATAACTCAAATGTCATTGGCTGTCTTCATGGTAAAAAATACAACTCTTTCATATAAAAATCTGTAGTAAAATATTTTATTTTCAAAAAATTAAAATATCTCTTGACAATAGTCTGATATTTTTATATTGCATAAGTATGTCACATATTAACGATTATGGTCACATAATACGTGACAAAATTTGAAATATATAATCAAGGATGAAACCAATAATATATGGAGGACAAATGAGTATAAAGAAATTAACAAGATGGGATCTTCAAAAAAAGAAGGATTCCAATGAAAAAGCCGTCTGGATCACAGCATATGATTATTGGAATGCCTCCTTTGCTCAAAAAGCAGGTATGGATATGATTCTTGTGGGTGATTCCCTTGGAATGTGCGTATATGGATATGAAGGCACAGTTCCTGTTACCATGGATCAATGCATTTACCATAGTGAAGCTGTTCGCCGAGGAGCTAAAAACACATTTATAATTGGTGACATGCCTTTTCTCTCTTACCAGGTCAGCGTTGAAAATGCAGTTTTAAATGCGGGCCGTTTTCACAAAGAAGCCGGTGTTGATGCCATTAAACTTGAAGGTGGACAAAGAGTCTGCCGACAGATTCGTGCAATATCAGACGGTGGAATGCTTGTAATGGGTCATATTGGGCTTACACCCCAAAGTTCTGGTCAGCTTGGGGGCTTTAAAGCCCAGGGGAGAACTGCTGAGACAGCCCATGAACTAATTCAAGATGCGAAATCTATTCAGGATGCCGGAGCCTTTTCTGTACTTGTAGAGGCTGTTCCACCGGAAGTATGCGGCATAATCAAAAATACTTTATCTATTCCTGTTTACAGTATTGGAGCCGGTATTGAAGCAGATGGTCAATTAATGATTTCTTCTGATGTTGTTGGAGTTTTTCAGGCCTTTACTCCTAAGTTTGTAAAAAAATATGAAAACCTTGCAGATAAAACTATAAAAGCATTTTCTGATTATAGAGAGGATGTAATTAAAGGCAATTTCCCTGCACCTGAACATACCTATAAAATGGTTGAAGGTGAAATGGATAAACTAAAAAAATTATTATAGATATTATAGAGAGGACAGAAAAATGAGCGAAGTATTAAATAAAATTCAAGGTTTTATGGAAAAACATGGCATTCCAGGACGGGATGGTTATGAACTTGCAGCTTCAGGCAAAGCATTTCCCGATGGAGCAAATTTCAGGACAGAGATTGCGGGTGTTGAAAGAGCTTCAACAATGGAAGCCATGATTAAAGAAGCAGACAAAAGGCAGATTGTAATCCATAGAGCAATTGCAGCAGTTGGAGGCTCCACATATTGTGATGCCCGGGAGCTCAAAGATATGGCACAGATGGCAAATGATGCAAAAATTGAAATTGTAATGACTGTTGGCCATAGAAAAGGTTGGGATGTAGGTGCCAAGGAGATGGCCACTGCAGAAGGCATGATGCAGGGATTCAGATTGCGCGGATCTGATAATATTGCTTTTCATATTGCTGACATCATGAGAAGTATTGATGCAGGATTCAGAGGTTTTCTTGTCTATGATGAAGGAGTTATGTTTATCTTAAATAAAATGAGAGAAGAGGGATTAATTCCTGCTGAAACAATTTTTAAATTTTCCGTGTTTGGCGGATATTGCAATGCTGCGGGAGCAAAAGTTATTGAAAGCATGGGTGCAAATTCTCTTAATCCAATTTCAGATATTTCAAGACCAATTCTATCTTCCATCAGAAAAGCGATCAATATTCCTCTTGATGTATATACCATTGTACCCAACTCTTTTGGCGGCAATTTCAGAGCATATGAAGCTCCTGAAATTGCAAAAATTGCTTCCCCCTGTTATCTTAAATATGAACCAGGGACATCTGAAGATGATATCTATATGCCATGGGTTACAGAAGAGTGGCATGAAAAT
The DNA here is from genome assembly GCA_027858995.1 of Deltaproteobacteria bacterium. Taxonomy (GTDB): domain Bacteria; phylum Desulfobacterota; class Desulfobacteria; order Desulfobacterales; family Desulfobacteraceae; genus Desulfobacula. The sequence goes on along the minus strand of JAQIBP010000038.1, from coordinate 19,571 downwards.
TTTATAAAACAGAAGGTAAAAATTGCTTCCATTGTCCTGGAAATTATGGACAAACATGCACCAGAGATGAAAACTTCTCTAAAGGGAGCAAAAGATCTAGTTTTGACTAAAACATCATAAAGGAATTTTGAATTTTTAATGTTTAATTTTTAATCGATGAATTTTTTCTTTAATTAAAACTAAAAACTAATAATTAAAAATTATTAATAAGATTATTATCATGAATATAGAAAATTTTTTTGCAAAACGAAATAGAGGTGTTGAGTGGTCAGGGATCAGGATAATGTTTGCCCTGGCCGATGAAATTGATAATGTTATAAACCTTGGTATTGGTCAACCTGACTTTGATACGCCTGTCCATATCAGAGATGCTGCAAAAAAAGCATTGGATCAAGGATATACAAGGTATCCACCTGCCAGCGGATTTCCGGATTTAAGAGAGGTTGTGGCAGAAAAGCTTGAAAGAGAAAACAAGATCAAGGCAGATCCTGATTCTGAAATCTTTATCAGTGTCGGTGCCATGCAGGGAATCTTTAATGTAATGCTCCATATGATTGAAGCGGGAGATGAAGTTCTTGTGGTTGATCCTGGATATGATTATTATTCCCAGATCCGTCTTTTTGGCGGTGTTCCAGTAAGGATTCCTGCAAAAGAGGAGAACAGGTTCAAAATTGATCCCGAAGATGTAAAAAAGGCTATTACCTCCAAAAGCAAGGTCATGATATTAAACACGCCTTCAAATCCTACAGGTGCTGTGTTTGACAGAGAAATACTTGAACAGATTGCCAAGCTCTGCAAGGAGCATCAGATCGTGGTTTTGTCAGATGAGCCCTATGAACATATCATGTTTGACGGGAATGAACATGTATCCATTGGATCTTTTGAAGGCATGAAAGATCTTACTATTTCTGTTTATACTCTTTCAAAATCCTATGCCATGACTGGCTGGAGAGTTGGCTATGTAGTTGCAAACAAAGCTCTTATAGATGAGATGGAAAAACTTATGGAGCATATGGTTTCAGGAGTGACAGCAGTTGCACAGCGCGCAGCTCTTGCTGCTATTTCAGGCTCACAGGAGTGTGTTCACCAAATGGTTGAACGCTATGCCAAAAGAAGAGATATCATATACAATGGACTTAACAATATAAAAGGCATCTCCTGTATAAAACCCGAGTCCACTTTTTATGCTTTCCCCAATATATCCTCCTTTGGAATGTCTTCCTGGGATTTTGCAAAATATATGGTTAAAGAGCATAAGGTGGCAGTGGTGCCCGGCTCCATATTTGGAGAGAATGGTGAAGGTTTTGTAAGAATTTCCTTTGCCACAAGTTCACAAAACCTTGAACTTGCCTTAGAGAAGATTGAAAAAGGAGTTGCAGCACTCTAACTGGTAAATTTTTAAATGGAGGACAAAATGGCACTGTTCAGCAGAAACGAATACCTTAAACGCATAACAGATACTAAAACTGCCATGGATAAAAAAGGAATCCAGATTCTTGTGGTATGTGATCCTGCCAATATGAATTATCTGACAGGGTATGACGGCTGGTCTTTTTATGTTCCCCAGGCAGTTCTGGTTATTGATGACCAGGAAGAACCTTTGTGGATTGGCAGGAACATGGATGTAAACGGAGCAAAGCATACTGCCTTTATCAAAGAAGAGAACATGATCGGTTACAGTGATGATTATGTCCAGTCTGATATCAAACACCCCATGAATTTTGTGGCTGATACTATAAAAGAGAAGGGATGGACTGATAAAAGTGTTGGAGTTGAGACTGATGCCTATTATTATACTGCAAGAAGTGACAAAGAACTTAGGAAAACTCTTGGAAAAGATGTTCTTGACGGCAACCTTCTTGTCAACTGGGTTAGAATTGTCAAATCCGATGCAGAGATTGATCTTATGAATCAGGCTGGAAAAATCGCTGAAAAAGTTATGTCAACTGCTCTTGACAATCTTGCTGTGGGAACCCGAGAGTGTGATGCTGTTGCATCGGTTTATCAGGCACAGATTTCAGGTCTTTCAGATTTTGGAGGTGACTATCCTGCAATTGTCCCCATGATGCCCACAGGTGACAAGACATCTGCCCCACATCTTACATGGACAGATGACCCTTATCAAAACAGTCAGACTGTAAACCTTGAACTGGCAGGCTGCCGAAACCGTTATCATTGCCCCATTGCCAGGACTGCATTTATCGGCACACCCCCTGAAAAGCTCCAAACCCTTGCTGACATTACTGTGGAAGGCTTAAATATTACCCTTGACGGTATAAAACCAGGGATGAAAGGTGAAGATGTAGAGCTTATCTGGAGAGAGCATATTGCAAAAAAAGGCTTTGAAAAAGAATCCCGCATTGGATACTCCATGGGACTTAATTATCCTCCAGACTGGGGTGAGCATACTGCAAGTCTTCGACCCGGAGATAAAACCATATTAAAGCCCAATATGACTTTTCACATGATTCTTGGCATGTGGATGGATAATTTTGGATTTGAATGCTCTGAATCATTCAGGGTCACTGAAACAGGAGTAAAAACCTTTGCAAGCTTTGAAAGAAAACTTTTTGTAATTTAATTATCAACAGTTCAGGGAGAGATGGGAATGGACAGTATTAAAAACCAGATCAAAAATTTAGAACAGGAAGTCATTGATCTGCGCCGTGATTTTCACATGTATCCCGAGCTTGGTTTCCAGGAGTTTAAAAGCGCAGAAAAAGTTGAAGCATATCTTCAAAATCTTGGATTTAAAACTAAAAGAGTTGCAAAAACAGGTGTAGTAGCACTGCTTGACAGCGGGAAACCAGGACATTGCCTTATGCTGAGAGCTGACATGGATGCCCTGCCTGTAACAGAAGAGAATCAGATCAGCTATAAATCAAGAAATGAAGGTATCATGCATGCATGCGGCCACGATGCCCATATGGCAATGCTTCTTGTGGCAGCAAAGGTGCTTGCGGACAATACAACATTTTTTAAAGGTAAAATAAAATTTATATTTCAGCCCAATGAAGAGGTTGCAGGTGCTGTCAAGATGATTGAAGAGGGTGTTCTTGAAAACCCCAAGGTGGATGCTGCAGCGGGAATTCATATATGGAGCCTAATCCCCTCTGGTCGTTTATCAATTACACCCGGTGTTGTCATGGGCGGACTTGATGTGTTCAAAATGAGAATCAAAGGCAGGGGTGGCCACACTGGATATCCCTATGAAGCAATTGATCCTGTTATCACAGCTGCCAGCATTATCCAGAGTGTCCAGATAATACAGACCAGGGAGATGGATGCTCAGAAACCTGTTATTATAATGTTTGGAAAAATAAATGCAGGTAAAAAAGCAAATATAATCCCTGAAGAAGTTCTGCTTGAAGGTACTATCAGATTCCTCCATGCTGCCCCACCCGATTCTGAAAACAATCCCACAAAAAAATTTATCAGGATATGCAAAAGCGTTTGTGAAACCCATCAATGCACTTGTGACATTAAAATAGAGCATGAAAACATTCCCCTGATTAATGATGATAATATGGTAACTCTTGCGAAAGACACAGCTGTAGAAGTATTTGACAGCACAGATATTATTGATCATGCAAGATATATTGCAGGTGAGGATTTCAGTGAGTTTTCAACTAAAGTTCCAGGTGTATTTATTTTTCTGGGTTGTGCTAATCCTGAAAAACAGAGCACTTTTCCACACCACAACCCAAAATTTAATATTGATGAAGATGTATTAACAAAAGGAGTTGAGTTACATGTCAAAACAGCCTTCAACTATTTGAATAATCCAAATTAGGGCTGAAGAGACTTTTTTATTTATTATAATTTTTAAAAAAAGGAGAGTACTATGAACAAAAAGTTTAAAAAATTAATGATTATTGTTATGGCAGCTGTTTTTTGCTTTATGACAGGCTATGCTGGTGCTGCAAACTATTCTGGCAAAAATATTAATGCAAAACTTGCCTCGGAAGAAATTGAAGGTGACTTCATGACAGTCTGGGCAAGAAATTTTTCCAAACACATGATGGATTGGTCAGACAACAAAATTAATGTAAATGTTTACCCCTATGGAACCCTTGGTGCCACAGGTGATATTAATGAGCTTGCCCAGATGGGTGTTGTCCAGTATGTATTTTCCGATTATGCTTGGATCAGTTCTTTTGTTCCACAGGGTCAGGTTCTTGCGTTAAATTATCTTTTCCCAACTGAAAAGGTTGCAGAAGTCATTGACTGGATGGTGAGAAAAGGTGAATTTTATCCTTTGTTGGAAAAAGCTTTTAGAAAAAATGGTCTTGTACCCCTTTCCATCATGTTTGAAGGATGGCAGTGGATGACCACTAAAACAGAAGTTAAATCACTTGATGATATCAAAGGTCTTAAGCTCAGGGTCATGTCTTCAAAACTTCTGGTGGAAGATTATAAAGCATATGGTGCAGTTCCAACTCCCATGAGTTATGGTGAAGTTTACTCAGGGCTTCAGATGGGATTGATTGACGGACAGGTAAATCCTCTGTTTGCCATCAGCAGTATGAAATTTTTTGAAGTCCAGAACTACTGCACCCAGCTTAAAAGCGAACCATTCCTTGGAATTCCTACAGTTAATGCAAAATTCTTTGATGGACTTCCCAAAAACGTTCAGGATGAAATGCGCAATTTCTGGGTAGATTCTATTATTCCTGCTGGAAAATGGATTGACAATAAAAATGCTGAAGAGAAGGCAAAGATGCTGAAATCCAAACCAAATCTTAAGTTTAATGTTCTTGATGATGCAACCATTGCCACATTCAAAGCAAAGGCTCAAACTGTTTACCCCAAATTCACCAAAATAGGTGGAGAAGGGTCAGAAGAGATACTTGCAGCACTGCTCAGCGATATTGAAAAAGCCAAAAAAGCTCTCAATATAAAATAGTGTAACAAGTTTTTTTATAACACTCGCATAAAGCTGTATATTTAATATATGAGCTTTATGCGAGAACAATTTCATTAAGATTGGAGGCTTACTTTTATGAATGAAGTAAATAAGGATGACACCCCTTTAACCCCTTTTCAAAAAATAAACCTCTACACTGGCCGTCTGGTAAATGGTGTGGAAGTCTCCATTCTTGTTTTTTGTGTTGCAGCCCTGGGGATTCTTCTCATTACCAATATATTTGCACGCACCTTTTTTGAAAGTATCTATTTTGCAGAAGAAGTCTCCAAGTTCTTAGTCATACTCACCACTTTTGCCGGGGTCAGTTACGGTGTTAGAAAAGCAAGACATATAAGAATGGGGGCTTTTCTGGATTCAATGCCCCCCAAAATGGAAAAATTTTTTATTGTCATAATTTGTGTAATATCTGCCATTGTAATGGCAATAATGTGCTGGGCATCCTGGGAGTATCTTACAAATGCAATGTCAAGGGGACATGTGACTGCGGCTTTACGGGTTCCCAAGTGGACTTTTTATGTGATCGTACCCATCGGGTTTGGTCTGGCATGCATTCAATACATCAGAACCATTATTAAAAATTTTACGGAAAAAGACCCCTGGCAGTCCCCGGACCAGCAAAGCGAATATGAAGATGAAATTACAGGAGATAATCAGTTATGATGCTATTTGGAATAAGCCTGTTAATTATGCTGCTTTTTGGATTTCCCTTCATGGTCACCCTGCTGGGATCACTGATTTTATATCTTGTTGTCTATATGCCCGATTTTGCTCCCAATATGATTGTTGCCATGGTTCAGCAGGTCATAACAGGTGTCTCACCGCCGGCTCTGGTATGTGTGCCCATGTTTATTCTGTCAGCCAGTATCATTACTTCAGGAGAATCAGCAGGCAGGCTCATAAGAATGATTAAAGTTTTTGTAGGTCATCTGCCGGGCGGACTTCCCATCACCACCAATGCAGCCTGTACACTTTTTGGTGCAGTATCAGGATCTACCCAGGCAACTGTTGCTGCCATTGGCGGGACAATGCGTCCCATGCTGTTGGATGCCGGGTATAAAAGTTCTTTTACCCTTGGATTGATTATCAATTCCAGTGATATTGCTTTTTTAATCCCGCCCAGTATTGGATTTATCGTTTATGGTGTAGCCACCAGTACCTCCATTGGTATGCTCTTTCTGTCCGGAATCATTCCGGGTTTAATGATATTGCTGATGTTCTCCACTTACTGCTATTTTTATTCCAAGATTAAAAAAGTTGGGACTCTGCCTAAGGCAAGCGCTTCTGAACGTATTGCAGCAATCAAAGACGGACTGCCTGTAATGGGGTTTCCATTTATAATAGTAGGAGGGATCTATGTTGGAATTTTCAGCCCCACAGAAGCAGCAGCAGCTGCAGTCTTATACTCTCTGATATTAGAAACAATTGTTTATAGAAGCCTCACTTTTAAGATCATAGTTGATGCTTTTTTACAGACTGGAGTTATTACCGGAGTGGTATTTATTCTGGTGGGTGCAGGACAGGCTTTCTCTTTTCTGATCGGTTTTCTGCAGCTTCCTGACCAGATTCTTCCCCCGCTGTTTGGAACAGATCCATCCATGCTTAAAGTTATGGGCATCATTGTGGTAGTCTATTTTGTAGCATGTATGTTTGTGGATCCAATAGTTGCCATTTTTATTTTAAGCCCGATATTTCAGCCATATGTTGAAGGTGCAGGAGTTGACCCTATTTTGCTGGGATGCCTTGTAACTCTTCAGGCAGCAGTTGGTTCGGCAACTCCTCCATTTGGGTGTGATATTTTCACGGCCCAGCTCATTTTCCGACGACCCTACCTTGAAGTAATTGGTCATGCACTGCCTTTTTTATTGATTTTGATTCTCGCTACCATTATTCTGATAGCATTCCCCCAGATTGCTCTGTTTTTACCCAACATGGCTGGAGGATGATAAATGCCAGAAAGTATTATATGACTAAAGAGAAACAAATTTAAAAAGTGCTGTTAATCTCACTATTAAAGTTAAGGGAAATATCATGGAATACGATAAAGTGCTTGTTTTGACAGATTTTTCAACATATTCCAATGCCGCAGTAACAGCTGCCATTGATTTTGCAAAAAAATATGATTCAAAACTGACTCTTTTAAATGTAATCAGGGATGCAACTAATCTGACCTTCGTGCTTTCAGATTCAGAGTATCACAAATTAGAAAAAAAATTTCAAACCCATGCCAATGAACTTTTTGACAAATTAGAAACTGATATTCCAGAACTCAAGGAAATGGGATATGAGCGTAAAATTCGTATAGGTACACCCTATGTCAGCTGCCTTTATGAAATTGACAATGGCAACTATGACCTTGTATTTGCAGGTTCCCATGGGCGAGCTGGTTTAAGAAAAGTTTTCATGGGATCCACTGCTGAAAAAGTGTTGAGAAGATCCCCTGTTTCAGTATTTATCATAAGAATTTAAGGGTACAATGTGAAGAATATAAATTTAAAAGAGATTTTCCAGGCAAAAAAACGTATAAAAAATATTGTTAGAAATACCCCCCTCATTTTTTCACAACCCTTGTACGACGTAACTTCAAAGAGTCTGTTTTTGAAACTGGAAAACCTGCAGAGAACAGGATCATTCAAGCTTCGAGGTGCTGCTAATTTTCTTTTAAGCCTTTCAAATGAACAAAAAAAACAGGGAGTGCTTGCATTCTCAACAGGGAATCACGGAAGGGCTGTAGCATATATGGCAAAAAACCTTGGGATTAAATGCAAAGTCTGCCTTTCTGAACGTGTACCCCAATACCGTGTTACTGCCATGGAAGACTTTGGAGCTGTTGTTGTTCAGCAGGGCCAAAGTCAGGATGATGCCTATGCAATTGCATTAAAACTTGAAAAAGATGAAGGCCTGACAATGGTAAAGCCCTTTGATGATCCCTTAATCATTGCAGGCCAGGGAACAATCGGCCTTGAACTTATGGACAGGATGCCTGAAATAGACACGCTTATTGTGCCGGTATCAGGCGGTGGACTCGCTGCAGGCATTGCCATGGTTTTAAAAAGCTGCGATCCTTCAATTAAAACCATAGGGGTGTCAATGGAGTGTGCACCTGCCATGTATCACTCCATAAAGTCTGGTAAACCTGTTGAAGTTGAGGAGAAGGATTCAATTGCAGATGCCCTTCTTGGAGGAATCGGCCTTGATAATCTCTTTACTTTTCCCATGGTTGAGAAATATGTGGATACCATTGAACTTGTTTCTGAACAGCAAATAGAAAAGGCAATTGTTTTTGCCCATGAAAATCATGGAATTCTAATTGAAGGTGCTGCTGCAGTAACTCTTGCCTATTTATTAAAGGAAGGTGAAGATATTGAAGGCAACAATATTGCTGCTATTCTCTCCGGTGGTAATGTTGATACAAAGATGGTCTTTAATTTATTATCCAAATATACGTATTAAAACAAGATAACTGCCAAGGGCAGGCTTGAATTTTGTTCTGGTCTGCCTACAATAATAAAGAAAAAATTATAGATTGTTTTTTCATATAAAATAGCTGGAAATTAAAAAAAATGCTTAATTTTGATATCTCTGAATACCAGGTAAGATTAAACAAAACAAAAGAGGTAATGATTCAAAAAGGCCTTGATGTACTGATAGTAACAGACCCTGCCAATATGAATTATATCTCAGGATATGATGGATGGTCATTTTATGTTCACCAGGGCCTGATTATTTTTCTTGATAAGGATCAACCTGTATGGTTTGGTCGTGAGCAGGACAGTAATGGTGCCCGTATCACTACTTGGCTTGATGATGAAAATATCATTGGATACCAGGATCATTATGTCCAGTCCCAGACCATACACCCCTATGATTTTGTTGCTGACCTGATTAAAAAATATCAGCATGACAGAAAAAATATCGGCGTTGAAAAAGATAATTATTATTTTACAGCTCAAAGTTTTGAACACCTGAAAAAAAATCTTCCCAATGCTGTTATAAAAGATGGGGGGCTTATCATCAACTGGGTAAGAGCCATCAAGTCTCCAAAAGAACTTGAATATATGAAAATGGCAGGTCAAATCCTCGAAAAAGTTATGAAAACTGCTGTTGATATGATTGAACCTGGTGTAAGAGAAGGAGATGCAGCTGCAGAAGTTTATAAAACCATGATAGCAGGAACAAGGAATTTTACAGGTGATTATTCTGCCATTATTCCAATCATGCCTTCTGGCAGACGTACCACAACTGCACATCTATCCTGGACTGACCGAAGATATAAAAAAGATGAAATTATCCTGCTTGAGCTTTCTGGCTGTAAAAACAGATATCATGCGCCTTTGTCAAGAACAATCATCACAGGCAAACCTTCCAAAGAGCTGGACACAATCGCCAAAACTGTAATTCACGGTTTAAACAAAGTTGTGGATTTTATCAAACCTGGTATTATGGCCCAGGATATAGAAGCTAAATGGCGTGAAGCCATATCAGGTTCAAGAGTGGTAAAAGAGTCGCGCATTGGATATGCTTTTGGTCTAAACTATCCCCCGGACTGGGGAGAACATACAATCAGTCTTCGGCCCGGAGATACAACAATTATCAAACCTGGAATGACCATACATGTAATGCCTGGTATCTGGACAGACACTCTGGGGTTTGAGTGCAGTGAAGCCATCTACATAACTGATAAGGGCTGCGAAACTTTTTCCAAAGTATCACGGCAATTATTTGTAAAATAAAAGGAATTCTCCATGTTATACCATCAAAAAAGCCAACAGGTTTCCTACGGAGAGGCAATCGGAATTCTTTTGCTTGATTCTCCTGTTCCCTTTATCCCTGGGGATGTCGCCAATGCTACTACCTATGATTTTCCTGTGCGGTTTAAAAAAGTCCCTGGATTTACAGTTGCAAAGGCTCTTGAAAAAGATGAAAGCATTTATCCTGCAATTTTACAGGCTGCCATGGATCTTAAAGCAAATGGAGTAAGAGCTGTGACAGGAGATTGCGGATTCATGGCCTTGCACCAGAAACGCCTTAAAAAGGATATTGAAATACCGGTGTTTTTATCAAGCCTTTTTCAGATTCCCTTTATCCACTATATTATTCCAGACAATGCAAAAATCGGTATTATAACTGCAAGTGCCAAAAGCCTTACAAAATCGTTTCTAAATGAAATTGGGATCCATGAGACATCAGGGCTTGCAGTGGAAGGTCTTGAAAACTGCCCTGAATTCAAGTCAGCAGTCTTGGAGGAAAAAGGAACTTTGGATACAGATTTAATAGAAGCAGAAGTGGTCAAGGCAACAATTGATCTTACAAAAAAATATGAAAATATAAAAGCAATTCTCCTTGAATGCAGTGTACTTCCACCTTATGCCATAGCGATACAAAATGAGACTGGGCTGCCAGTATTTGATTATATCTCTATGATAAATTTTGTTTTTAGTGCTGTTGTTAAATCAAACTACAAAGGATTTATGTAATGCCCGACCAAAACAGCCAATTTTTCTTATTACTGCGTTTGACAATAATTTAATCCCTATCTCAAAGAGTAGTGTATGTTCAAAGAAACTACAGGTTTTCGTTTAGACATTAATTAATTAAGGAAAGAAAATGAGTGTGCTTATACTAACACAAAAAGATCTTAAAAAAATTGTAAAAATTGATAACGCATCCATTGATGCTGTTGCTAAAGCCTTTTCATGGCTGTCCAGAGGCCTGGTCACCATGCCGCCCATAATGCATATTAATATTGCAGAACACCAGGGTGATGTTGACATAAAATCCGCCTATGTAAAAGGAGTTGACAGGTTTGCTGTTAAAATTGGAGCAGGTTTTTTTCAAAACTCTAAACTGGGATTGCCTTCAAGCCCTGCCATGATGGTTGTGATCAGTGCAAGAACAGGTATGACAGAGGCAATTTTGCTTGATAATGCCTATCTCACAGATGTCAGGACTGCTGCTGCAGGAGCTGTGGCAGCAAAATATCTTGCCCCTGAAAATGTTTTTTGCGCAGGTGTTATTGGAGCCGGTGCCCAGGGGCGTTATCAGATGACAGCTTTAAAACAGGTCAGAGATTTCAGGCAATTGATTGTTTATGATCGTGATATCGAACTTCTGTCAAAATATGTAAAAGAGATGGAACATGAGCTTAAGGTGGAGGTAATTGCTGCCAAAAATGTTGAGGAAGTTATCACCTCTGCCCAGTCTGTTGTAACATGCACCCCATCAAAAGTACCGTTTGTAGATCCTGCTTTTCTACACCCGGGTCTTCATATAACTGCAATGGGAGCAGATCTGCCTGAAAAACAGGAGATTATGTCAGATGTATTTGCCAGAGCAGATATCATTGCATGTGATAAAAAATCCCAGAGTTTTTCAATGGGAGAGTTGTTCAATGCCAAAGCTGACAATGCCAATTTTGATGAAACCTTGATTGTGGAACTTGGTGACATTATATCCGGCAAACAAAAAGGCAGACAGTCTCAGGATCAGATCACCATATGTGATCTTTCAGGAACAGGTGTTCAGGATACTGCCATTGCTGATCTTGCCATGAAACAGGCCCAAGAGCAGAATCTTGGCATTGAAATCTCCATGGATTAGCAGGTGAATGAATACTGATAATTTTCTGACAACAAGAGATCGAAAAAATTTATCTCATAATTGCTTTGAAGAATCAAAGCAATCTTTCTCACCACAACCCATAATTTAATATTGACAAAATATTATTTTTTACTGATATATGGGTTAAAATAGTATTGATATATCAATCAGTGTTTGAAACACAAAAAAATGGATAAAAATTACAGGAGGTAATCAATAAATGTCCAGCTCATTACCAAAACAGGCTCGTGTGGTTATTATTGGAGGCGGAATTGTAGGATGTTCTGTTGCATACCATTTAACAAAAATCGGATGGAAGGATGTCGTTGTTCTGGAACGAAAAACCATTGCTTCTGGAACTACATGGGCAGCAGCAGGCCTTGTGAGCCAAATGCGTCAGAATCGACAGATGACCAATCTTGCTAAATATGCAACTGAGCTCTATGCAAATCTTGAAGCTGAAACAGGTGTAGCAACGGGCTATGTGGATGCAGGCAGTATTATTGTCTGTCAGACCGATGCCAGGCGTCATGAGTGGCTCAGAATTGCAACAATGGCAAAATCCAATGGTATTGATGTACATGAAATCTCTTTAAAGGAAGCCCTGGATCTTGCCCCGGGCATGAGCGATAAAGACCTTGTTTCTGCATTTTATGTTCCAAAAGACGGCCAGACAAATCCTGAAGATACAACTCAATCCCTTATTAAAGGGGCAAGAAATGGTGGTGCTGTTGTCTTTGAGAACACAAAGGTGACAGATATTAAAATAAAAAATGGTATCATTTGCGGTGTGCAGACTGACAGCGGTGATATTGAGTGTGAATATGTGGTGAACTGCGCTGGAATGTGGGGACGTTATATTGGACAAATGGCCAATGTAAGTGTACCGATGCATGCAGCAGAGCATATGCATGCTGTTACTATGCCCATTGCAGGAATGAAAAAAGTTTTTCCCAGTATAAGGGATTTTGATGGTTATACCTATTTCAAGTCTGAAGGGGGAGCAATTTTGTTTGGCGGGTTTGAGCCCGTTGCCAAACCATGGGGTATGAAGGGAATTCCTGATAATTTTCAACACACTCAACTCCAGGAAGATTGGGACCAGTTCGAGATTTTTGTAGATTGTGCGTTCAAGCGATTTCCTGATATTCAAAACGCAGAAATGCGGCATCTTGAAGTAGTGCCGGAAAGCTTTACTCCAGATACAGCTTTCATGATTGGTGAAGCACCTCTGGTTAAGAATTTTTTCATGGCATGCGGAATGAATTCTGTTGGAATTGCCAGCGCAGCAGGTGTGGGCAGAGCAGTTGCCCAGTGGATGGAACAGGGTTATACTGATGAAGAACTCTGGCCCGTGGATGTAAGGCGTTATTTCCCCTGGCAGCAGAACACAAAGTATGTGCATGACAGGTCTGTGGAAGCAGTGGGAGTGCTTTACCATAAACATTATCCCAATCGCCAGAAGACAACTGCAAGGCCTGTTATTCTCTCTCCTGTTCATGACAGGCTTGCTGCCCTTGGAGCATGTTTCAGCCAGATAGCAGGCTGGGAACGTGCTGACTGGTTTGCACCTGAGGGTGTTGAGCCAAAACATGAATATGACTGGGTACGCCCCAACTGGTTTAAATACCAGGCCAAAGAACATATGGCCATTCGTGAAGGGGTCGGAATGTATGATCTTACCTCCATGGGTAAATATATAGTCCAGGGCAGGGATGCCAAAGAGACACTTCAATACTTATGTTCCAATGATATTGACAAACCGGTTGGAAAAGTGGTTTACACCCCCATGCTGAATGAACGCGGTGGTTTTGAATGCGATGTCACAGTCTCCAGGATTGAGGATAATAAGTATTTCATTGTTACTGCCGCCGGTACTGTGATACACGATCTGGATCACATGGTACGAAGATTTCCATCTGAAAAACATGTCACCATCACTGATGTCACCCATGGATATGCCATGCTTGCAGTCATGGGTCCCAAATCAAGGGATCTGCTTTGTGAATTGACCGATGAAGATTTATCTAATAAAGCTTTTGCCTTTGCCACGTCAAAAGAGATTAACATTTCCTATGCAAGACCTCTAACCATGCGGATGTCCTATGTAGGAGAACTTGGCTGGGAATTGTACATCCCCACCAATTTTGCTGCAAAGGTATTTGATGCCATTGTTGAAACAGGAAAAAAATATGGCTTAAAACTTGTGGGCATGCAGGCTGTCAACTCTTTGCGTATGGAGACAGGATTTCGCCACTGGGAGTCAGATATTACACCGAGTGAGACTCCTTTTGAGGCAGGTCTTGGCTTTGGAGTTAAAATTGACAAAACAGATTTTATCGGCCGTGATACACTGATATCCCAATTAGAAATCGGTCTTAAACAAAAGCTTGTCATGTTTACTCTGAATGATCCTGAACCAATGCTCTATTCAAATGAATCTGTCTGGAGAGATGGAGAGTGGGTGGGAGAAATAACTTCAGGTGCCTATGGTCATTTTCTGGGATGTGCAGTTGGTATGGCATATATTGCCAGGCCGGATAAAACCACTGTTGATGATGAATGGATTTTGGGCGGCAGTTATGAAATTGAGGTGGAAGGCAGAAAAATATCTGCCAAAGTGCATATTAAATCACCCTATGATCCGGATAACAAGCGGATGAAAATGTAATCTCGACAGGCTGTTACACAACCCCAATTTGTGAGCCTACTCTCCTCTTTGAACCCCAAATTTTACCTCAAAAAAAATTTGATCCCCGGGCTCGAAGAGGAGCTTGTGCATTATTTCTTGAATTATAGAGGTTCTTTTTTCAAATTCAGACTGTTGAAATCCTCGTTTTAAAAACTCATTGATATATAACCTCCTTAACAGTGCGAAACCTTTAGAATGCCCACTCGGTCAGTTCATTGTATTTGGCAAATTTAATGGCTGCAATCATATTACTCCTAATAATGAACTTTGTTTACAATACGGTCAACCACACCTGCAGTTAACAATTCATCGTGAGTAGGGAACCAGATCTCATTGTGCGATTTTTCAAAAATCTTATTTAAAAATGTATCATTGATCATTTGACTTTTGTAGATGGCCAAATCTTTTTTTTGTTCATCTTCGATATCGACAACAGGGTTTATTTTATCTGAATTCAGCCGGTATTTATGAAATCCCAATCTGGCCTTTAAACCCAAAAACCGCCTTGTGCCACCGATGAAAGCGATTGTACATGCTGAGCTGCAATTTTTAAAACAATATGTATCCAACCCATACTTTTTGATTAGCATGAAAAGCCCCCTTCCCTCATAAACAATGCCACCGGAACTATCCAGAATAATCCCATCAATATCCAGATTAGTACTCAGGAACTGTGTGATTGCTTTTGTCACCCCAAAATCAATTTCGCCTTTTAAAAGGATAAATCGGCCTTCATTGACTATTGAGAGAGTGAAAGTCGGATCTGCCTGACTTACTTCTGCCTTGTCTAAATTTTTTTTAAAAATGATCAGGGATTGTGCTGAATCCAGTATGTGGATAAAGGTTCCAAGCAGACTTAAAATTACGATAGCCTGCACTGCTCTTACTTTTATGACATTACCATATATTAATAAGTGCCGATCGCAAGCACGTAATAAACCGATAACCTGCCAGGGATAAATGATTAATCGGGAAATAATTAAATAAACAATCGTGGAAAGGATAAAGGAGTGTGAAGAGTGATCAAAGGAAAATCTAATTAAGTTTTCACCATAATGGTAGACAATGATCACCAGCAAAAAATTAAACCAAAAGGATATACCCAGTGGATAATCACCTTGCCAATGTTTTTGTATATAGTTTCTCATTACGCCATGTTAAAAAAATTGCATCATTTAACAATCTGTCTGGAATAAAAATATTATTTCAGTTTTGCTAAAGCATTATCCAAATCAGCACCCAGGGCAAGGGGCTGCTGGTTGATAGGAGTTGCAAATGTATTGTCAACCACAACAACTGCTCCATTTTTTTTCCCGACCTTTGCAAGGCGGGTCAGGTCAATAATCTTAATGGTTGGATTAGTAGGTGTTTCCAGATAAAGCAGATTACATCCCCTTTCAATTTCAGCTTCAATAGCTTCATGATCTGTAGTATTGCACAGGGTAACCTCCACTTTAAACCGAGGCAGGAATTCTGTAAATATTTTGTTGGTTCCGCCGTATGTATCCTTTACAGAGACTACTCGTTGACCCGGCACCAAGAGGGCAAACAGTGTACTGCTGATAATTCCCATACCAGTTGAAGCACTGGTAGCTGCCTGAGCATTTTCAAGCTGGCAGATTTTATTTTCAAACACTTCCACGGTCGGGTTTGTATTGCGGCTGTAAATATGGCCTTTTTGTTTTCCTAATGCCACCTGCTGCCATTGATTGACATCTTTATATCCAAAAGAGACACTGTGCACTACTGGAACCTGAGTGGCATTCTGCATTAAATATTCTTCTTCTCCTGCCCACACAGAACAAGTGCCTTCCCTATCGACTGTTTTTCCACTTTATAATCTCCTTTAAAAACCAATGCTATTTTAGCATTTACTCTGTTTCTCATCTTTGTATCATATAAACAACACAAAATAATTTAAATATATAAGAAGTTCAAAAGATACAAGCAATAAAGCTGGCCTAAATCCACCATCAACTTTTAATAATCCACTCCAAAGTTAGTTTCGGAGTATTTTTTCCAAGGAGGGTAGGATTGCGGGTGATTTTTAATGCTCAAAATTTTTTTATAGCCCTTTTCCCTGTTTTTGGACGCAAAAGTCCTGTCGATAGATTCTGGATATCTTTTTTTATACAACATTTTCATTGTTTTTAGCCTGATGGTATAGTCTGCAACATGGCAATTTGTTTACGGGCATCACTAAGCATCTTAGAGGATGGATGCCCTTTGGACAATCTTAAAATAAGCTGCCCCCGGCCAGGTTCAGCAATATCAAGGACATAACCGCCTGAACATCTGTCCATCCCTGGCTGTTCTCTCGTATTTTCAAATGTTTTTGAATTGATTCAGACAGCCCGAGAACTTTGGCAAGATCAAGATAAACAGGTAATCCTGCCAATGCTGTTGCACCACTCTCAGTTTTTTCTTCTTCGTACTTGAAAGGTAATATGTCTTGTGTCATATTGGTTGCACCTCGTTGATGATAGTTTTTTTGGTCAAAAACAGTCTACATGCTTGTTACTTCAAGCGCAACGGGGGTTTTATTTTTTTTGATGGGGGATTAGGGATGTATGAAATGATTGAGTCAAGCCCTTTATGAAAACGTTTCTGCTTTTTGTGCTGCGCTCTGAGTCATTATTGGATTTTTAAAGTGAATTTTTTCTGTAACTATTTGATATTAATATCATATCTCTGAAAATTAGTTGTGAAGATAAATGTAATTGAAAATATATTGTTATATTTCGAAGACTTATCTGCAATAGAGGTTTCACGTCCGAGTCAAGTTTGATTTGATAAAAAAATAGCAAAATTAATAAATGCCGTAGTATTAAATGGTTAGAAGGATTTAATCTGCATGGCATACATTTTGCTAAATACTCATAAAGAAAAACAATAAAGGGAAGAGACATTATGAAAAATCATGCACGTGTTGTTGTCATTGGAGGAGGAATTGCCGGATGTAGTACTTTATATCACCTCACAAAGCTTGGCTGGTCAGATGTTGTGCTGGTGGAAAAAAATGAGCTGACTTCAGGCTCCACTTGGTTGGCGGCTGGTAATGTGCCTCAATATCACCGTTCTTTTAATTCAACAAAAATTAATGACTATGCAGTAAAGTTATATCCGACACTGGAAGAGGAGACTGGGCAGGCAGTTGACTGGCATACCACCGGAAGCCTGCGTATTGCACTAAATGATGATCGTTTACGGGAATTTAAACATGTTGCAGGCAAGGATAAAATTCTTGGAGTTGAATCACACATAGTAACCCCGGAGGATATGAAGGGGATATACCCGCTTATTAATACCGATGGCATTGTCGGCGGGCTGTTTCACCCTCAGGATGGGCATGTTGATCCTGCCAGTGTCACCCAGGCTATGGCCAAAGGTGCACGTCAACGCGGTGCTGAAATATATACACATAATCCTGTTATAAATATAACACAAACACCGTCGGAAGAGTGGGTTGTTCATACCCAAAAAGGTGATATTACCTGTGAAATAATAGTGAATGCAGCAGGCTTGTGGACATCGTCCATCGGTGCCATGGTGGGACTGTATCTGCCTGTGATTGCAATTGAACATCAGCATATCCTTTTTGAAGATTTACCTGAACTGGTTGAAACCGGAATGCAACTGCCCCTGCTCCGGGATCCAGATACATCATTTTATATGCGCCAGGAGTCAAAGGGCCTTCTTATCGGACCCTATGAAAATACCCCCCAGTCATGGTATCCGGATGGCGTACCCATGGATTATGCTTCCGAGACACTAAAACCTGTAATCGAACGTATACAGGATATTCTAATGAGAGCAATTAACCGTGTGCCTGCCATGAATGAATGTGGTGTTAAAGAAGAAATCAACGGACCCATCACCTATACACCTGATGGTGGACCTCTGCTCGGGCCGGCTTTCGGGCTTCATAATTTTTACCTTAATGGCGGGCATTGTTTTGGCATAACTCAGTGTGCAGCATATGGTTTGCATACAGCTGAATGGATTATTGAAGGTGAACCAAGTATAGATCTTTCATCTGCAGATGCCCGCCGCTATGGCGATTATGCAAACCGGTACTGGGCCCATGAAAAAATCATGGAAACATACAAAATGATGTATGCCATAGAATATCCCGATGAAATCCGACCTGCCGCAAGAAAAGCTAAAACATCACCAATATACGATACATTAAAAGCCAAGGGTGCCTGTTTCAGCCAGACATATGGATGGGAACGGGCCAGCTGGTTTGCACCAAAAGAGATGAAACCTGTTGACGAGAACAGTTTTAAAAGAACCAACTGGCATGAACCTGTGGGAGCGGAGTGCAGGGCTGTACGAGAGCGAGTTGGGGTTCTTGATCTCAGTGGGTTTGCAAAGTTTGAAGTATTCGGTTGTGGTGCAGAATCATTTTTAAATTACATTTGTGCCAATAAAGTTCCCGTTAAATCTGGGAAAATTGCTGTTTCCTGCATGCTGAACCACAAGGGTAATATAAAATGTGACGTTACAATTACAAAGATTGCAAAGGACAGATTCTTGATTATTGCTGCTGCTGCAGCAGAAAAGCATGACCTGGACTGGATGATAAAACTCATGCCAAAAGATGGCAGCGTAACCATTAAAAATATGACCTATCGCTATGGTACACTGGTTATTGCAGGCCCCAAATCCCGGCATGTATTAACAAAATTGACAGATACTAATCTTACTAGCAAGTCTTTCCCCTTTGCAAGTATGCAGAATATTTTTGTAAACCTGTCACCTGTAACGGCTATTCGAATCGGCTTCACTGGAGAACTTGGCTGGGAGCTGTATCACCCCATAGAACAGCAACGGGAGATTTATGATGCATTGATGCAGGCTGGGGAAGAATATGGCATTGTGGATTTTGGTCTAAGGGCAATGATGTCGCTTCGTCTTGAAAAGGGTTATTGCATACTTGGCGGAGAGATGAGTTCTGAACGTACCCCATTGGAAGCAGGACTGGAACGATTTGTCAATTTCAATAAAGGAAACTTTTTGGGACGGCAGGCTTTGATTCAACAAAAAAAAGAGGGTCTTGCTGAGACACTCGTTCTTATGACAGTAGAAACTGATGATGCAGACACAATTGGTGACGAACCTGTATATATGGAAGATGAAATTGTCGGCAGAGTAACCAGTGGAGGGTATGGCCATGCTGTGGAAAAAAGCCTTGCAATGGCATATGTAAAATCAGAACTTGCAAAACCAGGAACCAGAGTCGAAATTTCCATTCTCGGCAAGCGCTGTCCTGCCCAGGTCGTTCCAATATCGTATTATGATCCTGAAAATAAGCGGCTTAAAGGGTAACTTGCATCAACCATCAATGAAATG
>JAQIBP010000148.1 GCA_027858995.1 Deltaproteobacteria bacterium | reverse complement strand
TTCATTTGCTTTGTTACCTCCACAAATGCACCTTTGGTGATAGCCCGGTGGCTAACCTTTGACTATGTCGGACTCTAACCGACAAGAAATTACCAGCTTTGCCTGGCGCACTCATTTTTAAAACTCAGGCTATCTTCTAACGGGCAGATCAATATTGCTAGTTTTCTATTATCAAATCGCAAATAAAAAACCCCGGTATAATTCCTAAGAATAGATCATACCGGGGTAATAGACCATAAAAATGGATCTTTATCTGGGTGTTCTTCGTGATCGAGAAGATGCCATCCTCTGCCTTCTCATTGCTTCTCGCATCTTACGCCGTCTGTACTGACACGGTTTCTCAAAATGCTTTTTCACTTTAAGCCGCTTGAAGAGTCCGTCATTCTGGATTTTTTTCTTTAAAATCCTTAAAGCTCTTTCAACATCGTTATCAATAACTGTAACTGTAATTTCCTTCAAAAAACATCGCCCCTTTCATTGTGTATTTAAATAATAAATATTTATAACCGAACTTTGTACCAAAAATGACTTTTAAAAGCAAGGGGAAAATAATTTTTACCAAGGTTAAACATGTAAAAATTATTCCCTCTCTATGTGTTTATGAAATTTTCCATATTCCGGCATGGGGTTACAGTGAAACTGTAAAGTAGATACCCGTTCCGGTAAAAATCACAACTCTTCTTTTATCAAGCATCATTGTTCCACCGGTCGCAGGATTCCTTCCTTTCCTTGGAGCTTTTTCATTGACCTGAAATTTTCCAAACCCTGAGATCATTACATCTTCTCCGGATTCCAGGGTGGATTTCATTGTTTCAAGAAGAGCTTCTAATATGTCTTTTGCTTGTGAGGGTGATAAATTGTTTTTTTCTGAAATTTTTTCTGCAATTGTTGTTTTTGTACAGCTCAATGTGTAGTGCTCCTTGAATAATTATACTTCTTTCAATACTTTCACGGACATTTCTTCAACAAGGCCTTTGGTCTTTTCTCTATATTCAAGCATATGTGGTGCAGACAAATGTGCCTTTAAATCATCCAGGGAGTCCCATTTTTCAATTATTGTTACAACATTACTGTTTAATTCCTGCGGTGGTAATCCTGTAGGCACATCAACTGTAGGCATATACTCTATGCAACCCTCTTCTGTAAGAACAGCTGGTATATTGGATTTAAAAATTTCAATAAATTCTTCTAATTTACTTTCCTTGACGTGTATTGAAGCAATCACATTAATCATTGTTAAAATCCTTTTTTTGCAGGTATTCAATAGCTGAATTTAAATTCTGTGAAATATTTACTTTTATTATTGTTGTTGTCAAGGAATTGCCTGGATTTGTTTACCTTGAAATTAATCATGGGTTTTTAAAGGATGTTACTTGGTGCTTTTTTAATCTGGGATGCTGGAGAAATATTATTCTGCCATATAAAACCAATATAATTTATCCTTATAAAAATTAAAGATGGATAATTATTCTTGACTCCACTTAACGTTAAGTTTGATTTTTTTTCCCAAAGGGTAGCCGTAGGCCCCCATTTACCTCCTTGTCTGGTGCTATATAGATTTTAGGTCTCTTTCTTTTTTCCTACAGGACAAACAAACTCGCACTTTCTACAGTATTTTATTGAAGATTGTTTATCACCACTTCTTTTTCTGCTTTCAGCAACATCCTTTTCCATTCTGATATTGCAGATGTTCCTATTGTAAGCGCCATCCCTTGCAGGCTTATTAAAAGAATTGTTGATTAATTCAAATAATGGCACTTTAGTGTTCATGGCATTTTCAGGGCAGACCCTTCTGCAATACTTTTTACAGTCTGCACAAGGATCAAAGGCAACAGGTCCTGTTGGGTCTATTTCAACATCGAGAAACAGAGCCCTTAATCGAATTCGTGGTCCATATGACGGAGTCACCAGCATATTGTTCTTCCCAATACAACCCAATCCTGCCAATACTGCAGCATCTTTAAGAAAAACGCCTCCCTTTTCAACATAATAATGAAGTTCATGGGTATTCACTTTTAGATTGTTTTCGATCTGCTGCCGGGTCTTTTTTACGATATCAATTAACTGTCGGTTTCCGGGGGTTCCCCTTCCGTCCCACCAATCAATCTCTGGCATATCTTCAGGGTGTGAAAGGCCGATAACAAGTACAGATCTTACGGAATCCGGCCAATTGAACAATTGTTTGTTCATAAGAGGATCATCATGTCTGACAGTACCGATTCCTTTATAATCACCCATTTCCGTGTATATTAAATGCGAGGAGGATGATTTAAGATCTTCCATGCTTGCAATTCCGGCAACAGTTGCTCCGTTTTCTATAGCGATACCGATGATCTCTTTTCCAATTTCCATTGATACACCCCTCTTTGCCGAATCCCTATTTTATTGGGACAACAAGTAATTGAACGGTTCCGGTTATCCTGTAAATCAACATTTTAATATAAAAAGTATCTTGAGATGGGTTTGACGCAGAGACAGGGGTAGAGACGTGAAATCAATGATATTACCTCTCCACCCCTGCCGAAACAGATGCTTAGGTTTACATGCAGTCGCTTTAATATTTTTAAAGTTTGGAGATCAATTCCTCTGTTACAGATTTAAGATCCTTTTCACCTGCAAGTGTGAAATATTTTATGGAATCATCTTTTGCTGCCAGATCTTTAAAATAATATGAAGAGGCAAGAGTTCCGGTTTCAGTGTCATAGTAGATGGAGTGACGTTTATCAATGGCTGTTTCGTCCTGATCGTCATCCCTTGCACTTAATTCACCACCACAAACCCGGCATTTATCTCCATCAGGTTTGATGGCATCAATAAAAATATTATTGGGATGATTATTATCTACAGCACAAAGACGGCGCCCCATGATTCTGTTTTTTGCAATCTTTCTGTCAAGAAGCATTTCAATGACAACATCAAGTTTAATACCCTCTTCTTCCAAAGATGCATGAAGTTTTTCCGCCTGGACTTTATTTCTTGGGAATCCGTCAAGAAGCCATCCGTTTTTGCAGTCATCCTGCTTTATTCTGTCAAGCACCATGGGAATAGTGATTCCATCGGGAACCAGATCGCCTTTGTCAATAAATTCTTTTGCTTTTTTACCAAGCTCTGTTCCACCCTTGATATTTTCACGAAAAATAGCGCCTGATTCAATGTGCGCAATATTATATTTATCTTTCACGATTGATCCCTGGGTTCCCTTGCCGCTCCCGTTTGGTCCAAAAAATAGTATGTTCATTTACAACTCCTTTTTTGAAACTTTAGAATTAAAAAAATATTCCAAGGTCTCTTTTCATTAATAATCACTTCACCGTTATATTTTTACAACCCTGCATAATATTCATGCTGCATTTTTTAAGTATAAAAGCAAAATTTGTTTGTCAAGACATTACTGTTCAAAAACAAAAGGAAGAATTGATCCCACAATCAAAATTGCCATTGTGATATTAAAAAGTTTAATTAGACGCTCATTTTGGATGAATTGTTTTAACATCACGCCACCCAATGACCACGAATTAGTTGAAAGAATACCGCAAAAAAAATAGATACATGAAATGATCATCACCTGAATAAAAGCGATTTCATGATCGGTGATAAAAGCTGCAGTTGATGTGATCGCCACCACCCATGCTTTAGGATTTATCCACTGAAACAGTGCAGCCTGGAAAAAGGTAAATGGTTTATCATTTTTATTTTGCGTGGCTGGAGATCCTTTGGTATTGGCAATATGCCACGCCATCCAAAACAGATAACTGATTCCAACAACTTTTAAGGCAGTATAAACAAAAGGGAACACTTCAAACAATTTCCCTACACCCAACCCAACACAGATCACCATTACAGGAAAACCAAAATTAATTCCCAAAGCATGGGGAATGGTACGTTTATACCCAAAGGTTAGCCCGGATGATAAAAGCATGATGTTGTTTGGTCCGGGAGTCATGGTCGAAGCCAATGCAAAAGAGGTAATTGATATGATCATTGTTAAAGTGTAAATTTGATTCATTATATAATATTTCCCGGGTTTGTATATTTTCTGATCTATTTATACCCAGAATCCAGTGAGTTTACAAGCTGCCAGTAAATATATTTTTTACTAAAGGAAATTGGAAGAATTTTACTGGATATTTGATATAACGTCACAACCTCCTGGAACGGGTCAAAGCAAAAAAACTTATAACAAATATCCAGAGAATTTTACAATATCCCTTGAATGTGGAATAGGATATTGCTATTTATGAATTTTAATAAAAAGTATATTTGGGAGGGGGGGGTAATATGACTGAATTAATAGATGTCATGGCAAGAGAAATACTAGATTCTCGCGGAAATCCAACCATTGAAGTTGATGTGGTTCTTGCCTGTGGAGCAAAAGGTAGAGCAGCAGTCCCATCCGGGGCTTCAACCGGCACAAAGGAAGCTTTGGAACTTAGGGATAACCAGGAAACCCGCTTTATGGGTAAGGGTGTTTTAAATGCTGTTGTTAATGTTAATGAAGTGATAGCTCCTGAAATTATAGGATATGATGCAATGGATCAGGCAGGCCTTGATAGAACAATGCAGGATATAGACGGTACGGATAATAAGTCAAGGCTTGGGGCTAATGCTATTCTTGGCGTTTCCATGGCTGCGGCAAGGGCTGCTGCAAATGCTTGTGAAATTCCACTGTATCAGCATTTTGGCGGCATTAATGCAAGAGTACTGCCTGTGCCCATGATGAATATTATTAATGGTGGCGCCCATGCTGCTAACAATCTTGACATACAGGAATTCATGATTCTTCCTTTTGGTGCTGACTCCATTGCACAGGCTGTTCAAATGGGAGCCGAGACCTTTCATAATCTTGCAAAAATATTAAAAGGTGAAGGATTGTCCACAGCTGTGGGAGATGAAGGCGGTTTTGCACCAAATCTTAAATCCAATGAAGATGCACTTGAATATATAATAAATGCCATTGAAGCTGCCGGGTACAGGCCTGGAAAAGATATTGGCATAACTCTTGATGCTGCAGCTTCAGAGTTTTATAAAGATGGCAAATATATTTTTGCTTCAGAAAACCGGGAGCTTTCAGCCAAAGACCTGATTGACTATTATGAAAAATTAGTTGAAAAATATCCACTGTATTCCATTGAAGACGGTCTTGCCGAAGATGATTGGGATTCCTGGGAGATCATGACCCAGCAGCTTGGAAATTCCATACAGATTGTTGGTGATGATATTTTTGTGACAAATCCTGATATTTTTCAAAAAGGCATAAGAGAGAGCATTGGCAACTCTATTTTGATAAAACTCAACCAGATAGGAACTGTCACAGAAACTTTAGATACCATTCAAATGGCAAAAGAATCCGGCTATACTACTATTATCTCCCATCGATCCGGTGAAACAGAAGACTCTTTTATAGCTGATCTTGCCGTGGGCGTGAATGCTGGACAGATTAAAACCGGATCCATGTCAAGGAGCGACAGAGTTGCCAAATATAATCAATTAATGAGGATTGAAGAAAGACTTGGGGAGTCTGCCTGTTTTCCACAAGATCTTTTTGTTTGATTGATTTTTTTATATTACGTGTGACCTTTAGGTTATGAAAAAAAAATTTTTAATACTCTTTTTTTTGCTTTTTTCCTTCCTGCTTGCAGGAACGAGCTCAGCATTTGTACCCCAGGCACCGCATCTTTTGCATCTTGTTATGCAAAAGATTAAACAGCCTGTGGGTATTGAAGCTTTTCAGATTAGAAAGTTCTTTAATTATGAAAATAGTGAAAATATTTATGTTGAGTTGGAGGAAAAACTGATCTACTTATACCCCAACCAGCTGAGATCACAAATTCTTTCAGAAGCCACAACAAATTTTTATGTTGAATCCGATTTTGAGTATATCAAAATCTCAGATGGGGCAGTTGTCTCCCGTGATAAACCTCTGGTTGAGCAATATACTGACATTCTTCTTTACAGGGACTATGAAACTCTTTTAACTCAACTTGCTCTTTCAGGCATAGATACTTCCAAAGTATCTTTTCAAAGATATGATAATAAAATTTGCTATGTCATTGGCAGGTCACAGGAAAAAGGTAAAAATTTTCCAGGGCTCTGGATAGAAAAAGAGACATTTTTACCTGTGAAATATGTGATTGAAAAAAACAGCCAAAGGGTTGAAGTTTTATATCATAACTGGCAAAAAATCAGCAAAACCATGTACCCGATGCAAATTTATATTTTTTTTAATGATAAATTCTTTGCCATGATAGATGTAAAAACTTTTGATTTACGATCAGATTTTTCTCCAGCTTTATTCAATATTGACCATATTGGAAGCTTGTACCCCCAAAAAAAACCTGTTAATGAACTTGACAATCATGTAAAAGATACAATACACCGATAAATAACTTTAAACAAGAGAGGAATAATGGCTAAAAACACCAAGTATATTTTTGTTACCGGAGGTGTGCTTTCATCTCTCGGCAAAGGGCTTGCATCTGCTGCCATAGGCATGCTTCTTGAAAGCCGCGGACTGAAAGTTACCATACAAAAACTTGACCCCTATATCAATGTTGATCCAGGAACCATGAATCCGTTTCAGCATGGTGAAGTATTTGTAACAGATGACGGTGCAGAGACAGATCTTGACTTGGGCCATTATGAAAGATTCACCCATGCAAAACTTGGCAAAAACAGTAATTTTACCACTGGTAAAATTTATGATCAGGTTATTACCAAAGAGCGCAAGGGTGAATATCTTGGCGGTACTGTCCAGGTTATTCCCCATATTACCGATGAAATCAAACAAAGCATCTTTCTTGTCTCTCACGATGTTGATGTTGTCATTGTTGAAATCGGTGGAACCATTGGTGATATTGAATCCCTGCCTTTTCTCGAAGCTATCCGGCAGTTTAAGACTGATGCAGGCGCTTCCAATGTTATTTATATTCACCTGACCCTTGTTCCATATATAAAAACCGCCTGTGAAGTGAAAACAAAGCCCACCCAGCACAGTGTGAAAGAACTTCGAAGTATTGGTATTCAGCCGGATATCCTTCTTTGCAGAACTGAAAGTTATCTTGACGATGATATTAAAGCAAAGATTGCTCTTTTTTGTAATGTGGGCAAAGATGATGTCTTTACTGCTAAAGATGTGGATTGTATCTATGAAGTTCCTCTTGTTTATAATAAAGAGGGTCTTGGTGATAACATACTGAAAAAACTAAATATCTGGGCAAGGGCTCCAAAGTTAGATGCATGGGAGGAGATGGTTGAAAAGCTTAAGAACCCAAGACTATCAGTCAATATAGCCATTGTGGGCAAATATGTAGATTTAACGGAAAGTTACAAAAGCTTGAATGAAGCTTTGACCCATGGCGGGATCGCCAATGATGCCAGGGTTAACCTTCAATATATCGATTCAACTACCCTGACAGAAGATAATGCAGAAGAATTACTTTCGAAAAGCGATGGGATTCTCGTCCCCGGAGGATTTGGATCAAGGGGTATTGAAGGAAAGATTATTGCTGCAAAATATGCAAGAGAGAAAAAGGTTCCCTATTTTGGAATCTGTCTTGGCATGCATATGGCAGTCATTGAGATTGCAAGAAACCTGCTTAGTTTTGAAGATGCACATGGTCAGGAGTTTGATCCATATACGCCATATCCTGTAATTTATCTCATGAAAGAGTGGTATGACGAGCAGACCAAGAAAGTTGAAAAACGCGATGAAGATTCTGATAAAGGCGGGACCATGCGTCTTGGTGCATACCCCTGCAAACTGGTTCCTGATACTTTTGCCATGAAAGCTTATAAGCAGGAAGAGATATCAGAGCGTCACAGACACAGGTTTGAATTCAATAATGATTATAAAGACAAATTAGTGGAAGCAGGGCTTATTATAAGTGGAACTTCCCCGGATCACGAACTTGTTGAAATTATAGAATTTAAGGATCACCCATGGTATCTTGGCTGCCAGTTCCATCCGGAATTCAAGTCAAAGCCGGGAACTCCCCATCCTTTGTTCAGGGATTTTATTAAAGCTTCATTGAAAAACGCTGGTAAATAAATAGTAACCGCCCAAATCATTTTTTTCTGACGGTTGAATCTGTTTATTATATTTTTCAACAAGTATTTCATACTCGTCTGTTTTTTCCTGGTATTCTTGTATTGCAATATTTAACTCAGTTGCAAGTTTATTGTACTTTGTTTCACCAAGACTCTTTTTTTGCTCTTTCAGAGCCTCTTTTTTTTTAACTAAGTTATCATATTCAATATCAAGCGCATCTTTTTTTATAACAAGAGATTCATGAGTGATAAGGTTTTTCTTTTTATCAGGTTTATTTTTATCAGGCTTTTTTTTATCTGGAGTTTTAATACTTTTATAAATATTTAATCCTGGCCGCTGACCTTCAGGGATTTCTGAAACATCGTCTGTATAATGTTTAATACCATCTTGATCAATCCACTGATAATATTCTGCAGATACTGATGCTACAGATAATATATAAAAAACAGTTACAATCAACACATATTTTAACTTCATATTGTTCTCCTGAGTGGTATGATTATTTGTGATTATAATTGAAATCGTCCCACTGTGTCAAGTTTAAGGATGCTGACATATTTTTTAATGTTTAATATTGAATCAGGGAGATTAAAACTTTCAATTTTTGAAAACCAGAACTTTGACAAAACATTAAAGATGTGAGAATTGAGTTACAAGAAAGTAAAATGGTAATTATTTTTACAACTTTTATAAAGACAGGATTGATACAATGGACTCAAAAATTACAATTGATTGTAAAGAGATTAAACTTGAAGCAGTTTTAAATGAAAATTCTTTACAAAAAGCTGTTATAATAACTCACCCCCATCCCCTTTACGGCGGGAACATGGACAACTCTGTAGTGATGAGTATTGAAAAGGCATTTTTTAACAGAGGATTTACAACCTTGAAATTTAATTTTCGGGGAACCTGTAACAGCACAGGCATGTTTGATGACGGAAACGGCGAACAGGATGATGTTCTGGCGGCTTTGTCATTTTTAGAGAAAAAAAAAGGCTTTGAGAGAATCCTACTTGCTGGATATTCCTTTGGTGCAAGAATCAATGCCAAACTTGTTGCAGGAGGCTGTAAAATTGATGATCATATCATGATATCCCCGCCTGTTGGATTTATGAGTTTTGATGATATTGAAAAAATGCCCCATACAGGTCTTATTATTTCAGGAGATAATGATGAGATTGCTCCATCAAATCTTATCCAGGAGCATATTGCAAAATGGGGTCTAAAAGTACAGTACAAAACAATAAAAAACTGCGACCATTTTTATTCTGACAGCCTTGGCCAATTAGAAGGTATAATTGACTCATATTTAAAAGAGTCTTTTTTTGAGATTCCTTTTTAGATATTACTGTTTTTAAAAAATTATTCTAAAATAAGGCCAATAAAACACAAAATTTTATACAATAATCTACAATTAAGAAAATGAACTATAT
>JAQIBP010000101.1 GCA_027858995.1 Deltaproteobacteria bacterium | reverse complement strand
TCATCAAGCCCAATAAGTTTGCAGCCAAGTATTGCCATGCGTACGCCAATAACCTGCCCCGGGCACAGGTGCCCATGAGCTTTTGCAGATCCTTTTAAAAGAGTATCAAAATTTTCCATCATAGTTTGTTCAGTTGTTCATACTTTTATTATATCTGACCTTATGTTAAAATTAACATAACGTAAGGCAAAAAAAATCAAATCATTTCTGTACTACCAGCATTAGCTCTCTTTTATTTTAATAATTTTGTGACCCTGCCCGGATAGGGCCAGTTGAATAATTTATAAGCACAATTTGACTCTACATCAACTCTTTAAATGTCTCTCTTCATATTTTTTTTCAATAATCAAGGCGGGTTTAATCAGCATCGTCACCATAAAGATGCCCACACTGATAACACCACAGGTGATCATCAGCTCAATATTACTGGGAGCATAGTCTATTATTTCTCCCATGGGTGAGGGGACGAGGCCCGGCACAATCAATCCAATACCTTTTTCTATCCAGATACCTGTAATTAAAAGAACCAGAGCAGGTAACAAAAATATCGGTGTCTTTTTAAATGGATTTATAGCAAGAATAAATGTGCCGATGACATTTAGAGAAATAGCTGTCCAGATCCAGGGTACAAGTGAATTGTGGCCCTCAAGCCCGAAAAAAAGATATATTGCAGATTGACTGTGGTGGGTAGGGAAGTAAAATTCCTTAAAAATTTCTGAAAACAGCATGATAAGGTTAATGATAGCTGCTGATACAATGATAATTCTCAGTTTATTAAATATTTTATTATCAATCTTATAATCTGTGGCTGAGTTTATAATATGGAGTACCAGGGAAATAAGAGCAGGTCCTGCAGCAAAAGCAGATGCCAGGAATCTAGGTCCTAAGAGTGGATTGTTCCAGAAGGGTCTTGCAGGAAGCCCCTGGTAAAGGAATGCAGTAACCATGTGAATAGCCACAGCCCAGCCAATGGAAAGAAATACAAAGGGTTTGTAGTATTTTCCTTTTGGCTCTTTAAAATTGAAGTGGCAATACAATATATATGCCGGTACTAACGCATTAAGTGCCAGATAACCGTTTAGTACAATTATATCCCAGGCCAGTATGGAATTTGGGAAATTAAGCTGGCCGATAACAGGGATAAGGTGCCAGAATTGTAATGGTCTTCCAAGATCAACAAATACAAAGAGCAAGCACATGACAATGGCACCTACAGCTACACCTTCACCGATTATGACTACTTTATGAAGATCTTTATCATTGAAAATATAGGCTGGCAGAATAAGCATTATTGCAGCAGCGGCCACGCCCACCAGAAATGTGAAATTGGAGATATAAAACCCCCAGGAAACTATATTAGACATATTGGTTGCAGCAAGTCCTGTTTTAAATTGTATAATATAGCCATAAACGCCTACAAACATAAAGAACATCAGGATGCCAAGAAACAGCTGATACCCTATTGAACCTGACAGGTTCCATGCAACTGCTTTCCTGGCAAAAGTAAAAAATCCTTTTTGAGACTGCTTTGTATTCATATTCTTATCCTTAAGGCTTGATTAATCAATAAAATACCAGAACTTGGGATCTGTACCAAGATCTTCTTTAAGCCTGTAAACTTTTTTGTTTTCCAGCACAAACCTGATTTCACTATCCGGATCCAAAAGATTGCCAAACACTCTGGCACCGGTTGGACAGGCTTCAGCACAGGCAGTTAGCTTTCCTTTTCGACTTCTCTGGATACAGAAGGTGCATTTTTCCATCATGCCTCTAACCCGTTTGCGGTTGCTTAGATAGTGCTGCTTCTTATTGAGTTCTTCTTTCGGCACCTCGGGCTGGTTCCAGTTAAACCTTCGTCCCCAGTATGGACAGGCTGCCATGCAGTACCTGCACCCAATGCACCAGTCATAATCAATCACAACAATGCCATCGGGCTCCTGCCAGGTGGCTTTGGTCGGGCATGCCTTGACGCAGGGCGGGTTGTCGCATTGAAAACACTGCACTCCCATATAAAAATGTCCTTCATTTGGTACCATGTGAAAATACTTACCATCTCCCTGATCCGGAGACATCTGACCATTCTCCATTTCAAAGATTCTGATATACTGGGTATTGGATCTGCGATCCAGGTTGTTCTCTTTAACACAGGCCTGTACACACTCCATGAATCCTTCACATCGGGTTACATTGAATGCATATCCGTATAATACATTTTGTCCAGGTTCTGTTGTCTCAATATTTATAATGGAATCTTGTTTGAGCTTTGCAAGCTTTTCAAGTCGGGTAACGGTCTTGGTCCTCTCACTTTTTGTCATCAGACGGTAATGCTTTTTAAAGTATTCCTGGAACTCCAGTGCAAAGGCTTCACTACTATTTAAAAGTCCTTTGCCTTTGCAGCCGATCGTTGCTGTGGCACTACCGGCAATGGCCACTGATGCTGCTCCTTTGAGAAAGGTTCTGCGGTTAATTTTTTTTTTATCAGAATCCATAAGATTATCCTATCTATTTTAGCGGAACAGAATATGTTTCAGGCCATTTTTTTTCAAATTTTGGAGAATGCGGATCATGGCAGGATGTGCAATTTTTTACCACTCTTTCGCCTGCCCAATAAGTAACACGCTTGCCATGGGCCCCTCCGATCCAGTCCTTCTTCTGCCTGAAGTGACACTGGCCGCACATATCATAGGCATGATCCATATCTATTTTATATGCTTTGCTTGATATGAGAAAATCCCTGTCATCCGGGTTGTGACATGTGTTGCAGGTTAAAAGATTATCCTTGTCTCCGTGAACTATTCTGATATCGGCATGGGATATATCAGCAGCATTCTTTATGAGGACTTTTTGATTATTGTGGCATGAACTGCATTTAAAACGTTTTATTTCAATCTTTCTTGCCTCAGTAAAAAATGTTCCGCCCTGGTATTCCACCATCACCTTAACACTATTTTTCGGCAGGGGTATGCTTGTTTCAACCTGTGTGGTTTTTTCAATTTTGGTTGTAATTTTTTTAACTCTTGATGCTACACCCTGCTCGCTTGACCAGAGAACCACTGTTGAAAAAAGAACAAAAATCCCCGGAAGAATACAAAACAGCATAATATAAAAAAGATATTTTTTAATTATTGGATTTTTCATACCACCTCTTCTGTTATTCGAAATTTTGGTATTGATCATTTTGGATTTCTGGTAAACAGCTCTTTTACCTGTTCAGGGACATGACACTGTCTGCAGTTACCTCTCATGGGATGTTCCACCCTGATGGGGACCACAGTACCGGGTCCCACATGGCATGCAATACAATTTTCTCTCATCTGAAGCTGATGTGCAATGGGGGGGGGTGATCCTGCCAGAGCCGATCTTCCCAGTATTGGCGTCTGAACACTGACCCACTCATTAACTTTAAAAAGTGTCTTTGTAACTTCCTTTAAATGGCACTGTCCGCAATATGTATACTGGGGATGTGGTGTTACAGGAGTGAATTTGTTCATGGTGCGTGCAAATCCACCTCGCTCATGGCAGGAGAGGCATACAAGTTCAACACCTTTTTCATCCACAAGATCATGGGGCAAAAAAGGTGGAGAGCCTGGATACTGACGCAGGGAATAATAATAATCGAGGGTGCGTGATGTAGAAGCACCCTCCATATAGGCGGATGTTGTCCTGTCATACACTTTAAAAAGCTGTTTTGCATTGTGGTCAAAATCAGAAACCGGATCAGTATTCATCTTTGCCATGACCTCTCCTGTTTTTACGGAAAAAGCCTGAAAAATAATAATCGGCAAAGCAATGACACCAATTACTACAAAAAAGAGAAGTATTTTCCCCAATTTTTTCTCTGATTTATTGTTTGGTTGAGAATCTAATTTATGATCTGCATTATTTTCTGGCCTTTCCATCAGACTTTCTCCAGTTTTACTGCACATTTTTTATAATCCGGCTGTTTGGATATGGGACAAAAAGCATCCAAAGTCACCTCATTTATCAGCAGACTTTCATCAAAGAATGGAACAAACACCATTCCCATTGGTGGATTTCCGCGGCCGTTAATACTGGCTTTCATTATCAGAGAACCTCTTCTTGAAGATATTTTAACCTTGCTGCCTTCAACAACTCCAAGGGACATGGCATCTTTTGGGTTAATTTCTACATAAGATTCTGGAACTGCCTTGTGAAGGATGGGAATTCTTCTGGTCATGGAGCCTGTATGCCAGTGTTCCAGCACTCTGCCCGTATTAAGCCAGAATGGATATTCTCTGTCCGGGGATTCAGCTGCCGGCTCATAGGGGCGCAGCCAGATCCATGCTCTATGGTCTGGTTTGCCGTAAAAATCAAAGGTATCATCCCGACAGGCCGGATCATACTTGCCGTTATACCGCCAGCGTGTCTCTTTTCCTTCCACATATGGCCACTGAATCCCGGAACGTTGTGTCAACTCCTTATATGGAGCCATACGATGTTTTGGAGTATCATGAAACTGGATATACTCATTCCAGATGTCCTCAATATAGGTTTCCTGACTCCATGGAAACTGTTTTTCAAAACCAAGACGTCTTGCCACCTGTATGATCTGCCAGGTATTACACATTGTCTCCCCCGGCCTTGGAACCAATTGTGCATTATGTTGGGTACGTCTTTCAGAATTGCCGAAAAAGCCTTCTCTCTCCACCCAGAGGGCAGATGGTAAAATCACATCTGCAACATCTGATGTGGGGGTTGGATAAATTTCTGATACAACAATGAAGCGTCCGTCTTTTTTTGCACCGTCACGATAGCGCTTCAATTTGGGCATTGTCACCATTGGGTTGGTAACCTGAATCCACATAAAAGTGAGATCTCCCCGATCAAGAGCTCTGAACATCTCAACGGTATGATAGGTAGGTTTAGGATCAATATTGGTTTCCGGAACTCCCCAGATTTTAGCAGCCATTTTTCTTGCACCTTCTTTCATTACAACTCCATGGGGAAGCTTATGGGTCAAGGTGCCGACTTCTCTTACCGTACCGCAGGCACTTGGCTGACCTGTCAAAGAAAACGGGCTGTTGCCAGGGGTTGAGATCTTACCTGTTAGAAGATGAATATTATAAACCAGATTATTGATCCAGGTGCCTCTGGTATGCTGATTCATCCCCATGGTCCAGAAAGAGGTCACTTTTTTTTCAGGATCACCATAAAGAGCAGCAAGATATTTAATGTTTTTAGCTGATACACCGGATATTTTTTCTGCAAGTTCGGGTGTATAATCTTCAAGAAAGGTTTTTAAGGCTTCAAAATCTACAGTTTCTGCCTTATCTTTAAATTTAAAATGATCCTGGATTCCATATCCAATATTGGTTTTCCCTTTATGAAAGGATACATGTTTAGAGACAAAATCTTCATTTACCCACCCATTGTTGATAATTTCGTAGCATATGGCATTGGCAAGGGCAAGATCAGACTGGGGGTTGAAGATAAAGGATATATCAGCTGCCTGGCTGGAGCGGGTTGAACGTGTTGTCAAATCAATGATTTTAACATGGGTTTTTGATTTTCTGTTGGCAAGCATTCTGGAAAACAGGACAGGATGCATCTCCGCCATATTGTTTCCCCATGTGACAAAAACATCTGCGTTGTCAATATCTTCATAACATCCCATGGGTTCATCAAGACCAAAAGTGGTGAGACATCCTGTAACTGCACTTGCCATGCAGAGCCTTGCATTGGCTTCCAAATTATTAGTTCCTATACACCCCTTGAAAAGTTTAGAAGAAACATAACCATCTGGAATCGACCATTGACCTGATCCGTACATGGCAACTGCATCTTTGCCTTTTTCTTTTATGAATTCTTTCATTTTTTGTGCCACAAGATCTAATGCATCCTCAATGGGAGTTGGAACCATTTTACCATTTTTTTTGACATAGGCGGTTTTAAATCTGTCTTTTCCATATAGAATTTGTACAGAATGATATCCTTTCACACAGCACAGACCTTTGTTGACAGAACACTTGGGATCACCTTTCACAGCAACAGCTCTATCCCCTGATACACCCACAAGAAGTCCGCATCCGGTTCCGCAGAAACGACACGGCGTTTTATTCCATTGAATGGAACCGGCAGGAAGATCAGTTGGTTTCCAGCCTGCGAAACTGATTCCAGGGAACATGGTTGCCGCTGCCACTGCTGCGCTCTTTAAAGCCATGGACCTGATAAAATCTCTTCTGGTAATAGTCATATATAGCTCCTTTTGTTAATAACTGCCACTGTCAGATCTGGGCTTTTTCCAGAATTGGCCTGCAGCAAAGCATAAAAAAAATTTTAAAATTTAATTAATTTATATAAAATATATATTTTGATCAATCTGTATGTCCAAAGGTCATGCTCAATGACTGTAATGATGGTAAGTCTTTAATTTTATTTATCAAATTCTTATTGGTTTCTTCATCAGGAGTATCAGTTAGAAGAATCAATACGTCTTTGTTATCAGATGGTTTCACCTCACAATATTGTATAAGAGATAAATCTTTTATCAACTGATCTTTCATACTATTTTCAGGATAGGCTATGAAACTGAAAATGGGCATTAGTACTCCTTTATAAACTATTGATCATATCTTTTTTGCAATTTAAACTTGCTTTCTCTTGCAAATATTATACTTACTGCCGCAGAACAGTACCTAATGCATACCACTAAATAGTATGTAGCGCAAAAGAAATTTAGTAAAATTTATATTATTTAGCGTTCAAATTAATAACTATTTTAAATAAATGGCAAAACAGTTTGATAAAAACATCAAAAAGAGTTCTTTTTAACTCTCGAGACCAAGCTCAAAGTGAATTTTGTCTTAATTTTGTTGAAGAATTGGAATCTTCATGCAACATGAAAACCTATGAAAAAGCTTGTATTTAAAATTAAAATTATTGTACAAACAATTCAGTTATAAAAAGAATAATTGAACTCTTAAGAAGGAGGTCTCTTAATGAAACTTAAATCAAGTCATTGGCTAGTCAATGATGATGGAGGCATCATCATGGGAAAAGGAAGGATGGAAATCCTAGAATCCATAGATCAGACAGGTTCAATCAACCAGACATCAAAAGATATGAAAATGTCCTATAAATCTGTCTGGAGCAAAATCAAATCCACCCAGGATAATTTTAAAAGCCCTGTTGTCCATGCTGATAGAAAAGAGGGTACAAGATTAACTGAAGAAGGCAGAACATTGCTAGAAAAATATAGGCAGTTAACAAAGGATTGTATTAAAGCTGATGATAACATATTTAAAGATATATTTTAGGAAAGATACATGAAACCAATCCATATAATAGGTCATGCAGGCTGCGGTAAAACCACACTTATTGTTGAATTGATTGAAGAGATGGTCAATAGAGATATAAAAGTTGGCTCTCTAAAACACAGCGCCCATGTCCATGAACTTGACAAGCCTGGAAAAGACTCTTTCCAGCATAGAAAAGCTGGTGCTGTGCCGGCTTCCATGATGACCCAGAGTATGGCAGCCATTTATCTGCCTGCCTCAGAAAAATTAACACCTGAAAAATTTCTTAGACAATATTACTCCAATGTTGATATCGTGCTCATTGAAGGATGGATCAGCGGTCCCTATGATAAAATTGAAATTTGGCAGAGCCATATTAAAAAAAAACCACTATTTTCATTTGTTGAACAGGTAAAGGCTTTTGTTTCAGATGGTCATCTTGACCCGGAAGAGATGGCAGCAGCAAAGGCAAAGCAGATCAATAATTTTAAACGATGTGATTGCTCTTTACTGACAGACTTTATCCTTGACTTGACGTAAAAACTTTTTATGGCTATTTCAAGAAATACAATGAAGCATTCTTTGAACAAAAAATTTATAATTGGAGTTATCGTAATAATAACACCGATTCTTGGATTAATCTTTACCTGGATTGCGGCCAATCTTGTAAAACAGGCTAAGGCCCAGACACTTGAAAAAGCAAGAATTGTTGCAGATACTATTATTTTAACAAGACAGTGGGTAACTGATTGTGACGGAGGAATTTTTGTTCCTGTCCAAAGCCTGGGTGCAAGGAATATTGATGATATAATACAATGCCGGTTCAATACCCCAATGGGTGCACTGCAGATGTTTACACCTGCCATGGTAACAAAAAAACTCTCCCAGTATTCAATGGAAAAAAAATCATATAGTGTCAAGCTTTCAAGTCTATATCCCATCAGTATTGATAACATGGCCGATGATTTTGAAGAACAGGCTTTGAGGCGCTTTAAGCATGAAAAAATTAAAGAAGTTTACAGGTTTACAGAGTTTTTCTGTGATTTTATGGTTCCCCTGTATAGAACCAGGGGATGCATTAAATGTCATAATAGTGAAAACCAGGGACCTGAAAAAATTACCATGTCAAGTATCATAGGTGGTCTTCGTGTTACTGTGCCTTATCTGGAAACAAGAAAAATCTTAAAGCAGAATGCTTTTATGTTTGGCGGTGCAGGCATATGTATCACTGTTTTAATCATAGGGTTTTTAATGTTCATGATTAACAAAGTTGTTTTAAACCCGTTAAAAGAGCTGGAAGATAAAAGCAGACAGATTTCTTCTGGTAATCCAGATGCAAGAGTTGCAATTAAAACAAATGATGAACTTGAAGTGCTTGGGCATAATTTTAATATTATGGCATCAAGTCTTGGCAAGAGCCACGAACAACTTGAAAAAAAAGTATCAATGGCAACAATGGATCTTGAAAAAGCAAACATAGAGCTTTTAAAACTTGATAAACTAAAATCTGATTTTCTTGCCAACATGTCCCATGAACTGCGCTCTCCTTTGACTGCTGCAAGGGGTGGAGTAACCTATCTTGAAAGAACAATACAAAACCCGGGTGCATTTCAATATCTTACCATAGTGGAAAAAAATCTTACACGCTTGACAGGGCTTATTAATAATTTGTTTGATTTTACAAAACTTGAAGCAGGAAAAATAGAGTGGGAGTTTAACATGGAAAACATAACCACCCTTGTTAAAGAAGTCATTGAAATAATGAGTCCCATTGCAATGGAAAAAAATATCAGTGTTGATTTTGTAAACACTGGCAATATTTATGCTTTGATTGATCTTGAGCGTATGGAACAGGTGCTTGTTAATATTCTGGACAATGCCATTAAATTTTCGCCCGACAGCAGCATTATTCAAATTGGCCTTGAAAAAACCAAAGGTTGGGTTGAAATATTTGTAAAAGATCAAGGCTCAGGAATTGATGAAGAGTTGTTTGAAAATATTTTTGAAAAATTTTATACCGGCCAAAAGAATCAGCATAATAAGGGGAACGGTATGGGGCTTGCCATATCAAAGGTTATAGTTAATGCCCATGAAGGTGAAATTAAAGTTAAAAGCAGGCAGGGTTCCGGCACCAGCTTTTATATTCTATTACCCTTGATGCAGAAATTCAGGGGGAACTTTTGACAAATAATTCTAATCAGAAAACAATTTTACTTGTTGATGATGACAAAGATATTGTGCAGACCATACAGGGCAATCTGGTGATAGATGGATATAATGTTATATCTGCCTTTACGGGTCAGGGTGGTATTGCCATGGCTGAAAAGAAAAACCCTGATCTTGTACTGCTTGATCTGAATCTTCCTGACCTTGATGGCGTTGCTGTTTGTAAAATTCTGCGGAATAAATTTAATTTTCCCATTATCATGCTCACTGCCAGGGATGGCCTATCAGACAAGGTTTTAGGTCTTAAAACAGGTGCTGATGATTATATTGTAAAACCATTTGATTTTCTGGAACTCTCTGCCAGAATTACAGCAATATTTAATAGAATAGAGAGAACAATTGTTCAAAGCAAACAGCAGTTTGGAGATCTTGAAATCAATTTTAGAACCAGGCAGGTTCTTATGAACAGCAGCACGATCAAATTAACTAAAACAGAATTTGGTTTACTGGAACTTTTTGTTACCTATCCTGGCAAAGCACTTACCCGGAAATTTATAGAAAAGCAGATATGGCCGGACTCGAAGCTTTATTCAAATTCCAGGGCTCTTGATGTTCATATCCAGCGTTTAAGAAAGAAAATTAAAGCAAAGTCAGATCATCCTGAATATATTGTCACAATTCCCGGCATTGGATATAGATTCAATACTGAAAATCGTTGACAACATAATTAACACCAATGGCAATTTATTATGCTCATGATTCATGAGCTTTATTGTCCCAGATTTCAAACCACACATGTTGCATCTCACTCTAATGTAACAATATCGTTACATTTTTAACAACATAGTTACACTCTTTTTTGTTATAGCTTTGTTATATGTAAAATTAAAATTTAACCATATCAATTTTCAATTGATAACAATGATTTTCCTACTCTATAAGGAGGAATGGTGGAGCCAGAATATAAATCAAAATACAACGCTCATCTCATCAAAGTCATTTTGGTTCTGATAGTTTTGGGAGTAGGGGGAATTGCAGCCCAGGCCCTGTTTATTCCCAGTGATTTTGGTGAATATGGCCATTATCGGACAGGTGCTGTTGAAGATGAAATAAACCGGCTCGTTCGAAATCAGACCAATGAATCGTGTTTAAAATGTCACCCCTTTATCAAAAAGATTCATCTTGGCGGTGTGCATAAAACAGTTTCCTGTGAATTTTGCCATGGTCCCAATGCCGACCATGCAGTTGATGAAAAGAAAATAGCCGATATGCCGGTTAAGCGGGGGAAGGATATTAAAACACTGTGTCTGCGATGCCACAACAAGATCATCAGGGCCCGGCCTGAAGAGTCAATTAAAATGATCGCCATGCCACAGCACCTTGAAGAGAAGAGAGTCCAGACCACCCATATATGCAATCAGTGCCACCATGTTCATGCTCCTATGAAATGGGTTATCGAGGCTAAGAAAGCCCATGGACTGATTAAGGAAAAGGAGGGATTGTTTCCATGGATGAACTAAAATTATCTGAAATAAGAGAGGAAATACAAAAGGACAGGCGAGCATTTATAAAAAATGTTCTGGGTGGCACCATTGCCGGATCTCTACTGATGGTGATTCCAGCCGGTGCCATGGAGTTTCCCGAGCAGATCCCCGGTATGCAGGATGAAACAGGAATTTTTATTACCAGGAAAAAATTTGCCTTTATAGTTGATATAACCCGCTGTATAGGGTGCGGCTCCTGTTGTGTAGCTGATAAAAATGAATATAAGGTACCTGAGGGAAACTATCGTACCTGGGTGGAACGTTATATTATTGATGATCATGATAATGTGTTTGTTGACGCACCAAACGGCGGTCTGGACGGCTACACTGAACCGAGGGAGGATGTGCCCAACCCGGTGCGGGACACCTTTTTTGTACCCAAGCTTTGCAATATGTGTGAAAAACCATCCTGTGTACAGGTCTGTCCTGTGGGAGCGACTTTTCAAACTGAGGATGGTTTTGTACTTGTCGATGATAAACGTTGTGTTGCCTGTTCTTACTGTGTCCAGGCATGTCCCTATTCAGTCAGGTTTATTAATCCGGTCACTAAAACAGCGGACAAATGTACCTGGTGCTATCACCGAGTACGTAAAGGGTTGCTGCCGGCCTGTGTCAATGTTTGTCCGACCCATGCCCGGAAGTTCGGCGACTTAAATGACAAAAAATCAGAGATTTATAAGATAATGAGGCTGCCCCATATTATATCTGTCCTTAAGCATGGTATGGGTAATAAACCCTCACTGCATTATCTCGGTCTCAGAAGGGAGGTGGTCTAATGCAAGGTGTAGCAGAAACAGCAACTGCTGTTGCCGGTTACGCGTTTCCCAATGATTTTCATGTCCATTGGAGTTTGATGATTGTTCTCTATCCGTATATCACGGGAATTGTAGCCGGTGCTTTTATTGTGAGTTCTCTTTATCACGTGTTTCATATCCAGGCGCTTAAACCAATTGCCCGCTTTTCCCTGCTCTTTGCACTGGCCTTTCTGGCCTGCGCAACGCTTCCCCTGCTCAATCATCTCGGGCATCCGGAACGGGCCATGAATATGTTTCTCACCCCGAATCCATCTTCAGCCATGGCAGGTTTTGGTTACATTTATACAGCCTATGGGATTGTCCTGATTCTTGAGATTCTTTTTATCTACCGGGAAACATTGGTAAAACTTAAAGATCAGGCCAGTGGTTTCATGAAGAACGTCTATGGTGTTCTCTCCATGGGCAGTGATAATATCGGTGCACGTGCCCTGGCTCTTGACCATAAAGTCATCGGTTTTCTCGCTGCCATAGGTATCCCCATGGCCTGTATTCTCCACGGTTATGTCGGATTTATCTTTGGCGGTGTTAAGGCCAACTCTCTTTGGGCAACCCCATTGATGCCGGTAATATTCCTGCTTTCTGCCTGTGTTTCAGGTATTGCCGGAATCATTGTCACCTATCTGATTATAAAACCACGTGCCGCGGATTCTGAATGTATCCGCAGCTGCATAAAATTTTTGTGGGGATTTTTTATCCTGGATTTTGTTTTTGAGATGCTTGAAATCGGTATGCATGCCTATCTGTCAACTCATCACTGGCATGCTCTGCATGAATTGTTCTGGGGGCCGCTGTATCAATCCTACTGGATATACCAGGTTCTTATTTTTTCAGTGATACCGTTTTTCATACTCATGGGCTTGAGCCTAATCCGTTTCAACGATTTTATTGTAAAGCTTTTTGGCTTTATTGCTTCGGCCATGATTCTTTTTCAGGTACTGCTCATGCGCTGGAATGTTGTTATTGGCGGTCAGTTGATGAGTAAGAGTGAGCAGGGGGTAGTTTCATTTCATCCCGAATGGATTGCAAAAGAGGGTATTATACCTGCCATAATCATCATGGTTTTACCCTTAATTATTCTTTTTATATTAAGCAAGGTGTTTCCGTTCTGGCTGCCGGCAGAGTCTGAATCCAGTTCCTCAAAGTAGGATGTGACTCTTTTTTGAGCAAACGGGTAACACTATAACAAACACAAAGAAAGGAGGAAAACTGGAGGTAGCCAAAGAAATGCCAATGATTTTTAATGCGGATTGATCAGCCGCAGGTTAAACTTTTATAACTTTTTGCAAAAAGGAAAGGAGTGTGTATGAAATTATGTAATTTGCTGCTTGCAATAGTTGTGGCGGGCTTGATTGCCAGCCCAGCACTTGCAGCCACCAAAAAATCGATGGATGTACTCAACGTAAAAAACCAGGAGGCAAACGTCAAATGTGTCAACTGCCATCTCAAGGAGAACTATTCCCTGGTTCAGCAGTGGAGGCATTCACCCCATGCTGCTGCACCGGATGGTAAGGTCAGTTGTTACAACTGTCACGCTGCAGATAAAGGTGATATAACCAGTTACATGCATGAGGGTGCGCTGATAAAAACCATCCAGACCCCCAAGGACTGTGCTTACTGCCATGAGAGTGAAGTTAAGACACAGCAGCAGTCGCATCATGCATCAGCAGGTCAGATTATGGCCTCCCTTGATAATGTGCTTGGAGAGGTTATCTGTTCACTGGAAGATAAAGCAGATGCTGTTAATGGTTGCTGGCAATGCCATGGTTCTGTGGTTAAGGTATTGAAAGGATCAGACGGCAAGC
The DNA here is from genome assembly GCA_027858995.1 of Deltaproteobacteria bacterium. GTDB lineage: Bacteria > Desulfobacterota > Desulfobacteria > Desulfobacterales > Desulfobacteraceae > Desulfobacula. Next base: position 4,580 of record JAQIBP010000101.1, on the reverse strand, counting down.
CGCTTATCAATGAGTTTAAAGCTGTTATGCTTGACCCGACTACATATCCAAATTCCGGTATTGGCAGATTGAACCCGGACGGCACCATGGGTACCTGTAATGCATGTCATTCAAAGCACTCATTCAAGGCTTCTGTTGCTCGTCAACCGGAAAATTGTGGAAAGTGCCATCTTGGTCCGGATCACCCCCAGGCCGAGATTTATCTTGAGTCTAAACACGGTATTGCATATTTTTCAGCATCCCGTGAGCGCGGTATGAACGGCATGAATATTCACAAAGCTGGCAAATGGGTCCTGGGCAAGGATTACTACACTGCTCCCACCTGTTCTACCTGTCACATGGGTTCCTTTGTCAAAGAAGATGGTTCTGTATCTGAGAACACCCATAATGTTGGCGACCGTATTTCCTGGAATCTGCGTGCAAAAGTATCTCCGAAATTGAACCGTGTAACTTTTTCTGATAACACAGTAAAAGATATTCCAGGTGATATTCCGCCGCAGCCCGGCTCTATGATTAAATACAAAGAGTTCAAGTTTAAAGATAACAAATGGCAGAAAGTTCCTGTGGAAAAGGAAGCTGTAGATGTCATGTCCTGGGAAGAGCGTCGAAAAAACATGCAGGCTGTCTGTAAGCAGTGTCATAGTGTGCAAAAGACAGAAAACTTCTACAAGCAGTTTGATTCCCTGGTAGTGACCTACAATGATAAGTTTGCCAAACCTGCCAAAAAATTGTTTGGAATGGCAAAAAAAGATGGTCTGATCCACGGTTCCACCTTCCATACCGATCTTGGCTGGCACTGGTGGGAACTCTGGCATCATGAAGGCCGTCGTGCCCGTCATGGGGCAGCTATGCAGGGCCCTGATTACACCCATTGGCATGGTATGTATGACGTTGCCCATAACTTCTACTTTAAATTCCTGCCTGAGTTAATGCATCTTGCAGAAACAAATGGTAAGACTGAAAAGTACAATAAAGTAGTTAATGCTATTCTTGCCAAACCGGAACATGTTTGGTATAAAAAGGGCTTTGATGCCGATTTAATGAAGGCGATTGAGGAAGAGCAGAAACAGCGATATAAACAATAGACGCTGTAAGCTTTTTTTTGATCCTGTTAAAGAGTCGCCCCGGCACATGTTGCCGGGGTGATTTTTTTTGTATATACTTTATATTTTTTCAATTAAGAAGGCTTAAGTTTGCTCATACGCTTAAAGAAAAAGGAATAAAATTCAGATGAAAAAGATTTATCTCTTGCTGTTAGTTCCGATGCTCTGTTTCTTCTTTGCCGACTCCATTTTTGCTGAAGATATTGCACAGGCAACAAAGAAAAAAGCTGCCGAGGTACAGGCGCTAAAGCTTGGATTTGGCAATTACATTCTGGGGCAGGAATTAAATGATGAGCAGAAAAAGTTTGCTGCGCAACATCCATTGCCGGTTGCTGAATCAAAGAACTGGACATATAAATTTCAGGATGGAAATATCTTTGTTGTAGCCGATAAGAAAACAAATCTTATTCTCGGAATCTATAAAGAGCAGGAAAAGGCTTCCCGCCTGGATGTCAAAATAATGGTTGGTGATCTGATGATGAACTTTGCTGAGCCAACCCTGATGGCCCACGATCAGATGATCTACTGGGCCTATGATAAAAAGGGAAAGATTTCCCAGAAATTATTTATGATAGCAAGAGAAACCGGTGATCTTGAGACTCTTGCCACTGTGAAATTTTCCAGTACCGAACCGATTTTTCGGGAGGTAAAAAAATCTGATAAAGTTGGAGAGACAATAAAAGCAGAAGAAAAAACTGCTGATATCTATGTGATCATCACTTCCGGCCCTCTATCATCATTTTTTATAGCCCAGAACAAGTAATGCTCGACAGGCTGTTACACAACACCAATTTTTCCAATTTTTACGTTGGAAAAATAAATTTGATCCTCGGAATACCTCATGTATGCCTGTGGTCAAATTGATTTTCCGCTTTGAACTTGAAAAAATTTGCATTATGTAACAACCTGTCGATAGACATTAAATAAACAAACAACCATTTTTTAATTTATGAGAATTATAGATATGAAACTACTTGTACTTTTTTTTTCCATCTGTTTTCTTCTTTGCAGCTGTGCTTCGTCACCCCCTGCTAAAAAATCCACTTACTATCCTAAGAAATCAGATTCCACAGAGAGAAAGGCTGGTCCTGCCATGATACTCTATGAACAGGCTGAAGAAGATCTTGATCCATATAATGTTATTGTAATTCCTCCTGACAAAAGAGAGGATAAAAAGAGTGCTGAATAGCGGAGGCTTCTAAAACTGCTCCCGCTATTCTCCGAATTTTAATCGAATTTAAGTGTAGGTTCAAGCTAAGATTCATTTTCAGGTTTTTTCAACTTGACATATGAAAAATGTTTAGCTAAGATTCAGTTTTGTTACAAGCATTAGGAACCAGTTATGAGTATTGATGCCCATATTCTCAAACCCCTCAATTTTTTTATAGATTTTAAGCAACATGAGTTGGAAGCGTGTGCAGCAGCGCTTAAATCCAGAATTGTCGAGGCCGGCGAGGTCATAATTGAACGAGGTACTCCGGCGCTCACTTTCTTCATTATCCTCTCCGGAACTTATGAGGTTGCTTTCGAAGGAGATCGTTCGATTATTTTAGAACAGATAGGTGAGGTTATGGGCTGGTCCACAGTTGTCCATCCATTCCACTATACAGGAACCATTATAGCTAAAAAAGACGGAGAGGTGTTGGAAATATCGAGCAGGGATTTTTTTGAACTGATCCAGGGAGACAATGCCCTAGGCGAAAAAATATTGAAAAAAATTGACAAAATCGCCTCAGAACGGCGAACCATAGCTGCAGGATCACAATAAATGAGACAGGAGGATCAACTTTGTACGGATTAGAAGCCATAAGTGCGAATAATGGCTGGGCAATGGCCATTATCGGACCGCTGATAGTAATGTCGGGATTAATCATCCTGTCCATTATCATCTCTCAACTGCATAAGCTGGTCGCCATCTTTGACAAAAAAGCTAAACAGACCACAGAACCCCCAACCAAAAGCAAGGTCAAGAGCAAGGATGAGATATCTGTTCCCAAGATATTACCAAACGACATTTTGGAAACAGCCAAAATCTATCAGATGCTTATTGACAAGCTTGAACAACCTTTTGAGTTGCGCGATCTCTACCAGGTTGCTGAGCAAAATAATTTTCCGCACCCTATTCTGACGGTTAGCCGTCTCAGAGACGACGGGATACTGATACGTGAAGGTGAGGGGTTATTTATTTGGAACAGATAAACGCTCACAATTGGACCATAATGACTCACAAACGATACCCGAAACAACGACAAACAAACATTAAAGTTATGAACGCCAGCTCAATAAGACCGGGCGTTGTGAATATCTTTCAGGCGAAACACACACAATAATTAGGAAAAGAAGAATGGAACTGCTTCTCCAGTTTTTATCAAACACCGGATTTTATCTTGCAGATTATCGAAATTTTGTTATGCTGGCTATCGGCTGCTTATTTGTTTACCTGGCCATTGCCAAAAAGTATGAACCCCTCCTGCTACTGCCTATTGGTTTTGGTGTTCTGATAGGTAATATCCCATTTTTCAAAGGCTTCGGGCTGGGAATTTATGAGGCAAACAGTGTCCTGCACTATCTCTACTTTGGGGTTACCACCGGCATCTATCCATCCATAGTTTTTCTCGGGCTCGGGGCTATGACAGATTTTTCCTCACTGCTGGCAAGACCCAAACTCATGCTTTTGGGTGCTGCCGCTCAGGCCGGCATCTGGATAACGCTATTGGCTGCGATGGCTTTAGGTTTTATGCCGAAAGAGGCGGCCTCTATAGCTATGATTGGCGGAGCTGACGGACCCACCTCAATCTTTTTAACCGCCAAGTTGGCACCTCACCTGATCGGCCCAATAGCCATAGCAGCCTACTCATATATGGCACTGATCCCCATCATTCAACCACCGATCATGAGGCTTTTGACTACCCGCCAGGAACGTATTATACATATGCCCGATCCTCGCCCGATTTCCAAAGCAGAGCTGCTGATTTTTCCAGTGGTCGCCCTGTTCCTTTGCTGTTTTCTGGCTCCGGCTTCCATTCCGCTGCTGGGCCCCTTTTTCTTCGGTAACATCATGAAAGAGTCAGGTGTGGTTGATCGCCTGGCCAACACTGCCCGCACATCGGTCATTGATACGGCGACAATCTTTCTGGGCTTAACTGTCGGCGCATCAACCCAGGGTGATGTCTTTCTCAATCCCAAGTCAGTAGGTATTTTTCTGCTGGGGGCCGTTGCATTCAGCATTGCCACAGCATCAGGTGTTATTTTTGCAAAGATCATGAACCTCTTTATAAAAGAAAAGATCAATCCGCTGCTTGGGGCAGCCGGTGTTTCTGCAGTTCCCGGTTCAGCACGCGAAGTTCATCTGGTGGGCCTTAAAGAAGACCCAACTAATTTCCTGCTGATGCATGCCATGGCCTGTAACTCTTCAGGTGTCATTGGATCTGCTATTTGCGCCGGTATACTATGGAGCTTTATGATGTAAGGATTAAC
>JAQIBP010000015.1 GCA_027858995.1 Deltaproteobacteria bacterium | reverse complement strand
CAGTTTCGTGAAGACCTTTTCTATAGGCTCAATGTTATTCCTATTAATCTGCCTCCCCTTAGAACACGGCGTAATGATATTCCTTTGCTGGCACGCCATTTTTTAAAATATTTTGCAGGACAAGAAAATAAAACAATCAAACATTTTACTTCCAATGCAATGCGGGTTTTGCTCGGGCATTTATGGCCCGGGAATGTTAGAGAACTGCAAAACAGTGTAGAACATGCCGTTGTCCTTGCAAAAGATCAATATATTCATTTTTCAGACCTTCCTTTTGCAATTCAGCGTTCTGATTCCTCTAAACAAAATAATAACAATTCTAACGGAAGCCTACTTAAAGATATTGAAAAACAACATCTAATTGAGACTCTGGAAGCCTGTAGTTGGAATAAAAAAGCCGCAGCAAAGGCATTAGGAATTGGCCGATCCACATTATATGTAAAACTTAAAAATCATAATATTTCTTCTCCATCCTAAAGCATTAATTAATATTCTTGCAATCCTATTTCATTCCTAAAACAGGCAATGCGTGTCTATATATTGGACACACTTAATTATTTGAATTAATTGAATAATCATTTTTTTATATTTTTTATGCCCCATAAACAGGACATCTTGTCTTAATCATAATTTCTATTACCATCTTTATGGAATATCAATTTTAGATTTTTAAAATTATCCTGACAAACTTTTATTCTTAGGCTTTACAGCATTTTCAACAGGACACATTCCTATGTCGCTCAGACAAGTCGCACGCTTTGGCACAAATATTGAGTATCACAAATATTGAGGATGAGTGATGAGTAGTTGAATTGGGTAATACTTAGAATAGCTATTTGAGTAGCAATTCTAAGTATTACGGCCTTTTTGCAATAAGTTAAAGTTCAAATCAAAGGTGATTGTCATGGATAAAGATTGTGTTGAAACTTTGATTGTTATTGTTGGAAAAAATAATGATGGATACCAATCATTGATTCAGCTGCTCCAGGGTGAGGGATATAAAGGAATTACTATAAAATCGGTTAAGGCATTAGAAGCGTATTTATCCCGGGAAGAATGTATGGCCGTTTTAATAGATATCGATACAGTCCCTGTTGATAACAGAAAGGTGAGAGAAATAACTGTACAATATCCCCATATCCCGGTTTTGTGTATGTCGGATAAAAACTACCATCCAAAGCTTAAAGAAACGATATGCTACCACGTATATGCATGTATCAACAAATCCATTGACCCTGATGAACTCTTTTATTTACTAAGGAGCATAAGAGATGACAGCCAGTAAAGACTTTATTAAAATCCATTTCAAGATTTTTCTTTTTCTTTTATGTTTTTTGGGAATTCAAACATTTGAATCTATTGTTTTAGGGGCACAACAAAATAGTCAAAATCCAAATAATTTACCATCTCCAGAGCCTCCAAAGCCTCAATTTTTCTGCGGTTATTGCCATGTGATAACTTATCCGAATATTGTTCAAAAAAGCTATGAACTCTTAAAAAAGGATAAACACAAAGATATCGGTTGCGCGCAATGCCATTACCCTCCCGGGAAACAACAGACCAAAATGCCGTCAGAGTTGATTCAAACCCATATTCCGGCGGTGATGCCTGATCGTTTTTCTTATCTGAATCTGGGAGGAGAATCAGTTCAAACCCGTCCAAGAATAATTGATGACAGTTGTATGACATCAGCCTGTCATGGCAAACCCGATGATAAATTTAAAACCAAAAAAATTAAATTTACAGAAAAAGTTACATTTGTTCACCTTTCTCATCTTGACCCCAAAAAACAGATAGAAGGTCAAAAGCTCCAATGTACTTCCTGCCATCAGCATGAAACCAACCAAAAGAAATTTGAAGTCACAAAAGCTTCCTGTCACCAGTGTCATTTTACAAATGAGACATTTAATAAGGACCGTGCCAAATGTATTTTGTGCCACGAACTCCCCAAAAAACCCATTCAAACTTCCGGGGAAAAACCAATCACCCATGAAATGCTTCAAAAGGCTGATGTTTCCTGCACCAGTTGCCACATGGACCTGATCCAGGCCACAGGCGGAGGTAGTATTGAAGCCTACTTTGAAAACGGAGTGCTTCAGACGGCTCTAACTCTGGGAACGGATACCATTAAAAAAGAAAACTGTCGATCCTGCCATGACCGGGCCGAACAATTAAAAGAAGACACCAATAAAAAACTAATGCACGAAAAACATGTCACTGTTAAAAATGCACGCTGTTTTGACTGCCACAGACCCATTACCCATGCAAAATCTGGAAAAGCGGCATCAGAAAAAGAACCTTTTGGGCAACTTGCCTTAAAGGCAACTGTTGAAAAGGGTTGCGCTGCCTGCCACCCTGAGCCTCATCAATACCAGGTTATGCTTGCAAAGGGAGCAAGGAGAAAAGGTGTTTTGGATGCTATTGAACCCATGTACAAGGTGAGAACCAATTGTTTTGGATGCCATAATGAAATGAAAACCACAGCCAAAGGTCAAAGGGTTCTTGGTGCTTCGGGAAAAACATGTGTGCAATGTCATGTCAAAGGCCATGACAAAATGCTTGAGGACTGGAAAAAAGAATTACAGAAAGAAATTGAATATTCCCGTGAAATCCTGCAGGAGGCCGTTGAGATATTAACTGACACTGAGCCCAAACTGTCTAAAACAGACCTAGAGACTGTAAAGACTATGTTGAAGCAAGGTCAAGATTTTATGGATATAGTTATACACGGCAACGGGGTTCACAATAAAAAATATTCAATCATGTTGATCGATGCTGCCATCTCGTCCTTTGAAGACGTTATGGATTACGTAGAGGATAGGCAATAGCAATTTTAACTTTATGAAAAGGAGAGGATCATGAGTCAAAAGACATCCGTCACAAGACGGCAACTGCTTAAGGGAGCAGGTCTTGCAGCTCTCAGCTCAACAGCCGGTATGATTCCGGCTGGGACAGCTTTGGCTGCCCGTAAAGGGAACACACCTCGATGGGCTTTTATTGTAGATTTAAGACGTTGTGTGGGCTGCAGGGCCTGTACAGTGGCTTGTAAAGCCGAATACCAGACACCCCTGGGTGCATTTCGAACAGCCGTATACGAAGAAGTTACAGGCAAGTATCCAAATTCCACAAAATTATTTTTGCCAAGGCTGTGCAATCATTGTGAGGGGAACAAAGAGGATGATATTCCGCCATGCATAAAAGAGTGCCCTGAATATCCAAAAGACAGGCGTGAATTTATTGATAAAGACGGTAAAAAAATCCGTTACCGTGGCGGGGCTACTTATAAGCGACCCGACGGTCTGGTGTTATTCGACAATCAGCATTGTACAGGTTGCGGCAAATGCATAAATGCCTGTCCATACGGTGCCCGAAATTTTGATAAACTGCTGGTCTCCGGGAAAGATGCAACCAAAAACGGGATCACCAAATGCAGTCTTTGCCAGCATCGGGTTGATAACGGCGTTGTACCGGCATGTGTCAATATATGTCCGACCCAAGCCAGGAAATTCGGAGATTTAAATGATCCTTCTAGTGACGTGGCAAAACTTGTAGAAGAATTCGGTCTTTTGGGAAAAAGGAATGCTTCCACTCTTTTACCCAATGAAAATACAGAACCCATGGTGTTTTATATAGATCCGGATGGGGCTTTGGAAAAAATGGCTACCGCAAAAAAGAAATATGAAAAGAATGATGCCTGGATCGATACCATTGGCTAAACAAAGGAGGAATAACCATGACAAAAGATTTTAATCGCCGGGATTTTTTCCGACTTGGTGCAGTGGGTGCTGCAGCCCTTGCCATTGGTAAGGGGTTTGAGTCAAAAACCCTGGCCGGAACTGTTGATTTCGTTAAAGGAGGGAAGGATTTTTCTCCCAAAACGGGCAAAGAAAGAGAGATGATTGCAAGCGCCTGCTGGAGCTGCGTCACAAGGGACTCCATGGTGGGGTATGTTGAAGACGGGAGGCTGGTTAAATTAGAAGGCCAACCCAACTCCATCAGGGGAAGAGGCAAAATATGTTCAAAAGGTGCTGCCGGCATCAACCAGCTTTATGACCCGGACAGAATTCTCTATCCCATGAAACGGGTTGGAAAAAGGGGGGAAGGAAAATGGAAGCGTATTTCATGGGATGACGCCTTGACCGATCTTTCCGGCCGACTAAAAAAATTAAGAGATGACGGTCACCCTGAAAAATTTATGTTTCATTATGGCCGTATGAAAGGGTCTTCCAGTAAAATAGTCAAAAGCGTTTTTCTGGCAAATTATGGGACAAAAACCATTGGAAATCATACCTCTATCTGTGAAGGCGCTAAGTGGACTGCACAGGAATTGACCTGGGGCAAGCATTATGACAATTGGGATTTTGACAATACAAAATATGTACTCAATTTCGGATCAAATTGCCTTGAAGCCCATACCAATTCCATTCCTGCCATGCAAAGACTGTCGTCAGCCATTGTGGATCGTAAGGTAAAGCTTGTCACCTTTGATGTCCGCATTTCCAACACTGCTGCAAAATCAACAGAATGGGTGCCTATCAAACCTGGAACAGACAATGCAGTTGTCCTTGCCATGTGCAATGTAGTGGTTGAGGCAGGACTCTATGATAAGGATTTTTTCAAATATCTTAAAATCACAAAAAACATTGATGCAAGTTTTGATGAAAAAATCAGTACTTTAAAAGAACATCTGGCTCAATATACTCCGGCCTGGGCAGAAAAGATCAGTGGCGTACCGGCAGCTAAAATCAAAACTATTGCTTTGGAATTTGCCAAGGCCAAACCTGCCTGCCTGATCAGTTATAGAGGGGCAGTGGCCCATGAATACGGCGCAGAGACAGAAAGATCTGTTCAGATGCTGGCAGCTATTACCGGAAATATTGACAACCCCGGTGGACGTTGTCTGGCTGTTGGACCAAAATGGAAATATCCAAAAGGGCCCAAGAACAAACCCAAAGCCAAAGCTCTAAAAGTTGCCCATGGATTTAAAGGGGAGATAGCCTATCCTTCCCATGGCGCCAATCATCAGGTACTAAAAGTCATCAAAGACGGAAAAGCCGGTCGCCCTGAAATCTATATGTGGTATTGCTATACTCCTGTTTATGCCAATGGAGAGTGCCAGGAAAATATTGATATTTTAAAAGATGAGAGCTTAATCCCATTTTCTGTCTGCGTCAATGCATACTATGATGAATCAGCGGCTCTGGCCGATTTGATTCTGCCCAACCCCTCCTATCTTGAATGGTGGGACTGGGAAGATATGGTATCGCCCGACCAGATTGCAGAATTTTATATTCGACAGCCTTTTGTAAAACCCCTGGGTGAAAGCCGTGATTTTAAAGATGTTGTTTGTGAACTTGGCGAACGTATGGGGTTTCCCTTAGGCTTTAGCTCTGCCGAGGAATTTGTGAAGCTGTCCTGCGAAAAAACACCGGGTGTTAAGGAAGCAGGGGGATTTGAGTATATGAAAAAACACGGAGTATGGCATGATTCAAAGGCTAAACCCAGGTTTTATTCTTATAAAAAGGCAGTCAAAGATGGCGATCTGAAAAAGGATGGCGTTATCCTTGATGAGAGTATCGGGACATATTGGAACTGGCATAAATCCAAAGCAAAGACAGAGGCCGAAGCCATGGAAAAAGGTTACACCAAAACAAAGAATGCCTATAAAGGATATGTTGCTCTCAAAATAGGAGATGAAGTTTTTAAGGGTTTTAAACCGGATAAACTTAATAAGTCTGGTTTTTTTGAAATCTATTCAGATCTTCTGGAACTCAAAGGACTTTCTCCTTTACCCCGTTTTTATCCAAATAAAGAACATGAAAACTTGAAACCCAATGAGTTGATACTGACAACCTACAAGGTTGCAGTCCATATTCATTCCAGATCCACAAATTGTAAATGGCTGACGGAAATCTATCATGACAACCCGGCCCAAATCAACTCTGCGACAGCTGCACAACTTGGAATAAAAACCGGAGACAAAATAAAAGTCAAATCATCCATCGGTGAGATTATTACAAAGGCCAATGTCACAGAAGGGGTTGTAACCGGTGCCATCGCAATTTCCCACCATTTGGGTCATTGGGAATACGGCCGGTATGCCTCCGGTAAAAAAGCACCCCTGGCCGGGGATAATGATCCTGACCTTAAACTCAAAACCTGGGATACCTATGGCGTACATCCCAACTGGATTATTCCTAACAAACCAGATCCCATCAGTGGTCAGCAGGCCTGGATGGATACAGTGGTCTCTGTGACCAAAGCTTAAATGTAAAAGGAGGCTTATTGAATCTTATGGAAAAAACAATAGACAAAATAGATGCTGAACAGCGAAGTGTAATATACGGTCTACTATCTGAAGTTTATATGAATGAAGTTTCAAGAGACCTCCTTGAGCAGATTAAAGCATCAGGGCTTTTGGAAATAATATCTGAGAGCGGCTCAAAAGAGCTGAATCTTCATTTCCAGGGCGATATAAATGAATTAACTGAAGAACTTGCGTGTGAATATTCCCGGCTCTTTATAGGGCCGGGAAAACACATCTCCCCCCATGAATCGGTTCACCATCAACTTGATGGTGGAGATTGGGGTAAGTTGTGGGGAGAATCCACTGTTGCTGTTCAAAATTTCATCAAATCAACCGGCATGACCTATCTTGATGATTTCAAAGGAATTCCTGATCATATATCTGTGGAATTTGAATTTATGAAACAGCTGACACTCCAGGAAGAAGAAGCCAGGAAAACCCAGGAAACAGAAAAGATAAATTACTATTTATCCATTGAAAAAAGGTTTCTCATAGAACATATTGGCTGCTGGGTTCCTGGTTTCTGCAAAAAGATAATTGAATCTTCAGAACTATTGTTTTACAGGGACTTGGCCTTGTTGACTAAGAGTTTCATTGAATTTGAACTAAAAGCCATAACCAATGAATAAAAAAGAACTCTTATATATTAAGTAATCTGCAACAGGGAGTAAAATAATGAAGAAAATCCCCAGGGTACCATTAATCATAGGCGCTATTTTTACTCTTTCTTTTGTTGTGGTTATTGCTACTACCATTATGTTGAAAAAAGAATCCATACATGTGTGGGAGGCAAGGCTTGAGGGTAAATACAAGGATCGTGGCAATGCCACTTTTGTGGGCTCGGAAACGTGCAAGAAATGCCATGAGCGAACATATTTAAATTGGAGGACATCACTTCATTCCCGGATGATGCGGGACGTTAAGCTTGAACCCTATGCCAATTTCGGGGATTTTAAATCTTCCAATAAGTATAGAACTTTTTCCAAGGCAGATGTAGATTATACCCTGGGCAGCCAATGGAAGCAGATGTATCTGCAAAAAAAGGGTGATAAGATAACAGTTCTGCCGGCCCAGTACAATGTGTTCAAAGGGGAATGGGTCCAATACTTTCCAGATGATTCTGCCAAAAGAGATTGGATTAAGGAATGTGCGGGGTGTCACTCCACCGGCTTTAATCCGGAAAAAAAGAGTTTTGTTGAAGCAGGCATTGGCTGCGAAGCCTGCCATGGTCCCGGGAGTAACCATGTTGAGGCGATACCCGGATTTGAGATTGAGACTATCATGCAGGCAGGTCGATTGACACCTGCCCAGGGAGCACAGATCTGCGGTTCCTGCCATACCAGAGGTCGGGATAAGACAGGTGGGTATGCATACCCTTTTTCTTACCAGAAGCATAAGGGAGAAGCCAACTTAAAACTGCATTTTGAAGAAGTTCACCCTTCAAACGGTCATGATTCAGAATATTTCTGGCCAAGCGGGGAATCCAAATACAGCAACCAGCAGTATCTTGACTGGAAACAGAGCGAGCATGCCAAGGTCGGTGTTAACTGCATTACCTGCCATAGCGTGCATCAAAGAAGAACGACCTTGAGTGCTGATATGGATACGTCTAATCTGCTCAATGCCATCAGTTCCAAGACCCGGTTGTTTGAGGATCAGCTTTGCAAAAGCTGTCACAACTCTCCTCAGAGACGTTCTGTTCATCGGATTCACACCTTTGGCAATTGTGTTCGCTGCCATATGCCCAGAGTGGCTCAAATCGGAGAAGCAGGAGATGCCCACAGCCATACCTTCAGGTTTATGTCTCCTCTTGAAACCATTAAGGCCGGAGGGGTTGAAAACCAGCCCAATGCCTGTAACAGCTGTCATCATCATAAGGATACGGCAACTGATGTTCTTGTAGAGTTTTTAGAAGCCGCCAGGAAAAACGATATGCCCAAACCTTTTGCAGTGCATAAAATTTCCATTGGAAATTAAGAATGCGCCCTAAGGATTTTAAAAATACAAAGCTTCTCAAAAAGCTGTCGACAAAAAAGGACAGAAGGCAATTTTTAAAGATTCTTGCCGGGATACCTTTGGTAGTCGCTGTCTCTGGCTTTGAAGACGCACATTCAGATACTATGCAATATGGAAAACTTGTAGATTCAATCAGGTGTATCGGGTGTAAGCGGTGCATGTCTGCCTGCAAGAGATGGAACAGCCTGGAAATAGAACGTGCCGATTTTATCAGTGACAGGAATACAGATCTCAATGCCAACAACTGGGTGGTGGTCAACCTGAGAGCAGACAGGAAAAACAAAACAAAACAGACCTATTTGCACTGGGCATGCCAGCATTGCATCAAGCCAGCATGTGCCGGGGTGTGCCCTGTAAAAGCCATCACCAAACTTGACAATGGACCTGTGGTCGTGAATGAAAATAAATGTATCGGCTGCAGATATTGTTACCAGGCATGTCCCTATAAAGTCCCCAGATATGATTTTCATAAACGGGCAACCCGTAAATGTACTCTTTGTTTTGACAGGTTTCCTTTAAACTACAAAAAACCGGCCTGTGTGGCAGCCTGCCCTGTAGGCGCCCTCTCGTTCGGCTACCGCCAGAATATCATCACGGAAGCAAATAAAAGATTTCACAATCGAAAAAAACCCGGTTATATTATGGGGTTAAATGAGGCCGGCGGAACAAGCGTGATTACCATTTTGCCAGCCAAGCCCCAGGATTTGGGGCTGGTGGTTGCACCCTTAAAAGTTGTCAATTCAAATCTTGACAAACTTAATATTACCGCTGCAGGATTTATGGGAGCTTCAGGGCTTGCAGGCCTGATGTATCTTTTCTCAATCTTAGCAAGAGATAAAGACAAAGAGGACCATGATGAGTCATCTTAAAACATACCTTGATCTCATCCTTGATGGCATGGATCAGCACCCTATCTATTCCATATGGATCAGCATCCTTTTAGCTCTTATGGGTATAGCTGCATATGTCATGGTATTATCTTTGATATATACCCTTGAGATTTTTGAGTTCTCCTTTCATATCATCTGGGCAATGATGGTCTCAAATTATGTTTTTATGGTTGTCTCCAGCACCGGTCTTTGCATTGTCACATCTTTAGGCCATGTATTCGGCCTGAAACGATTTGAACAGATTGGGAAACGAGGGATATTTCTTGCCCTGATCACCATTATTTTCGGGATGATCTCAATCGGGCTGCACCTGGGACATCCGGAAAGAGCGGCAATTTACAACGTTCTTACTCCTAATTTTCTTTCAGCCATGTGGTGGATGGGCACATTCTATACCTTATATATCGGTTTTATAACTGCTGAGTTATGGTTGTTGTGTCGGGCCGGTCTGGCTAAAACAGCCCAGGCATCGACAGGTTTAAAAGCTGACATCTATCGCCTTCTTGTCCTGAAAAGAACTGATATTTCCAAGGAGGCTGTTCGCAAAGACCATAAACTTGCGTTCATTGTCGGCCTACTGGCGCTGGTTTCAGGGCTTACTGCCCATAATACCCTTGGTGCTCTTTTTGGCCATTTAGAAGCCAGGCCTTTATGGCACGGTTCCTATTATCCGATCTATTTTTTGTTGTCTGCCTCTTTTTCCGGCGTTGCCTGGATACTTGCTACCATCATTGGTACATATAAACTTCAAAAGAAAAAAATCCATGAAAAGTTAACCAGATTGATATTTGAACTGGCGCAAATTTTGGCTGTTCTCCTGAGTGTCGGACTTATCTTTGCAGTTTGTAAAATATGTTTAGGGCTTTTTTCGCCTGAAAAATTTGAGCCGATCATGCTGTTTTTGAACGGTCCTTTCAGTCTGGCGTTCTGGTTGTTTGAGATTGTCATCGGAACGGTTGCACCTATATTTATTCTTCTTTATTCCATTAAAAAATACAAGATCACGGGTGTACTGATCGCTTCTGTCATGGTATTAATAGGTGTATTTGTAATGAGATATGATTTTGTAGTTATTGCCCAGGTATATCCTGTTCTTACTGATGGTCTTGATTCGTATTTTCCCACTTTTTCTGAAGTACTTTTAATAAGCGGGATCATTGCAGGTCTCTTCCTTTCATATACATTGGGGATTAAGTTTCTGCCATTGGATGAGAATTGATTAAACATATAAAAACATACAGGAGATAAAATGGAAAGCTTTGATACCCTTGTCAATGAAGCAGCTCGTATCCACGGGCACTTATGCCCGGGACAGGTAATAGGGGTTCGCATGTCCATGTTAGGGTGTCGCTTAATTGGATTGGATGAACCCAAATGCCATGATCAGATCAAAAAACTGATTGTCTATATAGAGATGGACCGTTGTGCGGGAGATGCAGTAGCCTATGTGACAGGGGTAAAACTTGGCAGACGGAGCCTGAAATTCGCCGATTATGGTATTATGGCAGCCACATTTATCAACCTTGAAACAAATATTGCTTTCAGGATTGTATCAACTGAAGAAGCACGTGCGCTTGCTCCCTTTTATGCACCGGATATTGCAGGTAAGTCAGCCCAGCAGTTGGAAGCATACAAACTCATGCCTGACAGTGTTCTGTTCAGAGTTCAAGAGGTCATAGTTAAACTTAAAGATCATGATATGCCGGGTCCGACCCGAAAAAAGGTGACCTGTGCGCGATGCGGCCAGGTGGTGCGTGATCATCGAGAAGTGATCATTGATAATAATCCGGTCTGCAGACCTTGTACAGACGATGCCTATTTCTCAGATGCCCGTGAAATTACTTGGGAGCATATGGATTGGGTACCCAATAATAAAGTGAATAATTTTAATACGCTGCTTAATAATACAACCATAAAAAGATCTTAAAGGAGACATTGCCATGCTTAAAAAAGTTCCTGTTCAAAAAGCTGTCGGTACTCGCCTCGCACATGACATAACTGAAATCAGACCCGGAGAATTCAAAGGAGCGGCATTTAAAAAAGGGCATACAGTATGTGACGATGATATCTGCCGTCTTCAGAAGCTTGGGAAAAACCATCTTTACCTGGTTGATCTTGAAGAGGATGAAATCCATGAAAACCAGGCCGCAAAAATCCTGGCAAATGGTCTGGCTGGCGTAGGCATAGATTGGCAAGATGACCCCAAAGAAGGAAAAATCACACTACATGCAGCAATTGACGGTATTATTTCCATCAATATTGCATCATTGGCTGCATTTAATATGATTGATGAAGTCATGTGCGCAACCCAGCATAATCATAGCCTTGTTAAAAAAGGAGATCTGGTTGCGGCCACCCGCGCAATTCCTTTGGTTATGAAACGAGCACCCATTGAACGGGCTGCGATGATTGCAGCAACTGGAGAGGGTACTATAGCTGTTAAACCGGTAAAGAATATTAAAGCCGGTCTGATAATAACAGGAAGTGAAGTGTATAACGGGCTGATAAAGGATGGGTTTGCGCCATTGCTGTCCAAAAAAATTGAAGATTTTGGTTCACAAATATTGAGTGTGGAGTATGCACCGGATGATACCAAGCTTATTAAACAGGCCATAATAAGATGTCTTGATTCAGGTTGTGAACTTATTTTATTAACCGGTGGGATGAGTGTTGATCCCGATGATGTGACCCGTGCCGGGATCCGTCAGGCGGGTGCTATCGAGATGCACTATGGGACTGCGGTCCTGCCGGGTGCCATGTTTCTTGTGGCTTACATTAACGACATACCGCTTTTAGGAGTACCTGCCTGTGGACTTCACCACAAGATTACAGTACTTGATCTTGTCTTGCCAAGAATCATGGCAGGCGAGCATATCGGTAAAAAAGAACTGGCATTTTTCGGTCATGGCGGACTTTGCATGGATTGCAAGGAATGTACGTACCCACATTGTCCCTTTGGCAAAGGTGTTTGACTCCTTTACATCATTAAATTACTTAGAGGTGAATTATGTATCTACCCAAAAAATATCAAGACTTTGCATCCTCCTATCCTGAAATTTTTGAAACCAACAAGGATTTGGGAGTAAAAATTAGAGCTTCAGGACCTCTTGATGTAAAAACACAGAACCTGGTGAAGCTTGGCATTGCCGTTGGCGCAAATTCAAGGGGTGCTGTCATGTCACATACACGGAAAGCCATTGCAAACGGCGCCACAAAAGAAGAAATTAACCATGCCATACTTCTGGCCATGTCCACTACAGGATTTCCCAATATGATTGCATCCTTTTACTGGGCAGATGAAGTCCTGAAAAAAGATAAGTAATGCGCTTTAGATTTATATCGCGGGCTGCTGCCCCATTTTTGTTGTTCATGGATTATTATCATAAAAAGAACATATCCATACAGATTGTAAATTCAATATTTATATTTAGCCTCATATATTCTTTACTTATTTCCCCTAATTTTGCAGGTGCGTGCGGTTGGGCAGGGGACGGGGAAGCAGATGATGATGATGATGATACCATCTGGGTGAGTGCAGACGGCAGGACGCTTGAAGATCATACAACTCCTTTGGATGACCCTAAATTTCAAACCAGGCTGGGCAATATCTATAGGAAAGGCAAAGATTATATTCAAGCCATTCAATGGTATAGGAAGGCGGCCTCAAAGGGGTTTGAATCTGCTCAGAATAACCTGGCATCCATGTACGAACAAGCGCTGGGTATTACCAAAAGTGATACATTAGCGGCCCAATGGTATCGCCTGGCAGCGGACCAGGGAAATGGAAAAGCACAACACAGCCTGGGCCAGATGTACCTGGAAGGCCGGGGCGTACCTCCTGATATTCATCAGGCATCAAAGTGGATATTAAAGTCTGCCCAAAAAGGGCATATTTCAGCTATGAAAAAGATTGCAGACATGTTCTGGGAGGGCCAAGGGGTTTTAAAAAGTAAGATTCATGCCTATGAATGGTGGAAACTTGCTGCTATGCACGGGGAAGCCTCCAGTGAAAAATACCTCGAGATGGCCAAAACAACGATGGATATAAAGGAAATTGCAAAAGCTGAGCAATCCTTTGCTTTTGCACATATCCCGAGTAAAAAGCAGACGGTTTTGGGCCTCTATTTGACCGCTAAGACAGGCTATGAGAAATGGAAAAAAATCGTGATAAAATTAAAATCATAGATACCCGTACCATTGGCGAGTATTTTTTTGTAGGTCATGGATCTATGGCATACAATATTCCTGTTAAAACGTTAAATTCAAAATCAAGATCTGGACCTGTAATGATTCAAAACGAAAATTTTGTGTCCGATGTAAAAAAGAAATGTAAAGACACGGATACAATTTTGCTCATGTGTCGTTCAGGTGTACGAAGTGCCCTTGCCGTGAATATTTTGGCCCAGGCCGGATTTAAAAAAGTTTATAGTATCATAGATGGATTTGAAGGAGATAAACTAAAAAATTTTGACAGCTCCAGCCATGGTAAGCGAGTAATCAATGGGTGGAAAAACGACAACTTGCCCTGGACTTATGATCTGAAACCTGGACTGATATACAGCCCATGAACCGGAATATCATATTTAATTTTGCAGCATAAGGTAAGCATATCATAAACCCATTGCTATATCTCTCCCTGGATCATGACATATGTCCGCCAGTAGCCATATCGGGATTTATACATATCATCCCATGCCTGTTCCAATTCTTCAAAGTGATTTTCAATACACTTGTAATAAGCACTTGCTTTGGGATTGCGAGGCTGATAAATATCAAAATCATATGGTGATGATTGTGCCATACTAAACCTGAAATAATTGTAAAATTTTCAAGGCATCTCATTTGAAAAATTACAAGTGGAGGACAACAAACATGCCGGACTTTTCAAAAGGTGCAGCCTATATCGATAGAAAAATTGTGCCAATTTCTGAGGCTAAAATTTCAATTTTAGATTGGGGGTTTCTCCATTCGGACGCAACTTACGATGTTGTACATGTATGGAATGGAAAATTTTTTCGACTTGATGATCACTTGGAACGTTTCTTTTCCGGTATGCAGAAACTACGCATGTCTATTCCTTACACGCGTGAAGAATTGCACTTAATTTTGAGTAACTGTGTTAAGGCCAGCGGATTGCGTGATGCTTATGTTGAAATGATTACTACTCGTGGCCTACCCAAACCAGGCTCAAGAGATCCAAGATCATG
>JAQIBP010000069.1 GCA_027858995.1 Deltaproteobacteria bacterium | reverse complement strand
GAGCTCAATACCTTCACTTTCGTTGCGGTCTGACACATCCCTACAGGTGGCTTCATTTGCTTTGTTACCTCCACAAATGCACCTTTGGTGATAGCCCGGTGGCTAACCTTTGACTATGTCGGACTCTAACCGACAAGAAATTACCAGCTTTGCCTGGCGCACCCATGATAAACTCCTTTATATATAAATAGTTTTTTTACGTTTTTAAATAATCATATTAAATAGATATCCAACAGAAAGGATACCGGAAGCAACAACCCCGATAAAGACAGCTATCAGTCTGGGTTTGAGTACTTTTCTTAAAATCACCATCTCGGGCAGAGACAGGGCAATAACACTCATCATGAAAGCCAGAACGGTTCCCAGGGCAGCGCCTTTACCAAGCAAAGCCTCCACAACGGGGATAATCCCGGCAGCGTTGGAATACATGGGAACTCCTATGATGACGGAAAGCGGAACTGACCACCAGGACCCTTTACCCATAATGGACGCCATGACCCCTTCCGGTACAAATCCATGGATACCGGCACCCACTGCAATACCTATGATCACATAAATCCAGACTCTTCCGATAATTTCTTTAACAGCATCCCACCCGTATACAAACCGGTCATTCCAGCTTAATTTTTCTTCTTCCATGGTCACGCCTGATGCATTGGTCTTTGTTACCCACTCTTCGATATGGCCTTCAAGTTTTAAGCGGCCGATGATCCAGCCTGCGAAAATAGCTATGAAAAGACCGGTTCCCATGTAAATGGCAGCCACTTTCCATCCCAGAAGACCATAGAGTAACCCCAGGGCAATCTCATTGACCATGGGTGCTGCGATCAGGAATGAAAAAGTCACTCCAAGGGGAACACCGGCTGTTACAAATCCGATAAACAGCGGTACGGCTGAACAGGAACAAAAGGGAGTGATAATTCCCAGAAGAGCTGCCAGAACATTGCCGGCAAATTCACTTTTCCCGGAAAGAAAAGCCCGGGTTTTTTCAGGTGTAAAAAAACTTCTGATGATGCCCACGCCAAAGACAACCAAAAACAAAAGCATCATGACTTTTGGTGTGTCGTAAAAGAAAAATTCAACCGAAGACCCCAGGTGTGAGCCTTCCTTTATCGGTAAAAGGTTATAGGTGAGCCAGGATGAAAGATCCGGCAGCACCCTGTAAATAGTCCACCACAGATATATACCAATGGCCCCCATCAACAGATTCAAAGCCATCATTTTGTTTGTTTTCCCCCATTCCTGTACAGGCTGGGTTGTTTTTGATTCCATGATTTCTCCTATTCCAATTATATATGGTCACTTATCGATATTTCAAGATAAATTTTGTTAATGTTAATTATTTTCCAACAATATCATGCCGGTCAATACCAGGTAGTATTTTGCTCAGTTCCCTGATCTCAGATTCGTTATCCAGCCAATGCTTCAAATTTCCAATCATGCTTGCTGAATAAGGGGAACCACTGCCGTCAGAAAGGGAGTAGTTGACCCATACTCCATCCTTGAAGCTTCTTACTAATTCAGCATCCTCCAGAATTTTTAAATGTTTGCTGGCGGTCGATTGAGCGATACCAAGGACTTCTTTAATTTCACAGACGCAAAGTGGGCGGGATTGAAGCATCTTCATCATTTTTACCCGGTTAGGGTCTGACAGTGCTTTCATAACTCTAATAAATGTTTTCATATAGCTTCTCCATATATATATCGTTAAAATGGAATATAACGATATATAAGCTCTGTGTCAAGACATATAATAAATAAAAATACCCCTAAGTTTATGATAGGCAGAACAAATGCCAAGGATAACCCAACTTCATAAAAGTATTGACGGATTTCAATTTTTAAAATATAAATTTAGTTATTTAGCTAATTATAAAAATGATGTGATTATGGATAATCTTCTTTCAATACTAAAGGCATTGTCTGATAAAAACAGGCTTAGAACTTTTTGTGCGCTACTGTCTTATGAAGAGCTTTGCGCCTGCCAGATCACAGAGCTTTTGCAGGTGGCAGGAGCCACGGTCTCCCGTCACTTAAGCCTCATGGTCAATGCAGGCATATTAAAAAACAGAAAAGCGGGACGATGGATTTATTTTCGTCTGAACACAGAAAATTTTTCACTTGACCCTATTTTTAAATGGGTGAGGCAGCAGCTTGATGGTTCAAATCAAGTTGAAAAAGATCTCAAATCGTTAAAACAGATTACACTTATCCCATGCGAAGACCTGTGCCGGAAACAGAGAGGAGAAGCATCTTGTCCTGAAAATCAAACAGAAGTCTCCGGATGAAACAATAATATTTGTTAAAGGATTGCCAGGCAATCTAAAAGAGTAAAAGGAGATATGGAAAAATGAATCAAAAGAATATTGCCGCAAATGATCGAAAGATGACCAGTATATTTGAACGATATCTGACAGTCTGGATCGGGTTGTGTATCGTTGGCGGTATACTGTTAGGTAAGCTTGCTCCTGATTTGGCCAAAACACTGGATGGAATGTCGATCAATGTGAATAGTGCCCCTGTTGTTTCCATACCCATAGCGGTGTGCCTTTTTTTCATGATGTATCCCATAATGGTAAAAATTGATTTTGCCTCAGTTATAAAGGCTGGTAAAAGCGGAAAACCGGTCTTTTTAACTCTTTTTATCAACTGGTGCATCAAACCGTTTACCATGTATGCCATTTCAATATTTTTTCTTGGATTTTTATTCAAATCATTTATCGGAGCTGATGCCATTGATCTCGTCAAAATGCCATTCGGCCTTGATCTTCCTGTGGGAGCCCAGCATGGTGCCGGGATAGTTATTTTGCAGGAAGGCGTAAAAATGCTGCAGATTCCATTATGGCGAAGTTACTTTGCAGGTTGTATTCTCTTAGGAATCGCACCGTGTACTGCCATGGTCCTGGTCTGGGGATACCTCTCCCGGGGAAATGACGGCCTGACCCTGATCATGGTTGCCATAAACTCCCTTACCATGCTGGTCCTATATGGTGTATTAGGCGGTTTTCTACTTGGAGTGGGCAAACTTCCCATCCCGTGGCAGGCATTGTTTTTATCTGTGGGCATTTATGTGGCCCTTCCCCTTGTTGCAGGTTTTTTTTCCAGAAAATGGATTATCGGCACTAAAGGGGAAACATGGTTTAAAGAAAAATTTTTACAGGTGTTAACTCCCGTAACCATATGTGCCTTGCTTTTGACCCTGGTATTATTGTTCAGTTTTAAAGGGGAGGTTATCACAAACAATCCATTGACAATCGTCTGGATTGCCATTCCGCTTTTTATCCAGACCCTCTTTATTTTTGCCCTTGGTTATGGTGCTGCCAGACTATTAAAATTGAAATATGAAGATGCTGCTCCTGTTGCCATGATCGGAGCCTCCAACCATTTTGAAGTGGCTATTGCAACATCCGTTATGCTGTTCGGCCTTTCTTCTGGTGCAGCGCTTGCAACAGTCGTGGGTGTTTTAATCGAAGTACCGGTCATGTTAATGCTGGTAGGATTTTGCAAACGTACCACTTCCTGGTTTAATAATTAATTTGGAAGCATTAACAATTGAAAAATCAATTATCTATTTTTTAATTGCAAACTTGTTCGAATCTGGGGGCCGCTATCTGACTTGGCTCTGGATAAGAGAGAGAACAACATTTACCTATGCTATCGTGGGAGCTGTTGTACCAGTTGCATACGGTTTCCAACATAACAGCCTGCTAATTTTGGCCGGGTGTATACGGAACCACATAGAGGGGTATTTTTATTGTAACTATTTGAATTTATAGAATAAAATTGGTGGAGGCGGCGGGAGTTGAACCCGCGTCCGAAAACAATCACCCCAAGCTTCTACATACTTATCTCAAAATTTAATTTTACTGTAGTGTCTCCTTTGAGATGGATACGAAACAGTATAGTCTGAAAAGTTCAACCTGAAAGGTTCAGACAGACTTTCAGGCGGTCTTGCATAGTCGACGCCCTGGTCCTGAATCTGCAAGAAGGATTTCAGGCAGGACGGAAGCTGCTCTACGCAGCTACAGCTATATTATAATCATCTGCGATTATGTTTAGATTTTGCCAAGTTTACGAGCTGACAAAACACTCGGTATGCTACCATAGGCCTCAGAATCTCCGTCGAAGCCATTTCGCCCCCAAATTTTAAAAGATCAAATACTATATTAAACATATGATTAATTGGTTGAAAAGTCAATATCATTGTTTGATTGTTTGATTGCAAAAGTTACCAGGATTGTTTTTTACGTTCCCGGTCAAGGTCTCGTTTCATATCTTTTCGTTTGATACTTTCTCTTTTATCAAATAATTTTTTACCTTTACCAAGACCGAGTTTGACTTTGATATTACTGTTTTTGAAATATATTTTCAAAGGTATAAGGGAATAACCTCTCTCTTTAATTTTACTCCATATTTTTTGAATCTCATATCCATGGAGCAGAAGTTTTCTTGTTCTCAAGGATTCATGGTTGGTGTAGTAGGCATATTTGTATGGTGAAATATGCAATCGCCTTAAAAAAATTTCACCATTTCTAATGTCAGCATAGGAATCATGGAAACTGACTTTTCCCTCACGGATAGATTTTACTTCAGAGCCAACCAGCACAATTCCTGCTTCATATTCTGATTCAATTAAATAATTGTGCCTGGCTTTTTTATTGTTTGCAATAATTTTAATATATTCTTCATTCATATATTTTCATCTGTCTCGGTAAAAGGAAGTATCTCTTTGTATTCCTTTAAAATAAGTTCCAATATCTCTTGTACACTGTTAAGTGTCATTATTTTTTTTAAACTATTTTTTGCCTTTGTCGTATCAAGATTACGAATCATTCTTTTGACCACAGGAATGGATGCTGAATTCATGGAAAAATTTGTCAACCCCATACCAACAAGCACTGGAATATTAATTGGGTCTCCTGCCATTTCACCACACATGATAAGATCTATATCTTTTTTCTTTGCTGCATCATAGGTCATTTTAATCATTTTCAGCACTGCAGGATTTAATGCCTGGTAAAGATGGGCTACCTGCCTGTTTCCCCTGTCAATCGCCAGAGAATATTGAATCAGGTCATTTGTTCCGATACTGAAAAAATCCACTTGCTCTGCAAGATGTTCAGCAATCATTACAGCAGATGGGACTTCAATCATGGCTCCAAGAGGGATATCTTTGTTAAAAACTTTATTTTCATCTTCAAGTTCAAGCACTGCCTTGTTCATTACCTGCTTGACCTGAATAATTTCCTCAACACAGGAAATCATAGGAATCAGCAGTTTTATATTTCCAAATGCTGCCGCCCTGAAAATAGCTTTGAACTGTGTGATAAAAATATCCTGGTTTTCAAGACAAAATCTTACTGCCCGCAGCCCCAATGCAGGGTTGGCTTCTTCAACGGTTGTCAGGTAAGGATTCACCTTGTCACCGTTTATATCAAGTGTCCTGATGGTAACGCTGTGCGGATTCATCAACTCTATAAGTTCTTTATACTTATATAAAAGTTCATCTTCAGTAGGAAATCGTTTTAAATCAAGGTATAAAAATTCAGTCCTGAAAAGACCAATATCAGTTGCCCCATAATCCTTAGCCCCTACAACCTCTTCGACAAGTTCAATATTTGCCATAAGGTTGAGAGGAATACCGTCTTTTGTTACAGCGGGAAGATGACTTTCTCTTTCCAGGCCTGCCATGTATTCTGCAAACCTTGTCATACGGTCTTCATATTCAAAGAGCGTATTCTCATAAGGATTTATGATCAAAGTTCCTGAAGAGCCATCAACAATTAAAATATCATCATTTTTAACAACGTTTGTTGCCCTGCCAAGACCAAAAACTGAAGGGATTTTCAAGGATTTTGCAACAATACTGGTATGGGAATCTTTACCTCCTCTGTCCGTAACAAACCCTTTTATTCGTTCAAGCTGTATCTGACTTGCATCTGCAGGTGATAAATCATGGGCCACAAGAATTACACGTTTATTAATATCTGAGATTTTAATATCCTGGGCACCTACAAGGTATGACATGATCTTGTCTGACACCTGGACAATATCATTAACCCTGGTCTGAAGATATTTATCATCAATCTCCTTGAACATGGCTTTGACTTTTCTTGATACTTTTTTTAATGCCCATTCAGCATTGATTTTTTCATTGGAAATTGTATCAATGGTCTTGCCATACAGCATTTTATCTTTAAAGAGCACCATATGTGTCTCAAGAATATTTAAATTTTCGCTAAGGTCTTCATCCAAGGAATCAATTATCCTGGCATGGTCACTTTTTGCTTTTGCCACAGCATTTTTGAACCTATCAATTTCTTTTGTTACCTGGGCATCAGTGATCCAATATCGTTTAATAAGATCAACACCCTCTTTATCAACAATATAAGCTTTGCCAATACAAATCCCGGGAGAGCCGCTGATCCCTTTGATTATTATCTGTTCAGATTTTAAAGTCTTCATTTTTACATCTCCTCAAAACCTGCTTCAAAAAAATCGATAATTTGATTAAGAATTTCAACATCTTCGTGGTTTTCTATTTCAATCACAACCTTAGTTCCTTTTACAGCGCCAAGTGTTAATATATCTATGATACTGGTCGCATCAACCTTGTCTGAATTGGCACAAAGCCATATTTCATCATGCGCTGTCCTTGCAATTTTTGCAATTACACCAGCAGGTCTTGCATGCATACCAAACTCATTTTTAACCAGTGTTGCTTTTTCCATAAAAAAGTTTTCTTCTCTTTATATCTTCCCCTAAAAAATGTCAATTCTATGGAGAGCTTATATGTATTGTTATTATTTTGTTTGACAGGCGTATAATTTGTTGACCTATATAGCATATATCGGTTAGATTTACCATAGATATGTTATTCAATGTTAGATATGTTATCAAACAACTAAATCAGCAAATACAAGGTAAAAACATTATGAAACAAAACAGTATAAACGGTAAATATCCTATTAATGATTTTAAAACTGGTGAATCCTGGCGACTGTTTAAAATTATGGGAGAGTTTGTTGAAGGAATTGATGCCTTATATAATCTTGGCCCTGCAGTATCTATTTTTGGATCAGCAAGAACCAGCAGTTATCACTCAAATTATAAAAAGTGTGAAAATCTTGCAGCTTTGTTTGCCAAAAACGGTTTTGCAACTATTACCGGCGGGGGTGGCGGAATTATGGAGGCTGCCAACAAAGGAGCCGCAAAAGAGAATGCAGATTCCATCGGGTTGAATATAACCCTTCCTTTTGAACAAGAACCAAACCCATATGCAACAATAAAGGTTGAATTTAAATATTTTTTTGTTAGAAAAGTTATGTTTTTAAAATATGCGCAAGCCTATATAGCTATGCCCGGAGGTTTTGGGACCCTTGATGAGATGTTTGAGGCCATCACATTGATCCAGACCCAGCGTATCAGAAAAGTACCGGTAATTCTTGTGGGAATAGAGTATTGGGAAGGTCTTGTCAAATGGATAAAAGAGAGATTATTAGAAGAAAAAATGATCTCCAAGCAGAATCTTGATCTTTTTCATATTTTGGACGACCCGGAAAAAATTGTCCAGACAGTTGTTGATTTCCACCAAACCTATCATCCTGACTAACACCTCGCAGCGCCCTTTGAAAAATAAAAAGCTGTGTTTAAAGGCAATTTTTTTATACCAATTCTGTTCATGATATCCTGTTTTGCCTGATCCATGGATGAAAATCCCTGATTGGAATAAACAGATTTGCAAAACATCTCTCCCCAGGAATTGAGATAAACTGCAGAATATCCGTTTATACTGCGCTCCTTTTTTGCTGCATAAAAATTAATTGAAACAAACAGGCAAACCACCCTGTTTTTCATCAACAACTGATCAAAACTGATGACTTTATTCAATATAGGACTGAAAAACTCATACATATTTTTATAAAGTTTACGGATATCATCAAAAGTCACATATGCAGGATTGGGAATCAAATTGATAACACTTTTCTCAGTATAAAGGCTGTTGTTAATCAGCCATGCACCGATTTCTTCAATGGTATCTGCATTTATTAAAGATTCTTCCTTGATTTGCAAAGCTTTTCTATTTTTATTATAAAGCTGCCACGTCCCAATTGTATCATTCTTTTTATTATATTTTAAATAGAGGCTCTGCAAATGCCTGTCACCTCTTGACACCAAAAGGACTTTCTTAACTTTACCGGGTTGCTTTGAAAATTCAACAAGTATTTTCCGCCCAAGTACAGCACGATCTTCAGGGCTGATCTCTGATCGTCCATGAAACAGACTTTCATAGGCTCTATTTATTGTTTTATATTTTTTTACCATGAATTTTTCAATAAAATTGGAGAGCTTGACTATATCACTGTAAGCCCATGTTTTAAAACTGCCTATTTCAAATATCTGTTTTTTTTCCCACTCCCATTGATTCATGCATTTTTCAAGAAGGATTCTTTTGAGGCCAAACACACTGTTATCAATTTGAGAATCCTTTGAAATACCAAGTTTTAAAAAAAAACATGTGAGTAAAATCCCTGCTGATTGCTTATCTTCAGCAGTTTCATAATAGTTTAGAAGATTTTTCAATAAAATATAGTATGAATCGTTCTGGGCAAGCTTTAGATGTGCTCCTGAATTCATCCATTCATCTTTATATTTATTACAAAGCAGAGATTCTTTGCCATATTCGTAAATATATTTTTCAAGAAGTGCCATTTTAATTACTGATTTAAACGGACTTTTCAACCATTTAAACATCTGCCAGATTGATGCCCCAAGGTATTCACTTATGGATATGGCATGGATGTCGCCAAGATCAATGTATCTTGCAAGATTAGTAAAATCTGAAATCGTCTTTAAAATACTATTGTAATAATTAATACTGATTGCAGTGGGCAATACTGACCAAAGGGGAATTTTGCCTGCAATATAAATCATTGTTCTGTAAAATTCTTCCTTTAAAAGTCTTGCCTGTGCAGACCCTGAACTTTCAATACTTGAATCGCCAAAAATATTATTTCTTGTTTTAAGGATATCTACCAAGAAAAACGTCACCTTGGTGTGAAACTGCTCGCCAGCCATATTTTCCAGGATATCAAGTTTTTTTCTAAACAACTCTATTTCCCGGGATGTAAAATATTCCTCATTTATGCACACCCACCAGTCAATATCAGAATCTGCTGTCTGGGCAATAGAACCTGTGCTGCCGATTGTAAAAAGGCCTTCCACTGCATGATTCTGGCGACGCCGGACTATTATCTTATCTTTTGATATATATTTTTTCAAAACTTCTTGTATTTCAATTCCAGGGATATAGTCACATATCCCACAGGGTGTGTCATTTTTGACAGCCTCCATACCGGGAAAGCTGATATTTTCATGGATTAAAAATGGTATGATTTGAAATAAATCTGCCTGCCCGGGCTTAAAAATATCAAAAGCAGTCAAAATAGAAAGCCGATTTTGACTTAAAAATTTCATCTCTCCATAATGGATAAATTCACTGACAATCAACATATTGAGTTGAGAGACAACTTTTTCATCCATTTGCGGCATATCTTTAAAGTCAAACTGGAATTTCCTGGCATTATAATCTATATCAGTACTTTGAATGTCCAATCTTTGGCTGGAAGGGAATCTGCAAAATCGTGCTTTTACGCCTGCAAAATCGGTCTTGTCAATATTTGAGGTTACAAAAGATATAGCTGATATTGTTGAATATGCAAAAGAGGAACAAAAAAGATGGGTTTTATTAAAGGAAGTTTTTGAAATTGTTGAATTAATAAAAGATGCATTAATAATCTGTGCATGGCTGAAATTGCAATTAAAAACAGACACATTCTGGAAACTGCAATCTTTGAAAACTGCTTTGCTTGCATTAACATTAATGAAAAAAGCATTGTCGAAATTAGCATGATCAAATTTTGTTTTGCGCATATCAATATTGTAAAAAACAGCAGCTTTGAAAAAAGCCTTGGAAAATATTGCCTTGGAAAAATCACAATTATTAAAAATACATTGATTTAAAAACAGAGATGAGGAAGTAAATTCAGAGGATGTAAGATCAACGTCCTTAATTACCTCTTTTTGAAAATCTATTGAATCGAACTTTTTGTTGGCTTTAAAAGATTCTATCTCTTTTGCACTTGAGTCTAAAAAAAAAGCCTTTATCAAGCCTTTGGATTTTTTTGACTCTTCTTTTACTTTTTGAACAATGGGGCCAAATTGTGTTTCAATACTGAATTTTTCCTGGCCAAGAAAATAATTTGCTTTTTTAATCAATCTGCTTATATCCATACGCAGAGAATCATTGAGCTCATCATTATATTTTTTTAAAATTCTAACAACACGTTCAGGTCTTTTTTTAATCATCCCAAAAACACAGGCAAGATTCACTTCAAAATTTGAATTCAGATATTTTTCTCTATTCAGGGCAATATCCTGAATAAAGAAAAAAGAAATTTTAGACAGAGTTGATATTTCAATATTGATCACAGGCATAAGAGAAGGATACTTATCCATAACCAAACCAAGTAACTTATAAAGCGGTAGCCCGCCTGTGACAATAAGAGCTTTGAATGCATGGAAAGCTTCCTGTTCATCACATTTATAAAAAAGTTGTAAAACAGGATCAAAAAGTTCTGGATATACTCCCATAGAAGAATTTTCAATAATATTGTAAATTACAATCCTAACTTTTTTAACCTCCTGGGTTGCCAGGATATTAAGAAGCAAATCTGCAGGTATTTTGGCAGCTATCATGGAAAGGGCTTTAAGACCCATGATTTTTGTTTCCAAAGAGAGGGATTTTATTTCATTGGAAATTATTTGATCTGGATCTCTTAAATCAAGGTTAATATTATTTAAAAATGGATCAGCATCTCTTTTTGCATCAAAAAGATCGGCATAGAACTTAACAACTGTATCTCTATTTTCTATTGATCTTAAAATTTTCTTAAAGGAAAACCCGTATTTAAGCCTGATATCAGGGGAAGTTTGAAGATAGTTGTCTACAAGGGCAAGACGCGATGTTTCCGGAATAGTATAAATAATTTTTTGCATGGCAGCAACAGATAAAAGGCCTGTATAAACAGCCTGAAAGGAAAAAGAGGCTCCCTTCCCTTTAAACACAAGCAAAATTTTAAATAATAACCTGAGTTCACTAAAAGGCATTCCAAAATAAATCTTGGCATATATTCTTGAACATATGGAAGCAGAGGCTTTCATACCTTTTAAATATGTTTTTGAATCGTTAGGTTCTGATAAAAGCTTAGTGATTTTATCCTGAATAATTTCAAGGCCTTTTCTGGCATTATTTCTGACAGTAAAATGATAGGAAGTAATGCCGGCCAGAACAGGCAGGATTGCAATCTCAGGTTCAAGCATAGCTGCATTTTTAACAACAATGGCTTTGTCCTCTTCAGATAATTCTTCCCATTGACTTTCAAAAGTATTGAAATTAAAACCAGTTTTAATGGATGTCATGATAAATATAATTTTCCTATTTTTACATTTCTAAATAAAAATGATATAGGGGTATGCTTAAAATTAATATCATTATTTAACTTTTATATCACAACAGAGTGATTTATGAAATTATTTGATCTACAAAAAGACAATAAAAAGACGAACAATGACTACAATGCTGAATCCATTGAAGTTCTAAAAGGACTGGACCCGGTTAAGAGAAGGCCTGGAATGTACACAGATACTTCAAGTCCGGATCACCTGGCATATGAAGTAATTGATAATTGTGTTGATGAGGCCATTGCAGGGTATGCAGACAAAATTGATGTGGTGTTGAAACAAGATAATTCCATAATTATTTCTGATAATGGCCGCGGAATGCCCGTGGATACCCACCCGGAAGAAAAAATATCCGGTGTGGAATTAATCATGTCAAAACTTCATGCCGGTGCCAAATTTTCCAATAAGGATTACAGTTATTCAGGAGGTCTGCATGGAGTTGGTGTCTCTGTGGTAAATGCATTGACTTCAAACTTGAGTATTCATATCAAACGCAATGGTTACAAGTACCATATTGGTTTTAAAAACGGATTTAAAACCCAGGATTTAGAACCCATTAAAAAAGTTGGCAAAAACCAATCCGGTACTTCAATCTGGTTTTACCCTGACACCTCCTATTTTGATACACCTCAATTTTCAACAACTGCATTAAAAAAAGTTTTAAAATCAAAGGCAGTTCTGTGTAAAAGGCTTGTTACAAGCTTTTTTGATGAAAAATCCAATGAAAAAATAACCTGGAAATATGATCATGGATTGGATGATTATCTTAATGAAAGTTTAAACCAAGAAAAATGCATTTTCCCTGATCCTTTTGCCGGCAAAATCAAAGGAGATGATATCCAGATAATATGGGCAGTTAACTGGACATCAGAATCAGGTTCCAACCCGGAAGAAAGCTATGTAAACCTTATACCTACAAGTCTTGGGGGAACCCATGTAAATGGTTTCAGATCAGGGCTTTTGGAATCTATTAAGGAGTTTTGTAAATTTCAAAATCTTCTGCCAAAAGGCTTATACCTTGCCCCTGAAGACATCTGGCAAAATGTTGGATATATTCTCTCCATAAAACTTTCCGATGCCCAGTTTTCAGGACAGACCAAGGAGAGACTGTCATCCAGGCATTGTGCAGGCCTTGTGAATATACAGGTCAGAGATGCTTTCAGTTTATGGCTTAACCAGAATATTAAAGAGGGGGAGCGCCTTGCTCTATTTGCCATTGAAAATGCAAAAGCCCGTATAAAAAAATCCAGAAAAGTTACCCAGAAAAAAACATCAAACGGCATGAGACTTCCTGCTAAATTATCTGACTGCACAAGTGTTGACCATGGAAGACGAGAGTTGTTCTTTGTTGAGGGAGATTCAGCAGGAGGTTCAGCAAAACAGGCAAGAGACAGACGTTTTCAGGCAATTATGCCTTTGCGGGGCAAAATTTTAAACACCTGGGATATTGACTCTTCTGCCATAATGGAATCAAGAGAAATAAGGGATATTTCCCGAGTTATTGGTGTCCTGCCCGGTTCTGATGATATTTCAAAATTACGGTATAATAAAGTATGTGTTCTGGCAGATGCTGACTCTGATGGATTGCATATAGCAACATTGATATGTGCTCTGTTCTTAAAACATTTCCCCGGAATTGTACAAAACGGACATATGTATATTGCCATGCCTCCTCTATATAGGATTGATGTAGGCAAAGAAGTTTTTTATGCATTGGATGACCCGGAAAAAGATAATATTATCAAGCGCATCAAAAGGCGTAGAAAAAACAAAAACAAGATAAATGTTCAAAGGTTTAAAGGTCTTGGTGAGATGAATCCTTCACAGCTTAAAGAGACTACCATTGCTCCGGATTCCCGACGTCTTGTCCAGCTGTCCATAGATTATGATTCTGATGATTCCATAAGAGAGGTTCACAGTTCCATGGATATGCTTTTGAGTAAAAAAAGAGCACATGAGCGCAAAACCTGGATAGAAACCAAAGGCAATATAAAAGAGATTGACCAATGAAACAGTTATTTCCACCAGCCATTGAGGATATTGAAAAATTACCTTTTCAGGAGTTTACTGAAAAAGCTTATTTAAACTATTCAATGTATGTTATTTTAGACCGCGCTCTGCCCCATATTGGCGATGGTTTAAAACCTGTTCAAAGAAGAATCATTTACTCCATGAGCCAGCTTGGGTTATTATCAACGGCAAAATTTAAAAAATCAGCAAGAACTGTTGGTGATGTTCTCGGAAAATTTCATCCCCACGGGGATACAGCCTGCTATGAAGCCATGGTTCTTCTGGCACAGCCTTTTTCTTTGAGATATCCTCTTGTGGAAGGCCAGGGAAACTGGGGTGATCCCAATGATCCTAAATCCTTTGCTGCCATGAGATATACAGAATCACGTCTTTCACAATATGCACAAATTTTTCTTGCTGAGCTGGATCAGGGAACTGTAGAGTGGGTTCCTAATTTTGACGGCACCCTTGATGAACCTGTTATCCTTCCTGCCCGTCTGCCAAATGTTCTGCTTAACGGGTCTACTGGTATTGCTGTTGGCATGGCTACAAGTATTCTGCCCCATAATCTGCGTGAGGTTGCAAAAGCTTTGATCCATTTAATTGATAATGATGACGCAGATCTTGATAAAATCTGCAAATTCATTAAAGGACCGGATTTCCCGACCAATGCTGAAATTATCACCCCTGCTCTGGAAATAAAAAAAATTTACAAAACCGGCAGGGGCAGAATAAAAATGCGTGCAAAATTTCATATTGAAGAGAATGAAATAATTTTTACTGCCCTGCCTTATCATGCCTCCACTGAAAAGATACAAGAGCAGATTGCAGCACAGATGGAGACAAAAAAGCTTCCCATGGTAAGTGATATAAGAGATGAATCTGACCATGAAGACCCGACACGTCTTGTTGTAACTCCAAGATCAAACAGAGTTGACTTGACTGCCCTGACAGATCATCTGTTTGCAACAACAGATCTTGAGAAGTCCTTTTCTTTTAATATGAATGTAATCGGAATTAATGGCAAACCCAGGGTTAAGAACCTGCTTGAATTTTTAACGGAATGGCTTGAATTCAGGGCAGACACCATAAGAAGAAAATTAAACTTCCGATTGGAAAAAATTTCAAAACGCATCCATATTCTACAAGGTTTGCTCACTGCTTTTTTAAATATTGATGAAGTTATTAAAATCATCAGAAATTCTGATAAACCTAAAAACAAGTTGATTAAAGCTTTTTCTCTTACAGATATTCAGGCTGCGGCTATACTGGAAATCAGGCTGCGCCAGCTTGCCAAACTGGAAGAGATTAAAATTAAGGCTGAATTAAAAGATCTTGGCTCCCAAAGAAAAAATCTTGAAAAAATTCTTAAACATGAAAAAGTATTTAAAGAGTATATAAAAGAGGAAATAAGATCTGATGCAAAAAAATATGGTGATAAAAGACGCTCTCCCATAAAAAAAAGGAGAGAAGCAGAAAAATTTTCCATTACCGATGTTATAGATATACAACCTGTAACCATTATATTATCAAAAAATGGCTGGATTCGATCAGCTAAGGGGCATGAAATTGATCCTGGAAATGTTAAATTTAAATCCGGGGACTCCCTCTCTGGCTATTTGAGAACAAAAAGTGATAAACCAATTATCTTTTTTGATAATACCGGCAGAAGTTATATGTTGTACTCACACACACTGCCTTCAGCAAGGGGTAATGGAGAGCCCTTAACCGGCCACCTCTCCATTGCAGCTGATGCCCATATAAAATTTATGTTATCAGGAAAAAACTCTAATCATTTTCTTTTGGGTTCTGACAAAGGATATGGATTTATTATTAAATTAAATAATTTATTAACAAATTACAAAAACGGAAAAGCAATTATTACCTTAAAAGAAAACAGTCAGCTCTTACATCCCCAAAAAGTGATTGACCTTGAAAAAGACCATATTGCTGCTGTTACATCTTTGGGCAGGCTGTTAATCTTTACCTTGAATCAACTGCCAAACTTACAGAAAGGCATGGGCAATAAAATTATTTCAATACCGAGAAAAGAGCTCAACTCATCAGATGGTGAGAGGCTTAAGTTCCTTAAAATATTGCCATTGGGTTCTATTCTTGTTATACACTCTGGAAAACACTTTTTTAAACTGACCCCTGGCAACCAAAAGGATTATAAAGGAATGAGAGGACACAGAGGGAAAAAGCTTCCCCGTGGATTTCAAAATGTCAAAAGAGTTGAAATTATGCCAATTCCATCTGGAGTTGACTCTCAATGAAAAATATCTATTTTAATACACTAAAACAAAAAGAGATTTATTAAACATGACAAAAAAAATCTTAATTAATGCTCTGGATCCTGATGAGCACAGAATTGCAGCTATTAAAGACAATAAACTTGAACAATTTCACATTGAAACAACTGCAATACAGGTAACCCAGGGAAACATCTATAAAGGTGTTGTAACAAGAGTAGAACAGAGCCTGCAGGCTGTTTTTGTGGATTATGGAGTACAAAGAAACGGATTTCTTCAAAAAAATGAAATCCACAAAGATTATTTCCAGGATGTCACATCCAACAGCAAAGCATTGTTCAACTTAATAAAAAAGGGGCAGGAACTTATTGTGCAGGTTACAAAAGACCCCATCAGCTTGAAAGGTGCAATGTTGACAACCTATATTTCTCTGCCGGGACGGCTTTCAGTTTTAATGCCCGGAAATACCACAAGAGGAGTTTCCAGAAAAATAAGTGATGAGGATGAAAGGAAGAGCCTTGTTAATATTGTAAAAAAAATGAAAATCGATGATGGATTTGGCATGATTGTCAGAACTGCAGGGAGAAATGCCACCAAAACAATGTTTAATGCAGATTTAAGATATTTGATGCGTGTATGGAAAAATATTGATGAAAAGGCCATTAAAAACAATGCTCCCTCACTGCTTTATAAAGAACAGACCCTTGCTGTGAGATCATTAAGGGATTATTTCACTTCGGATGTCAAAGAGATTCTAATTGACAATCCTGATGTTTTTAAAGAAGTAAAAGATTTCATCATGGTTATAGCTCCAAAACAAAAGAATATTGTCAGGCTCTTTAAAGGTGAAAAACCAATATTTACAAAATATCAACTTGAAGATCAGATCGCTTCTATTTATAAAAAAGAGGCGTTTCTTCAATCCGGAGGGTTCCTTGTTGTTGAACAGACTGAAGCCATGGTTACAATTGATGTAAATTCAGGCAAATCCACTAAGAAAAAAAATATTGAGGAGACTGCCTTTCATACAAACCTTGAAGCGTGTGAAGAAGTTGCCCGGCAATTGAGACTTCGCGATATGGGGGGGTTGATTGTGGTTGATTTCATTGACATGAAAGAGAGAAAGCATAAAGCTGAAATCACAAAAGCCCTGAAAAAACATCTAAAATCTGATAAAGCAAAAACAAAAATTGGCGGCATAACAACATTCGGGTTGTTGGAAATGACAAGGCAGCGTATCAGGCATGCCATCACTTATGGAAGCTATGAAGCGTGCAGACATTGTAAAGGCAGAGGACAGATTCCATCGGTGGAAACCCAGGGACTTGCTTTGCTAAGACAGTTAAACCTGAAAGCATTAAAACCTGAAATAAAAGAGATAACAGGAGTTGTTCCTAAAGAAGTAGCAACTTATCTGTTAAACAAAAAAAGAGAAGAATTAATAGATATTGAATCAAAAAGAAAGATTTTAATTACAATTGAAGGTGACCCTGATATGGTATCTGGAGAAAGCAATACCTTTATAAATATAGACTAATACAGGCAGGGAACCGCAACATGCTGTTGACATAAACATTGCAATTGTGTATTTGAGACACGTTTAAGAAATATTTTAAAAAAGGAGACAACTACTCCTGAAAAAAAACAGTAAAATATTACTACCCCTTATTATTCTATTGGGTATTGTTCTATTGGGCATCCTGTATGTTAACAGGTCTCAACAAACAAAATTGTCAGATGGAAAGAATATAACTAAAGGATTACTAACATCTGAAGAGAATAAAAAGGAATTCATAAACAAGAACGGGGATGGAATTGTTAAAAAAAATATTATTGTACCGCCAACTATAGATTATAACGAGCTTAAAAAAGACGATGAACTAATAAAGCTCATGAACTCACGAAAAACAAAATTTGGCATTAAGAGCAGTCTTGATATGATTGTTAAATCCAATGAGAGTTTTACAATTGGTGAAAATCATATATCAATGAGAGATATCCTGGAAAAAGCATTTATAAAACAAGGTAATGTTTTTGAAGAAAAAATTGCAACTTCCGGAGCAGTCTCACCACAGAAAATAAAAACATATGGAATTTATGTGGTTCGGCCAGGGGACAATATATGGAATATCCATTTTAATATTTTAAAAGAATTCTATGAACATAAGGGAATTAATGTCTCTCCAAAGGCAGATGAGCCTGTTGATCAGGGAATGAGTTCAGGTGTTGGAAAAATTTTAAAATTTTCAGAGACCATGGTGATTATATATAATCTTGTTGATAAAAAAGTGGTTTCAAATATTAATCTACTTGAACCATTGAGCAAGATCATAATTTACAATATGGATGAAGTTTTTTCACTTCTCTTTGAATTTAACTATGATAACATTGACAGGATCCAGTTTGATGGAAAAACCATATGGGTTCCTGCAAAAAAACTGTAATAAGGAGGATCTATTTTGATTAGTGTAGCACATGCAATGGGACAAACCGGAGGGGCTGGACAGGCTGGTGGAATAGCAGGATTTTTACCCATAATTATTTTATTTGTCATTTTTTATTTTCTTTTAATCAGACCCCAGCAGAAAAAAGCAAAAGAGCACAAAGCAATGATATCTAACTTAAAAAAAGGAGTTAGAATCATTACATCTGGTGGTATTTATGGAACCATCATAAGCATAGACGATACGACCATAGGGCTTGAAATAGCAGAGAAGATCAAAATAAAAATTACCCGTGGTAATGTAGCTGCAGTGGTCTCTGACACAACAACCGATTCAAAATAAATCCATCAGGAGTAATTCAAAAAATTGAAATCATTTACTTTTAGAACCCTGTTAATCACAGGTGTTATCATAGCAGCTATTGTCTGGCTGCTGCCCACATTCTTTAACTGCTGGCCTCATAAAAAGATTAATCTTGGACTGGACCTTCAAGGGGGGATGCATCTTATGCTTGAAGTTCAGAATATAAAAGCTGTTGAAGCAGAAGTTGAAAGAACCATACAGGAAATCAAAAAGGAACTTAGAAAACAAGGGATCAAGCATCTTGGTATTTCCCGTCTCAAGGATAATTCCATACTTGTAAAACTTCAAAAGGGTGAAAATAAATCCAAGTTTGAAACTATTCTCTCTAAAGATTTTGAAAACCTTATTACAAAAAGACCTGAAACCAATGCTGGTATCATCACCTTTCACCTTGCCCTGCCGGTAAAAGAGATGGACACTCTTAAAAAAATGGCAACAGCACAAGCTCTTGAAACCATCCGCAACAGAATTGATGAATTCGGTGTAAGTGAACCTGATATCAGGATACAAGGTGACGATAGAATCCTGATACAGCTTCCCGGCATTAAAGATCCCAAGAGAGCAAAAGATCTCATCGGAAAAACTGCCCAGTTGACATTTCAGCTTGTTGATGATGATGCAGATGTTGACGCTGCCATTAATGGAACACCTCCCGTAGGTGATGAAATTTTATATCAAAACAGATATAATCAGGGCTCTGACACACCTGTAAAAATTCCTTTTTTAATTAAAAAACGTGTCCTCCTTGATGGCAGCCTCTTAACTAATGCAAGAGTAGAATTTGATCAATTCCAGCAACCCCAGGTTGGTATTGAATTTAATAGAAAAGGTGCGAGGATATTTGACAGGATAACAGGAGAAAATATACATAAACGCCTTGCTATTGTTCTTGATGAATCAGTTTATTCCGCTCCCACCATTCAGGACAGAATAGCAGGAGGAAAGGCAGTTATTACTGGAAATTTCACTTTAAATGAGGCAAAAGATCTTGCCATTGCCCTGAGAGCCGGCTCTCTGCCTGCACCTGTTGAAATCATCGAAGAGCGAACCGTTGGCCCAACACTTGGTGCAGATTCCGTGCGTATGGGCCTTATGTCAATGCTTATTGGCGGCCTTCTCGTAATCTTATTCATGGCTGTATATTATAAAGGTGCGGGTATAATTGCTGATCTTGCACTTATTATTAATATTATTCTTATAGGAGGAGGACTTGCTGCTTTCCAGGCCACACTGACTCTGCCGGGAATTGCAGGCATCATTCTTACTATTGGTATGGCAGTTGATGCCAATGTTATTATTTTTGAGAGGATCAGAGAGGAGCTTAGATCTGGGAAAACAGCACTGGCCTCAGTTCATTCAGGGTTTGACAGAGCCACTTTAACAATTCTGGATGCAAATGTTACCACCTTGATTGCAGCTCTCGTACTTTTTCAATTTGGTACAGGTCCAATTAAGGGCTTTGCTGTTACACTTTGTCTTGGTATTATTGCAAGTCTTTTCACTGCCCTGATTCTGTCAAAAAATATTTTTGACTTTATCCTTAGAAACAGACAATCATCTAAATTAAGTATATAAAGGAAATAAAATAATGCAGATTATCAAGTCTGATATTAATATAGACTTTATTGGTAAACATAATATTGGTTTTATTTTATCAGCTATCCTTATTCTGATAAGCGCAGGATCTCTTTTAATTAATAATGGTCCTAATTATGGTATTGATTTTGTTGGTGGAACACTGATCCAGGTTAAATTTTCCCAGGATGTCCCAGTGGGAAAGATACGAACAGGGCTTGCTACCATAGGATTTAATGATGCTTCAGTACAACATTTCGGCCATAAAGAGGATTATGAATTTTTGATTAGGACGAGTAAGTCTCAGATGAGCAGCAGCGGCTTGTCACAATCAATATCCGATGCTGTGAAAACATCAACTGGAATTACACCTGAAATCAGAAGGGTAGAGATGGTAGGGCCTCAGGTTGGTAAAGACCTTAGGGGAAAAGCACTACTGGCAATATTTTATTCTCTTCTTTTTATCACTATCTATATTTCAGGAAGATTTGAATTAAAATGGATGTTGTCAGGAGTAACTGCGGGTTCCTTAATGACAGCAGTCTATTTTTTATCAGTATTCAATGTGAGTATGGCTATTTTAATTGCAGCAGCTTTAGTTATAACCCTTGGACTTTTCTGGTTTTTACGGCTTAAATATGCCATGGGTGCAATTGTTGCTTTGCTCCACGATATTTTAATAACTGTTGGTATTTTTTCAATCCTTGATCTGGACTTTTCTCTGCCTATCATTGCCGCCCTGTTGACCATTATAGGATACTCATTAAATGACACTATTATTGTTTTTGACAGAATCAGAGAAAATATAAAAGGCTCAAAAACAAAAGATTCCCTGCCATCTTTGTTTAACAAAAGTATAAATGAAACACTTTCAAGGACAATTTTAACTTCTGTTACCACTCTGGTTGTTCTTTTTTCACTTTTTTTCCTTGGAGGAGAGATTATCCATAATTTTGCATTTGCCATGATTATAGGAGTTCTCGTGGGGACATACTCTTCAATATTTGTAGCAACCCCTATTGTTCTTGCTGCCAACAAAAGGTGATTTATTATGCTACAGGGTTTGAAAATTTTCTGCCAGCGCAGTAATTGGGCTGATTTGCGGTTTTCAGTCAAGCCCTATTTATATAATATGAAAACCACACGTTATGGTCTTCCTATTATCTTCCTGAGCCTATTTTTTGTATCCTGCAACTCTATGAATTATAAAAAGAGTCCGGAAAGCAATATTGAAAACAATTCAAACAGTATAAAGATATCATCCCTTGAATCTGAACTTGTTGATGTTAAAAATGACCAGGCTGATATTAAACTTCAGCTAAAAAACTCAAATACCACCATTGAAAACCTTGAAGATCAGATCATGGTAATTGAAGAAAAAACTGCCCATCTGAAATATAGTAAAAATAATAACACAAAACATATAAGCTCGTCTGATTTATATAAAAAAGCCAGAAATCTTTTAATAGAAGAAAATTATATAACTGCTGCAGATCTTTTTACTGACTTTATTAAAAAATTTCCTGAAAACACTCTTGCCGGTAACGCAGCCTATTGGCTGGGAGAATGTTATTACTCTATGAACAGGTATAAAAAAGCAATTACAATATTTAAAGATCTTGCTGCACAATACCCAAAATCAGGAAAAGTTCCCGGGGCTTTATTAAAAACAGGGTATGCATATTTGTCTTTGGATGATTCCAACAGGGCATACTATTACTTAAAACAAGTATTAAGGAAATACCCTTTTTCCCCGGCAGCTGAAAAAGCAGAGGAAAAATTAAAGAGTTTTGAGTAGTTCTTTTGAAAAATATTTACCCTGGTTGATATTGAGAGAAATTCCCTTTCTCGGGAACAAGATGTATAAAAAATTGATCAGTGAGTTTCAAACTCCTCAAAAGGTTTTACAAGCCCAGAGAAGCCAACTCAAATTGATTGATAAAATATCTGCAAAAACTGTAGATGGCATTATAAATCATAAAAAGTACCACAGCCCGGCAAAA
The DNA here is from genome assembly GCA_027858995.1 of Deltaproteobacteria bacterium. GTDB lineage: Bacteria > Desulfobacterota > Desulfobacteria > Desulfobacterales > Desulfobacteraceae > Desulfobacula. The sequence continues at coordinate 15,017 of JAQIBP010000069.1, read as the reverse complement.
AAAGAGTTGGAACTGATTTTAAAAAAAAATATTAAAATAGTTACAATTACCGACCCCTTATATCCTCTATTATTAAAAGAGATTCCTGACCCTCCACCTTTTCTGACCTATCTTGGTAAACTTGATAATACTTCGCCGTGTATCTCTGTTATAGGTTCAAGAAATGCTACTTCCTATGGTTTAAGTACATCGGAAAACCTTTCATACAATCTTGCTTTAAAAGGTTTTCAAATTGTCAGCGGACTTGCAAGGGGCATTGATTCCATGGCTCATAAAGGTGCTTTAAGAGCAGATAAAAAAACTATTGCAGTCATGGGTTCAGGATTAAATAAAATATATCCAAGGGAGAACAGAAATCTTTTTTATGAAATAGCTGCAAAAGGCACAATTTTTTCAGAATTCAAAATAAACAGTGATCCACTTCCACAAAACTTTCCCATACGCAACCGGATTATTGCCGGGTTATCATGCGGATCCATAATTATTGAAGCAGCCCAGAGAAGCGGTTCTCTAATTACTGCCCGCCTTACAAATGAATATAACAGAGAAGTTTTTGCAGTACCTGGAAGCATCAAATCAAAAAAAAGCCAGGGCACACACTCCCTGCTGAAACAGGGTGCAAAACTTGTGGAAAATGAAATGGACATCATTGATGAGCTTCATCATTTCATTCATGCCAAAAATAATTACCAGGCACCATCTTTACAAAAAAAAACGACTACTCGTAAGTCAGATAAATATAAAATCATTAATCTTTTAGAACCCTACCCTGTCCATATTGATGTGCTTATTGAAAAGAGTAAAACTGACTCTTCAAAAGTTACGTCTCAATTGCTTGATCTGGAGCTTGAAGGTCATGTAATCCGCCATCAGGGTGATTACTACTCTATCCCGGAGGAATCCCATTGACAAAACCCCTTATTATAGTTGAATCTCCAACCAAAATTAAAACCTTAAAAAAATATGTGGGCAAGCAATATAATGTTGCTGCAAGTGCAGGCCATATCAGAGACTTGCCTGTTAAAACCCTTGGTATTGATATTGAAAAAAAATTTAAGGCAAAATATGTTAATATTAAAGATAAATCCAAGGTTATCTCTAATTTAAAAAAACTTGCCCAAAATACCGATGAAATTTTTCTGGCACCTGACCCTGACCGTGAAGGGGAGGCTATTGCCTTTCATGTCATGCATATTTTAAAGAAAAAAAATCGCCATTTTCACAGGATTCTTATCCATGAACTGACAAAGAAAGGTATTCAGGATGCACTGCAAAACCCAATGGAGCCGGATATTGATAAATATGATGCCCAGCAGGCAAGGAGAAAACTTGACAGGCTTGTTGGTTATCAAATTTCTCCCCTGTTATGGAAAAAAGTCCAGAGAGGTTTAAGTGCGGGCAGAGTTCAATCTGTTACCGTGAAAATCATCTGTGACAGGGAGAGGGAGATTAGAAAATTTATTCCAGAAGAGTTCTGGACAGTTACAGCTGACCTTCTTGGACAGACTCCTCCTGAATTTAATGCAAATTTAATTAAAATCAGCAATAAAAAGATAAAAATTAAGGATCAGACACAATCTTCAAAAATTGTAAAAGACCTTGAAAACTCACAATTTATTGTCCATGAAATAAAAGCAAAAACAGTCAAACGCAATCCCCTGCCCCCATTTATTACCAGTAAACTTCAGCAGGATACCATAAACCGGTTAAGATTTTCCGCAAAAAAAACAATGATAGTTGCCCAGCAGCTCTATGAAGGAATAGAAATTGGGATAGGAGGCCCTGAAGGTCTTATAACATATATGCGTACTGATTCCACCAGAATTGCTCCTGATGCGGCATCAGAAGCACAACAACTTATTTCTCAAACTTTTGGAGATAAATTTGCACTGCCAAGCCCACGATTCTTTAAAAATAAAAACAAGGTACAGGATGCCCATGAGGCCATTCGTCCTACATCAGTATTTCATACACCTGAAAAATTAAAAAAATTTTTAAGTCCCGATCAATTTAAACTCTATGATTTGATCTGGAAACGATTTGTTGCTTCACAAATGGCACAGGCAATCATTGATCAGAAAACCATTTTGATACAGGCATCCAAAAAATATCTATTTTCTGTGGCTGGTTCAACTGTAAAGTTCCAGGGTTTTATGAAACTCTATTCAATGGACAGTTCTTCCAAAGACAAAGACATCCAAACTCTGCCCCATGTAAAAGAGGGGGATGTTTTAAAAACCTTAAAAATCAATCCTAAACAACATTTTACAAAACCACCACCAAGGTTTTCCGAGGCATCCTTAATCAAAGAACTTGAAAAAAATGGTATTGGACGACCAAGTACCTATGCAACAATCCTCAGTGTAATCAGAGATAAAGGATATGTCGATTTTATTAAACGCTATTTTGTACCAAGCGAACTTGGATTTATTGTCAATGATTTATTGGTATCATCTTTTCCTGATATTCTCAACACCACTTTTACAGCCCATTTGGAAACCAGTCTTGATGATGTTGCAAGTGGAAACTTAGATGAGGTACAACTTTTAACCAGGTTTTATACATCATTTAAAAAAAGTCTGGATACAGCAGATGAGCATATGGTAAGCGTCAAAGGTGTTGGAGTTGATACTGATCTAAAGTGTCCTGAATGCGGCAGTCAATTGAATATTAAAATTGGCAAAAACGGACATTTTCTTGCCTGCACCCAATACCCTGACTGCTCATTTACCAGCAATTATTTAAGAGATGAAAAAGGCAATCTCTCTATTGAAAGAAAAAAAATTGATAACACCAAAGTAAAAGATTGTGTAAAATGCGGCAAGCCAATGGTTAAAAAAGACGGTCGTTTTGGAACTTTCCTTGCATGCACCGGATATCCAGAATGCAAACATACTGAATCTGTAAATGGTGGCCAGGGCAGTAGAGAGATCGGGATAAAATGTCCTGAACCTGATTGCAGTGGAACTATTGTGGAAAGAAAATCAAAAAGAGGTAAAATCTTTTATGGCTGTTCAAGATATCCGGATTGTACCTTTGCATCATGGGATAAACCTGTTGGTAAATCATGTCCTGATTGTGAATCAAAATATCTTGTTGAAAAAGAGACCAAAAAAGAGGGGAAATTTATAAAGTGTCCCAGCAGGGAATGCAATTTCAAGGAACTTAAGTAGGGCTATTCATAAATTTTATTCATTTACCCTCTCTGCATATTGCCCTGTTCTGGTATCAATTTTCACTATTTGTTCCTCTTCTATAAAAGGAGGAACCTGAATTTCGAGTCCTGTCTCCAGTATTGCAGGTTTTGTGCTTCCCGTTGCAGTATCACCTTTTGCCCATGGTTCTGATTTAATGACTTTCAAATTAATAAAATTAGGCATTGTAACACCGATTGGATAACCATTATGCAGAAGAATTGTACAGGTAATATTATCTTTTAAAAAATCAATTACATCTTCCAGTTGCTCTTTTGTAAGGAAATGCTGTTCATAGGTTGATGTATCCATGAAACAAAATCCTGTATTGTCTTTATAAAGATATTCCATTTCCCGCTCTTCAAGATCAGCCTTATGAAATTTATCCCCTGATCTATAAGTTCGCTCAAATTGAGCTCCTGTAATCATATTTTTCAATTTACATTTATAAAGGGATTGCCCTTTCCCTGGTTTTTTAAATTCAAAGTCAACAATAACATAGGGTTCAGAATCTATTTCAAACTTTAAACCCTTTCTTAAATCGCTTGCAAGATACATGCAATACTCCCCAAGTTAATTTTTCAATAATTAAAAACCTTAATGAGTTGTGATTAAACCATATTAATAATAAATTGGCAACCTTCAGATAAATTCAAAACTCAAACATAACTTTTTGAATCAAAAGTATTACCTGTAAAAAATTGCGATTAAATATTTTTCACAGGTACAATCATTCCATAGTGTAAGAGGACACAATTCTATTACATAAATTACCTAATTTTATATAATTAATTACATAAAATTAGGTAATTTATGTAATAGTTCTACTAGAAAAATAATTGCAATAAAAAGTAATTATCTGCAAAAACCCCCTGATTTAATTAGTTTTACAGCACAATTAACAAACCAGGCATACTTCTTGCTTTTTTTAACATTATGACACTTTGAATCTATGAATGAAAGGAACAACAGTGTATGGACAACTGTACAAAAGAGAAGGGGATCAAACTTTTGATCAACCGATTCACAAATCAATTCGAGGTTGAAGAAAACATAAACTATTATTTATTTAAAGATTTTGTAAGGGCAAGAAGGAAATATCTCAAATATATGCTTGAAGGTGCCTGTGAAACAAATAAAGTTGCATTATATAAATAACGATAAAATATAATCACCCCCCTGTTAGTCTTTTTTGGAAACTTGAGTAGGTTTTAGTTCAAACCTTGAAAGATATCTCTTCAGAATCTGTCAAAATGTTTTGCTGTATTATTTAATTATGATGCTAAATAATGACTTTTGATGCTCAATTTTTCCGGGATATTCAAAGAACAGTCACCCAGGCAACTTGCAAAATCCCGTAAAAACAACTTGATTTTTTATCCATATTATAGGAAATTAAAAAATTCGGATAAATTATTAATACAGGAAAATATTTATGATAATGGTTATAGATTTTGGCTCACAATTCAACCAGCTTATCGCAAGACGAGTCAGGGAAAACGATGTATATTGCCAGATAGAGCCAGCCAGCATTTCAATGGACAAACTAAAGGACCTGAACCCAAAAGGCATTATCCTCTCAGGAGGTCCTTCAAGTATATATGAAGAGGACAGCCCCAATATTGATACAGCTATTTTTGATCTTGGTATTCCAATCTTAGGAATCTGCTATGGTATGCATTATATGGTACATGCTCTTGGTGGAAAAATTAAAGAAGCAAGTAAACGTGAATACGGATTTGCAAACCTTGATATTAAGGAAAATAAGGCAATATTTAAAAATATGGACACTGGTTTTCAGTGCTGGATGAGTCATGGAGATTCTGCCAGTGAACTGCCTGATAATTTTGTCATTACAGCTTCCACAAAAAATACTGCCATTGCAGCAATTGCAAATTATGAGAAAAATTTTTATGGTCTTCAGCTTCATCCAGAAGTAGAACACACTGTAAATGGGTCATTAATGATTTCCAAATTTATCTTGGATATATGTAATTGCAAAAAAAACTGGACTATGAAATCATTTTGCGATGGTGCCATAGCTCAGATAAAAGATGCAGTTAAAGATAAAAAAGTAATTATGGGATTATCTGGAGGTGTGGACTCTTCAGTTGCTGCAACGCTGATTCATAAAGCCATTGGGAAAAATTTATTCTGTATTTTTGTTGACAATGGACTTTTAAGAAAAAATGAGAAACAAATCCTTGAAAAAAGCCTGATTGCCAACCTTGATTTAAATATAAAATTTATTAATGAGCAAGATACTTTTTTAAAAGCATTAAAAGATGTTACAGACCCTGAAAAAAAGCGCAAAATTATAGGAAAACTTTTTATCAAGGTGTTTGAAGCCCAGGCAAATAAAATTCAGGGTGCTCAATTTCTTGGTCAGGGGACATTGTACCCTGATATTATTGAATCCAAATCAGCTTTTGGCGGTCCCACTTCCATTATCAAATCCCACCATAATGTGGGAGGGCTGCCCGAAAAAATGAAACTCAAACTTATTGAACCCTTACAACTCCTTTTTAAAGATGAGGTAAGAAAACTTGGGGCAGAACTTGGTATTAATGAAAATCTTATTTGGCGCCAACCCTTTCCAGGACCTGGACTTGCCATCAGAATAATGGGAAATATCACTTATTCACGCCTTGAGATATTAAGGGAGGCTGATTCTATTTTGCTTGAAGAGATCAAAAGTGCAGGACTTTACAGAAAATTATGGCAGTCTTTTGCAGTGCTGCTGCCTGTAAAAAGCGTGGGAGTTATGGGGGACAAAAGAACCTTTGCCAATTGTATTGCCATAAGAGCTGTCACCAGTAATGATGCAATGACTGCGGACTGGGCAAAATTGCCCCATGACCTTCTTGGTAAGATTTCCAATAGAATTATTAATGAAGTTAAAAATATTAACAGGGTGGTTTTTGATATCACTTCCAAACCGCCCGGTACCATAGAGTGGGAATAGATAACAGGATATAAATATATATGGATTCCATGAACTTAAAAGATTTCAAGCCGGACAACCAGGACTTTGACAGTGATGATGAAATCACAGAATCAACTTATCACCAGGAGATCAACTCACTTAAAATTGATAAACTTTCCAACAGGGTAACTATTATTTCCATTATTATTCCCTGTCTCATCGGAGCTATTCTTATTTTTGCCTATCTTGACATGAAAGAGAGGGTGGTTGGTGCTGATCTTACAAAAAAAAACCAATTTGAGAAAATATCTCAACAATTAGAAGAAAAATTAAATGCATTAGATGTTAAAATAGCAAAAAACAGATTCAATTTTGATAATAAACTGCCTGAACTTGAAAAGAAAAATATTTCACTTGAAGGGCAGATTGCAAAATTATCAACCTTGAAAGCTGATAATAAAAACATTAAAAGTCTTTTTTCCAAAATTGAAAACCGTATTGACAATAATACCAATCAGAATAAAACAGCCGGTTTGGCTATTCAAAAAATTAATAAACAGACTCTTGATGCAATTAAAAACAATAAGATTGAACTGAAGAAAGCAACCCGGGAGATAGAAGAGGATACAAAATTATTTAAAAAAGAATTTGATGCAAGACTGGTTGAATTATCCAATTATGAACAGCAAATAGGTGAACTTGGAAAAAACATAAGCCTGCTTGATAAAAAATATAAAAAAATAGACCAGGACCATAGTACCCAGACCAACCTTAACCAAAAGATCAGTGAAAAAATCTATGAACTTGAAAGTTCAGTCAAAACTCTTACAAAAAATCTTGATGAACAATTAACAATATTAAATCAAAGGCTTACTGCAAATATTTCAAGGCTTCAAAAAGACATTGACCTTATATTACAGATTGCACAAAAACCCAATAAACCAATGCCGCAAATAAACATAGATTCATCAGGCCCGGTTGAAATTAAGGAAGAATCGCTGACACAATAATCAACGCACAGCCTGTTAAAAAAGATGAAATCAAAAAAATTCGCACTGCCTACTGCTATACTCTGGAAATACCTTGAAAAAATTGAAGAATTAAGGTATATATAGAACCAGTCTTTGGGGATATAATTTTAAAAGGAATAAAAATGTCGAAACAATACCCTGAGTGCCCGCTTTATAATCATGCTACATGCAGAGAATTACACAATCCAAAACTTTGTGCCATTATACGCGATGACCAAATATGTTTAAAGAAACAACAAAAACCAAAAAAAGATAACTCAAAAGAGACATCCTCATAAATATTCAACTAAGAGCCTGTTACCCGGGTGAATCATCCCAGAATCCATGATCAAAATAAATGCAGGGGCTTTGAAAAAAACTTCTAATATGCCATAATCAATAATTAGAATTTAAACTTGAAGATTATTAATTGATTAGGCTGTACCTTGAAAACTTTTTTAAAAAATCTAATTTTGCAGGCAGGTGAAATCTGCAAAAAAGAACAAAAGCTGTTAAAACCCTCGGATGTGGATTTTAAAGATAAAAAAGATCTTGTAACTGTTATAGATAGAAAAGTTGAAGATTTTATAATTAAACAGATAATCAAAAAGTATCCTTTACATGGTATTTTTGGAGAAGAGACAGGCAAAATAAATCTTTCATCGGATTATCTGTGGATAATTGACCCCATAGACGGAACAACATCCTTTTTTCATCAGCAGCCATTTTACTCCATAAGTATTGCAGTGCAATATCAGGGTCAAACAATATACGGCGCTGTTCTGGCACCAAGGATGGATGAACTGTTCTTTGCAGAAAAAAACAACAAAGTTTTTTTAAATGATCTGCCCATTTGTGTCACACAAACTGACAAGCTTATAAATTGTGTCATGGCTACAGGATTTGCCTGTTTGCGATCCAACCTTTCTGACAATAATCTTAAATATTTTAATAAAATTGCTCCCCAGTTAAGAGACATAAGACGATATGGATCTGCAGCCATTGATCTTTGTTATGTGGCATGCGGCAGATTTGACGGATTCTGGGAAATGAATCTTAACCTTTATGATATTGCTGCGGGCGCTTTTATTGTTGAACAGGCAGGCGGAGTAGTCTGTGATTTTAATGGCAATTCAAATTTTCCAGACCGGGGAATCATTGCTTCAAACAAAAATATTCAAAAAGACTTACTTGATAACTTTAATTAAATATTTGGCAACCCTCACATAATGATAAAAAAAATCAAAAATTTTAAACTATACTAAAGTGTAAAACAATGACAATTCAATGGTTTCCAGGCCATATGCTTGAAACAAAAAAATTACTTCAAACTGTTATAGCAAAAACAGATGCAATTTTGGAGATTCTCGATGCAAGACTGCCGGTGGCAAGTGCAAACCCACTTGTAAACAAACTTTGTAAAGATAAACTTACAATAAAAGTCTTAAATAAAAAAGATCTTGCAGATCCTGAACATACAAAGTTGTGGCTTGATTATTTTAATAACAAAACCAATTCTTATGCTGTCTCAATAGTTGGCAGCCAGAAATCTCAAGCCTGGGAAGCTGTAAATTACTGTGTAAGCAAAACTAAGAGAAACCGTGCTCGAAAAATTAAAATAATGGTAGTAGGTATCCCAAACACTGGGAAATCAACTATTTTAAACACCCTTGCAGGGAAAAAGATAGCAAAAACCGGGAATGTGCCGGCAATCACAAGGCATAACCAGCGAACCAGTTTAAAAAACAGTATTGATATCTATGATACACCCGGGATCTTATGGCCCATAATAGAGCCTGAAGAAAAAGCCTATATTCTGGCAGCAAGTGGCGCCATATCAGATACAGCCATTGACTATAATGACATTGCTTTTTTTACTGCAGGATTTCTTTTAAAAAAATACCCGGATCTTTTGATGCATCGTTACTCTTTTTTAAAAATCCTGCCCCATGATGAACTGACACTCATAGAGAAGATAGGTTCAGCACGGGGGTGTTTGAAAAAAGGAGGTGTTGTTAATTTACAAAAAGCCTCAGAACTATTGATTCGTGAACTCAGAGCAGGTAAGATTGGAAGGATAAGCTTTGAAACCCCAAAGGATATAAAATATGACACTAAAATCTAAAATGATTTATCAACAGGCTGTTAAAACCACAGCAAACTCTCGAAGGAACTTCTGGATTCTGATGCGATATATTGTTGTAATATTGACTCTTCTGGCATATTCAGCTCCAGTTTCAGCAAAAACAGGCACTATCAACACAATCGGGCCAAAACTTGAACACTCTTTCCAATGTATCAAGATCATAAAAGCTCTGGAACGATATCATTATCTCGGAAAAAAATTGGATAACAAAATGTCTGAAATTATTCTTAACCGATATTTAAAAAGACTTGATCCAAGAAAACAGCTGTTCACTTTAAAAGATATTAATTGGTTAAAACAGTACCAGTTTAGTTTTGATGATGATCTTAAAAGAGGAAGGCTTGATCTCAGTTTTACAATATTTGATCTGTTCATGGACAGGTCAAAACAGAGACTGGAATATATCTCTTCATTAATCAAAACATGGGAAAAAGAGCTGGATTTTTCTAAAGAAGAATCCTTGATCGTTGAGAATGATTTGCGCAAATGGAAGACCGCTGAACAAAAACTCTATACGCTTTGGAAAAAAGAGTTAAAAAATCATATTATTTCACTGTTATTAGATGATCAGGACAAGGATACAATTTATGAAACTTTAAACAAGCTGTATTCAAACAGGCTCAAACGTCTGTTGCAAACCGATTCAGATGATATTTTCCAAATTTTAATGAATTCTGTCACCACAAGTTTTGATCCCCATACCCAGTTTTTCCCTCCTAGGGTTTCTGAAGATTTTGATATTCATATGAGTTTATCTCTTGAGGGTATTGGTGCGGTTCTTCAAAATGAATATGAATATACAAAGGTGGTTCGTTTAATCCCTAAAGGCCCTGCTGAGAAATCCAATATGCTTATGCCCGGAGATAAAATAATTGGTGTGGGGCAAGGAGCGAAAGGAGAGATAAAAGATACCATAGGAGAGAGAATTGATCATGTTGTTAAACTCATAAGGGGTCCTAAAAATACTTTTGTACGACTGAAAATAATTCCTGCCAAAAAAAATAATTCAACCAGAACAATCAAAATAAAAAGAGACCGTGTTAAACTTGAAGAGCAATCTGCTAAAAAAAATATAATTACTCTTAAACACAATGAAAAAAACCTTAAAATAGGAGTCATTGAAATCCCCAATTTTTATTTTGATTTCAATGCTTATAGCAGAGGAGATAAAGATTATAAAAGCACGACTAAAGATGTCGAAAAATTACTTGCTGAATTAAAAAATGAAAACATTGACGGAGTAATTATTGATTTAAGAGATAACGGGGGTGGATCTTTAAAAGAGGCAAGCCAGCTGACTGGACTATTTCTTAAATCAGGCCCTGTGGTGCAGATAAAAACAAAATACAAAATCTCAAGGTTATATGATGAGGATCCAAAAATTCAATATTCAGGCCCTCTTATAGTTTTAATTAATAGAATGAGTGCCTCGGCATCGGAAATCTTTGCAGGAGCCATTAAAGATTATAATAGAGGCATTATTGTTGGTACAAGAAGCTTTGGCAAAGGCACAGTTCAGGAATTGCAGCCCCTTGGCAAAGGAAAGCTAAAACTGACCAGTGCAAAATTTTATCGCGTATCAGGAGAAAGCACTCAAAACCTTGGTATAGTACCTGATATAAAATTTCCACAGATCTATAAAATTGAAGATACCGGAGAGAGCTCGCTGGAAAACGCCCTGCCCTGGGACACAACAATTAGAACATCCTATTCGCCCTATAAAGGACTTCAAAATATTGAAAAAGAACTTATGGCACAATACAAGCAGAGATCTGCTCAAGATCCTGGAATAAACTATCTTAGTAAAAGAATTGAGATTACGTCAAGACTGAATCACGAAACTTCTGTCTCTTTAAACCTGGATATTAGAAAATCCAGGAAAAAACACTATGAAATCACTGAGCTTGATATTGAAAATGATTATTTAAAATCCATGGGCAGAGATCCAATAGCCAACTTTGATCAAGAAGATATAAAAATCAGCGACTTTAAAAAAATCTTAATGAGTCAGACCCACCTTGTCATGGGTGATTTTATCAGCCTGGCAAAAATCCATGGCTATTCATGGTAAGTATGAATGACACCTTTTGCTAAAGTAAAAAATTTTCTTTTTTATGGTTTTATGTTAATTCTTGTTTTATTTGTATTATCTCCTTATATACTTAACTGGGCGGTCAACACTTCTTATATAAAACATCAAATCTCTCTGGCAATATCTCAGAAAACCGGTGCTGATTTTAAGGCTTCCAGATTTTCCATCACCCTGTTTCCAGACTTTAGCATTAGTGTAAAAGATTTTATTTTCAACCCTGACAGTAGAACAGATATAAATATTAAAGCTATAAATTTTAATCTTGATATCAAGAAACTGTTATACGGTAAAATTAGTGTAACGCACATATCAATTGTCCGCCCTGAACTTAAAACAAAATATTCAGATCAATTGCAATCAAATTCTGCTTTTTCAAACTTAAAACCTCTTCAGCAATTGGCTCAAGCCATAAAAAACTTATTTACTCTGCTGCCTGAGCATCAAGAGTCTGTTGAATTTGCATTCAAGGATGTCAGAACTCCATATTTCAAACGTATGGATGGCTCTTTTTATCTGTCAAAAGAGAAAAACCAGATTATTTTAAACACAATAATAGATAACATTGCCTTTGAATCCTCTGAGTTTTTTGATGATGATTTTAAAAAATATTATGATTTGAATTCCATTAAGATCAATAAACTTGATTGCCTTATAAAGTTTAATTCACAGGGCGAAATCAAGGGAGAGTGTAAACTTACCCGCATGGATATTAAATCAAACAGCAATCAATTACTATTTGATTCAGACAATATTGAATCATCTTTTAAAATATCTGAAAACCTCTGTCAAATTGATATAAAACCATTTAAACTCAATTATCCAGAATCAATGATTGAGGTTAATTTTCAGGATAATCAAATCCAGGAAAAATCCCGGCTGCAAATCAGAGGAACCGATATAGAGGTTGACCAGGCAAGACAAATGTCACGGTTGATGTTCAAGGATAATAAGATTGCAGATGGTCTTTTTAAAATTATACACAAAGGGATTGTTTCAAAGGTAGATGCCTCTTTTAATGGTAAAAATCTTGACAATCTTTTTAATGCAAACAGTTTAAATCTTAAAGGTAATATTAAGAAAGGCCTTATACATATTCCTTTAACAAGTTTGACAGCATCTGATGTTGATGGGCATGTCAGTATAAAAAAAGGTGCTCTTAATATCAATACAAACAAAGGCAATATTAACGGTTCAAAGATTAAAAAAGGAAATCTTGTAGTAGATCTTTTAAATTACACTGACTTTCCTTTTCATGGTGAATTCACACTTGATATTGATCTTTCCAGAATTCCACAGACATTGATTTCACTTTTACCAGACACTCCTCTTTCCAAAGAGTTAAGATTGGTTCATGACATCACAGGACGAGCTGATACAAGACTGAGTCTTTCCATGGAGACACTATCTGATGATCTTAAAGTCGAAATTCATACCCATGATTTCTCGATTGCAGGGTTATATGATCGTATTCCAGGGAATATCGAGCTAAAAAATATAAATTTTATTTATGAACCAGACATGGTACATCTCACAAATATTAACGGTATTATTAATAACAGTACTATTGATGACCTTGAGATGTTTCTTGCTTTCAAGGATGAAGCAAACATACAAGTTGTCTCAGGTTCAGGTGTGATTAATCTTGAATCAACCATACCCTGGCTGATGTCCTTTAATAAACAAAACAAGCTTATTTCTCGTGCTAAAAAAACACACGGTACAATTTATGTAAACTCAATGGTTATATCCGGACCAATATTCAACATGGACAAATGGAAGTATAATTTAAAAGGGAAAGGCACTGATATATATATCACTACAGATTCAGATCAAAAAGATATAGAAAATATCTCCTTTGAATATCATATATCTGATGAATTTATAAATCTTAATAAAATTCATTTAAAAATAAATAATCTTTCACGGATGAAAAATTTTATTAATAAAAAATATCTTAACAGTATTTTAGTACCATTTGATATGAATAATGGAAAGCTGCAGATCAAACCCAAAGACAACTTTTTAAAAGGTAATCTGACTTTCAATAAGGGGCCTATTCTTAATATTGACATTAAAGGAGAAACTCTGAAATCTCTTTATTTAGAGTCAATAAAATTTTATGATCAAGAGATATCAAAAGGAACTATTACTTTTAATCATGGTCAGGATAAACCATTATTTTATTTTAATGGATTTTTAGACACGACCACACTGAATAAAATCATTAAACCCCACAGTCATTGGGGGGAAAAGTTCAAGGTACTAACAGACGGTCAACCCATTTTAATATCCATTGATAAAAATTCTAATTTAAATATCACAAGTAAAATTATAAATATAGATCACCTGAGTACCCGATCTGAGAAACTCTACCTGGACCATCGCCTATTATTCCCATACACAACCATCAATTTTAAAACAGATAAACTAAAAACAAAGAACCTGACTATTACCAATGTTCACAGTAAAATATTTTTAAAGCAAAATGGATTATATATCAGATTGTACAAAGCCTTTTTATGCGATCTTGAAACAAGTGGTTATATCAATTTTAAAAATAACAGTGTTAATTTTAAACTTCCCATTAAAGCTGAAAATAAATCCAATATTCAAAATCTATTGACCTGCCTTTTCCAAAAAAATAATTTTATGGATGGAAATTATTCTTTGACATGCAATCTTTTATCTGAAACTACTAAGAAAGATTATTTAAAAAATATCAATGGATCATTAGAATTCATTGCCAAAAAAGGCCATATCTACAAATTAACTCTTCTTTCAAGAATCCTTTCTGTTATAAATGTTTCAAAAGTTTTTAAAGGTAAGCTTCCCGATATAACACAAGATGGATTTCGCTATGAAACAATTGTCATTGAGGCATATATTAAGGATAGTATAATTTATTTGACAAAAGCAATAATTGATGGGGAGGATATGACACTTGTATTCACAGGTGTGATTGACCCTTTGAATGATAAACTTAATTTAACCTGCCTTGTAGCTCCATTTAAAACCATAGATCTAATTATTGAAAAAATTCCTATCATAAATACAATTTTGGAGGGACGGATAGTATCATTGCCGGTTAAAGCAAGTGGAAAACTTTCTGATCCAACCGTTGTACCTCTACATCCTTCAGCAGTTGGGAAAAGTCTTTTCAACATGCTGACCAATGTTTTAAAAACTCCTGTCAGATTATGGGAAAAAATAGATGAAAAATGATAAAAAATCAATTGAACGACCTTTACTGCTTGCAATGAGATATTTATCCTATCGGCCAAAGAGTGTATATGAAATAGAGGAATACATAAAAAAAAAGGGCTTTGACAAAAGTATTGTAAAAAAAACTGTTGAAATTTTAATAAAAAGAAACTATTTGAACGATAAAGATTTTACAAAATTATATATAGAAACCATGGTAAGAAACAGACCAAAATCAAAATTTGCCATTGAGTTTGCATTAAAGAAAAAAGGAATTGACCTCTCAATCATTGAACCTGTTTTAGAGCAATATGATGATCAATCACTGGCAATAAAAGCGGTGGAACCAAAAATAGTGAGATGGCAGAGCTTTGATAAAAAAAAATTTAAAAAAAAATTTATGAACTTCTTGGTTTACAGAGGGTTTAATTATGAAATATGCATAACC
>JAQIBP010000122.1 GCA_027858995.1 Deltaproteobacteria bacterium | reverse complement strand
GTTTTCTTCATATGGAGACAAAAAAAGATGAATGATTTCAAAAAACTAATTTTACTAAAAAATAATAAATTCAAAAAAGTTATTGTTTTTGCTGTAAAAGGATTCCGGGAGGATAGGTGTGACCTTAGAGCATCGTCCTTGACACTTTTCACACTCTTGTCCATTGTGCCTGTAATGGCCATGGCCTTTGGTATTGCAAAAGGTTTTGGATTCCAACAAATTCTGGAAGAACGTGTTCTGGAATTGTTTGCAGGACAAGAAGAGATAATCGAGAATGTTCTGGAGTTTTCAACCAACCTTCTTGAAAAAACAAAAGGTGGTTTAATGGCTCTGTTTGGCCTTATTCTGCTTTTTTATATCTTAATCAAACTTATCGGCCATATAGAAAACGCATTCAATAAAATATGGTGGATAAAGGATGACAGGCCTTTTATAAAAAAATTCACAGATTACATAGCAATTTCAATCACAGCGGGAATCATGGTTATTTTTTCCAGCAGTGCCAATATCTTTATTACTGCATATCTTACAAAATTTTTATCCAATATTAAGCTTCCCGGAAATATGGAAAGCCTGACTTCTTTTGGATTTAAAATTTTTCCATTTTTGCCCATATGGATATTGTTCATCTTTTTTTATATATTTATTCCTAACAAAAAAGTTGATATCAAAAGCGCATTGGCAGGCGGTTTGATTGCAGGTACCATATTTCAGATAGCCCAGATGACCTATCTGAAATTTCAGATGGGGGTTTCCAGTTATAATGCAATTTATGGCAGTTTTGCTGCCCTGCCCCTGTTCTTAATATGGCTACAGGCCTCCTGGTCAATTGTTCTATTTGGAGCTGAGATCGCATTTTCCTGGGAAAACACTGAAACTCTCGAAACTCAGGATATTGATTATGATAAAATAAGTATCCGGTTAAAAAAAATAATTGTTTTGCGAATCGTTCACTTATGTGTAAACCGATTTGCTAACAAGAAAACTCCGGCTTTTGATATTGATATTGCTGCTAAAATGAAGATACCGTTAAAGATTGTTAAAGTTTTATTGGGAAAACTTGTTGAATGTCAGATTCTTCTTGAGGTGAATTGGGAAAATGGTATTGGTTATGTCCCGGCTTCAGATATTGAGTGTCTGACTATTTGTGATGTGTTGACAGCCTTTGAACTAAGAGGAGATGATATTATCCGGGTTGGCGGTACAATAGAGTCTCAAGCCCTGGAAGAGAGCCTGAATGATTTTGAAAAAGCATGTAAAAATTCTTCAGGAGAGAGAAACCTTAAGGATATTTAAGAGATTTTTAAATTGTTAAGCAGCCCATGTCGTAATATTAAAAAACTCCTTTATTTCACTCTCTTTTCTCTTTACCTGATCAATCATAAGCTTTAATACTGTTTCATTGACACCAATCTTTTTTGCGGCAATTTTAACAGTGACCGGAACTGGATTACCGCTGTGCCCTATTTGAGCCTTTTGGGTCAGATAATCTGCCAGATTAATAATCAAAGATTGATGTTTGAACTTGATGGGTGCAGATTCTGGATTATGATGAAACCTGCAGGGAATCATAATAGACTGGGGAAAATTCCAGCGTTTCATCAAAAGAGCAGAGAGTATAGCATGATCAAATTTTAGTATAGCATTCTCCGCAAAATAGAGAGGCTTGTTTTGCTCTATGGCAAATTGTTTGACTTTTCTGTATTCATCTTTAAAATATACCGACAATATAACTTTACCCATATCATGGAGAAGTGCTGGAATAAAAATTTTACTTGCTATGCCTGGATTTGTTCTTTTGGCAAGCTCCTTTGACACAGTTGCGACTCCTATGCCATGTATCCACAAAGCTTTCATATCGAGGCTTAGACCGGATTCATCAGAAAAAGAGGATAAAATTCCCATGGCAAGGGTTATGCCGACTATTTCATCAAATCCTATAACAGTAACAGCTCTTTTAACGGTTTCAATATTTGTTTCTTGTGCATAATAAACTGCATTGGCAAGTTTTAATAATTGATTACTTATTCTCTTATCATAGGAAATAATCTCGGCAAGATCTTCTGTTGTCATCTTTTCATCCGAGGCAACACTGATAATTCGATTAATAACACCGGAAAGAGTTGGAAGGTTACTCTCTTTTTTTTGGATCATTTTTAAAATTTGTGCTTTGACTTCCATTTAATACTTAAACCATATATCAAAAAAAAATTGAAAATCTTCTGTCTGTACCTATTTGCTGAATGCATGATATCCCTTTCCAATAATTGATTCAATCTTTATTTATCGAGGGGAGCTTTAAGAATTTTTTAAGGGAACCGGTTGATATCTATATTACCCTGCAATTGCATTTCATCAAACTTTTTTCTAAGTATCTGTTTGAATTTATTCCTTGTAACAGGCCATAGCAAAGCCAAGCCACAAACATCAGTGATAAGACCTGGAGTTAACAACACAACACCTGCTGCAAATATGATAACAGCATCAATTAACTCTTCTGCAGGCATGAGCCCCTGCTGCACATTCATTCTTAGTTTCATCATGGTATTCATGCCTTCCATTCTGGCAAGCCATGCACCTGTGAATCCAGTTAAAACAACCAGTAAAATAGTATTAAAGCCTCCAATGACAGTTCCTATTTTGATTAATAAATAAAGCTCTAAAACAGGAATCAGTGTAAAACATAAAAATAGTTTTAAAAGCATTGTAGCTGCTCCTCAAGTGATTTATAATAATATTAGACATAATGATACCTGTAGAATTTTTGTCAAGCATTTTACCATAACAGGACTTAAGGCAGCTTGGTCGTAACGGGTTTATGCCGAACAATTTTATAATGACAGCTATGAATTAAGTTCTATTGCTGAAGGTTTAAAAAGAGAGGCAGACATCTTGTTTCCAGATGTTGTCAATATCCACTCGTTTAACAGATTGTTGAATAATATCAAGAAAACTATTTCTGGAAATCTCAATAGCTCCCATATCAAGGAGATGATGTGTTGTCACCTGGCAGTCAATCAAGTCAAAATTATTATTTTTTAAAAAATTTGCAAGTGCAACAAGAGCAATTTTAGATGCATCACTTTCAAAAAAAAACATGGACTCTCCAAAAAAAGAGCCGCCAATACAAACACCGTATAAACCACCAATTAATTTATTATCTTTCCAGGCTTCAATTGAGTGAGCATATCCCAGGCGATGAAGTTTTGTATATGCAGCAACCATTTGAGGTATAATCCATGTACCTTCATCACTTTTTTTTCTCACAAGAGCACATGAACGGATAGTTTCTTCAAATGCATTATCAATTTTAATATCAAATGGTGATCTTTTTATCTTCTTTTTTAAACTTTTTGAAATATGGATGTTCTCAGGGAAAAGTACAAGTCTTGGATCAGGAGACCACCACAGCAGAGGTTCGTTCTCAGAAAACCAGGGAAATATTCCTTTTTCATAGGCAAGAACAAGTCTTTTGGAAGATAGATCTCCTCCAATACATAAAAGTCCGTCAGATCTTGCAAGCCATGCAGGAGGGAACTCTAATTTTTCTGATAACCTGAAAAGGGGCATTCAGCTTTTAAATATAAAATTGAGTTTTTCATTTCTCAAACCAATTGAAATTTTACCTCCCTTTGCAAGTTTACCAAATAAAATTTCATCGGTAAGTCTATCCTTAATTAGTGTCTGGATAATCCTTGCCAGGGGTCTGGCACCGAATTTAGGATCATAACCCTGTTTTGCAAGGTATGATCGCACCCTGGCTGAATAGCTGATGGTAACTTTTTTAGCCGCAAGCATGGACGCAAGTTCTTTCATGTTTTTATCAACAATCTTTTCCATGATTTTTACAGAGAGATGGTTAAATTGTATAATATTGTCCAGGCGGTTTCTAAATTCCGGACTGAATACTTTTTCAACAGCTTTTAAACCTTTGGAATCCATATCTGCTGACTGGGAACCAAACCCAATGGCATTGGCACTCATCTGCCTTGCACCTGCATTGGAGGTCATAATTAAAACAACATTTCTAAAATCAGCTGCTTTACCGTTGTTATCTGTTAAAGTTGCATAATCCATGACCTGTAAAAGAATATTATAAAGATCCATGTGAGCTTTTTCAATTTCATCAAGAAGTAGAACACAATGGGGATGTTTTCTTATATTGTCTGTAAGGATGCCACCCTGCTCAAAGCCTACATATCCTGGAGGAGCTCCTATAAGCCTGGAAACTGAATGTTTTTCCATATATTCACTCATGTCAAATCTTAAAAATTCAATTCCCATATTATGGGCAAGCTGCTTTGCAACTTCGGTTTTACCTACACCTGTAGGCCCTGTAAAAAGAAAAGATCCTATGGGACGATCAGGTAGAGCAAGTCCTGCTCTTGATCTTTTAATGGAAGTAGTAAGAGTTTCAATTGCATTATTCTGCCCAAATATAACTTTAAACATTCTTTTTGGCAATGAAGCAAGATTGGTTTTATCCTTAGATGTAACACTTGAAACAGGTACTTTGGCGATTTTAGCAACAATTTTTTCAATATCTTTGGTGCTTATGGTTTTTCGTTTGCCCTTTCCCTTAAGTCTTAAATATGCACCTGTTTCATCAATAACATCAATGGCTTTGTCCGGCAAAAGCCTGTCATTGATATATTTATCAGAAAGATAGGCCGCAGCCTCTATGGTCTGTGCTGTATACTTTAATCCATGATGCTCTTCATAATAAGGTTTAAGTCCGATAAGAATTTGAGTGGTCTCTTCAACAGTGGGTTCTGGAACTTCAATTTTTTCAAATCTTCTTGAAAAAGCCCGATCTTTTTCAAAATGATTTTTATACTCTTCATAGGTTGTTGTACCAATACATTTTAAATCTCCTGAAGAGAGAGCAGGTTTTAAAATATTTGAGGCATCCATGGAACCGCTGCTGGTAGCACCTGCTCCTACAACAGTATGAATTTCATCTATTATCAGAAGAGCATTTTCCTTAGACTCAAGGGCATTGATAACATCTTTAAGCCGCTGTTCAAAATCCCCTCTATATTTTGTTCCAGCAAGCAGAGTCCCCATATCAAGGGAGAAGAGTTCACAATTACTTAAAAGATCCGGCACAAGTTTATCATTGATTTGTATGGCAAGGCCTTCGGCAATTGCAGTTTTTCCAACTCCTGGATCACCTACGAGAATAGGATTGTTTTTTCTTCTGCGACAAAGAATCTGCATGAGCCTGTCCATCTCATTGGTTCGCCCTATGAGTGGGTCGATTTTATTTTCCTCAGCTTTTTTCAACAAATTTGTTGTAAAAGTTTCAAGAGGATCTTTCTTTTGTTGAGGTTTTGCTTTTCTGCCGGAATGTCTTAATCCCTTTTTTGCAGGGCTTTGCTGTGCATTCTCTTTTCTAACTGGTGGTGCAGTATGTGAAATATATTTTAATACATCAAGGCGAGTAATCCCTTCTGATTCAAGATAGAATGCTGCATGGGAATCTTTTTCCTGGAAAATAGACGCAAGAATATCCCCGAGATTGACTTCTGTTTTTTCAGCAGATCTGGCCTGGTTGATAGCTCTCTGTATCATCCGCTGGAATCCTATGGTCTGCTGTAATACATATTCGTCTTTTGTATCAATTTTACTTAAATTTTTATTGAAAAAATTTTCAAGCTCATCTTTTATATGTTCAGGACTGCCGCCACATTCTGTAATTGTCCTGGCACCTGTTTCATGGTTAAGGATTGCATAAAGAACGTGCTCAACACAGACATACTCATGTCTTCGCTTCTTTGCTTCCCGTACGGCAAACCCCAGGGTTGTACTGAGTTCTTTACTAATCATTAGTTACTCCTTCTCCATTGTACTCTTTAAAGGAAATCCTTTATTTGCTGCCAGATTATGCACTGTTTCCACCTTTGTTTCTGCAATTTGTCTTGGATAGATACCACACATTTCTTTTCCTCTATTATGTATATTAAGCATCATTTGAGTTGCTTTTTCAAGTGATTTTCCAAAAACATTCATAAGAATTGTTACAACAAACTCCATACTGGTATAATCGTCATTGTGTAAGATGACTTTATACAAAGGAGGAGTATCATCTTTTGATTTATGTGAAATTCTTTTTTTTGTTTTGGCATCAGCTGATGTCATTATCTTAAATATCCCTTTTCAAATCATTGATTTTCTTAATTCACTTTTAAAGAAATCCTTTTTTGATTTGACCAATCCAAGGCTATCTATTACAGACAGCACTTTTTATATTTTTTACCGCTTCCACACGGACAGGGATCGTTTCTTTTTATCTTTTTGGAGTTCCTTTGTACAGGCTGTTTTATAGTTGATCCATCTGAATGGGAAAAAGAGAGCTGCTCCTGCTCCTGTTTTTTCATCTCATTCACCTGGGATGGAGCTGAAACCTGAATTTTAAATAAAATAGCCACTATCTCTTCTTTGATTCTTTCCATTAAGCCCTGGAACATATCAAAGCCCTCTTTTCTGTAAATCCGCAGAGGATCCTGCTGGGCATATCCACGAAGCCCGATACCTTCTTTTAAATGATCCATGGATAGAAGGTGCTCTTTCCAGCGTGTATCCACAGTTTGAAGAATGATATGTTTTTCAATTTGTCTTGTAATTTCAGAGCCTATGGATGCCTCTTTTTGCTGATAAATCTCTTTTAATTGATCAAAAAGAATTTCAGAGAGTTGTTGGTGGCTGTAATTTTCATCAGTGGCAGTATTCAGGTCAGGAGCATAGTTAAATATTTTTTTAACTCTTTTTTCAAGACCAGATAAATCCCACTGTTTGACAGGAGTCTTTTCAATGGCAAATTCATCAACAATATCATAGATTAAATCCTCAACCATCTCCATAACCAAAGGGTTTAGATTGCTTTCCATTAAAGCTTTCCGCCTCTGCTCATATATAACTTCCCTTTGTTGATTCATCACATCATCATACTCAAGCAGGTGTTTTCTTATTTCAAAGTTGTGACCTTCAACCTTTGACTGGGCATTTTCAATGGCCTTGCTGATAAAAGAGTGTTCAATATGTTCTCCCTCTTCAATCCCGAGTTTATCCATAACTGTATGGATTCGATCTCCGCCAAATATCCTTAAAAGGTCATCTTCCAAAGAGAGATAAAATCTTGAGGTTCCCTCATCTCCCTGTCTGCCGGATCGGCCTCTAAGCTGGTTGTCAATCCGTCTTGATTCGTGGCGGGAAGTACCGAGAATATGAAGTCCGCCAAGCTCTTTTACCCCATCTCCTAGAACAATATCAGTACCACGTCCTGCCATATTGGTGGAAATGGTAACAGCGCCCTTCTGCCCTGCATTGGCAACAATTTCAGCTTCTGCCTTATGATGCTTGGCATTTAAAACATTATGCTTGATGTCTTTTTTCTTGAGTTTTTTGCTCATATCCTCTGAAACATCAATGGAGATAGTTCCCACAAGAACAGGCTGGCCTTTTTTGTAAAGTTTGATAATCTCTTTTATGGCTGCATCATATTTATCTTTTTTTGTTTTGTATATCAGATCAGGAAAATCTTCACGGATCATGTCCACATGTGTAGGTATCACCAGAACATCAAGGTTGTATATTTTTTTAAATTCAGGTGCTTCAGTTTCAGCAGTGCCGGTCATGCCCGATAATTTATCATACATTCTGAAAAAATTCTGGAATGTAATGGAAGCAAGAGTCTGATTTTCATTTTCAATTTTAACATTTTCTTTTGCTTCAAGTGCCTGGTGAAGGCCTTCACTGTATCGTCTTCCTGTCATCAGACGACCTGTAAACTCATCAACAATAACAACCTGATTGTTTTTAACAATATAATCTGTATCTTTTTTAAAAAGTGTGTGAGCCTTTAATCCCTGGTTCAGATGATGAAGTATTTCAATATTTGCAGGATCATATAAATTGTCAACTTTGAGGAGATCTTCACCCTTACCAATACCCTCTTCTGTTAAAGCAACACTTTTTGCCTCCTCATCAATGGTATAGTCTTTCTCTTTTTTAAAGGCTGGAATAATAGTGTTAACCTGTGTATAGAAACCGGTGGATTTTTCCCCTGGTCCTGAAATAATCAGAGGAGTTCTTGCTTCATCAATAAGAATGGAGTCAACTTCGTCCACAATGGCAAAATTCAAATTTTTCTGGGCAAGGGATTCTTTATCAAATTTCATATTATCTCTTAGATAGTCAAATCCGAATTCATTATTTGTTCCATAAGTGATGTCTGATTCATAAGAGGCTTTTCTCTGTTCATCATCCATATCATGGAGTATAGCCCCGACGTTTAATCCAAGAAAATTATATATTTTTGCCATCCATTGGGCATCACGTTCTGCAAGGTAATCATTTACTGTAACAATATGAACGCCTTTCCCTGACAAAGCATTAAGGAATGCCGCAAGAGTGGACATCAATGTCTTTCCCTCACCGGTTTTCATCTCTGCAATGCTTCCATTGTGAAGGGCAATACCACCAATAAGCTGCACATCAAAATGACGTAACCCAAGAGCTCGGACAGAGGCTTCCCTTACAAGGGCAAAGGCCTCCGGCAAAATTTCATCCAGGGTTTCACCTTTTTTAACTCTCTGTTTAAACTCCATTGTTGTTTGAGCTATCTGTTCATCAGACAATGCCTGCATTTGAGGTTCAAGCGCATTGATTTGCTCAATGATTGGTTCAAGTGATTTTAAAATTCTGTCATTATTTGTTCCAAAAATCTTAGTAAAAAAATTGAATACCATGTATAATCAACCTGTTGTTTAATTTTAAATGTTAGAATAAATTTACCGTGTAATCAATATAGGCATTTATTTAAAAAATCAAAACAAATTTTTTAAGAGAAGAAAAATAGTGTGGGTGAATATGTGAGCATCAGCTCCTCTACGAGCTGTTCAAATATTAATTAAGGATGTATTTTAAAGGGTTAACAGGCGTACCATTAATTCTAACTTCATAATGTACATGGGGACCTGTACTTCTTCCCGTATTGCCGATAAGCCCTATAACATCATCTCTTTTGACTTTCTGACCCCGTTTGACAAGAATTTTTTTCAAGTGTCCATACTTGGTTACCTTGCCAAACCCATGGTCTATTATAATCATATTACCAATATACATTTTCCTTGCAGCATATGAAATTCTGCCGTTGGCTGTTGCAACAAGTTCGGTTCCACTTTTATTTGCAATATCCAATCCTGCATGGAATTCTCTTCGTCCGGTAAAAGGAGATTTGCGGTATCCAAACTTGGAAGAAATCCATCCATTAACTGGTCTAATGGATGGTGTTGAAGCAAGAAGATTTCTTTTTTGTTCAAGTTCTTTAATAAGATTGGTAAAATCAAGGGCTTGTGTTTTAACAGCATGATCTGTCTGACCAACCTGTTCATGCATTTCACGTATAAGAGTATTATGCTTTTCTTCCAGAGGGATATCCAGGTCAAGCTCACCCTGCGGGATGGTGCCAATGCCTATTAAACCGCTTGAACCACTGGTTTGCTTGATACCTGCTATAAGTCTTACTTTTTCCTCAAATTTTGATAGATCACCAACTCTTTTTTTCAAAGTTTCAATTTTATTGGCAAAGCTCTGGATTTGATTTCTCTGGCTTTTAATTTCACTGCTTTGTTTATTGACAGTCTGATTTAAAACCACATTCTTAAATGATTCCATTTTAAGACAATAGTAGTCATAGCCAACAAAGGATGCCCCGGTAACAACAAATATAATTATTAAAAAAGCAAATCCTAAAACTGCTTTGTGAACAGTAATCTCCTTAATGTCGGAAGTAGATCCTGAATGAAACCATATTTTTATTCTTTTTTTCATGACAGTCCTATTTTTAATTACAATTTTTTGCTATGTCAAGGACAATATTTGTAACATGGGGTTTGAATGGCATCCAACAATCTCTCTCTTCTGAAGTCAAAACATTAAATTTAAATTTTGAACAGTCTGTGTTATCAATAGTTTAGGAACATATTTTATTTTATAATTTTCATCATCAACACAATCAATATTTTCATAATTTACCAATTACATTACAATTCTGCAAGAAATGTACCTGATAATTCGTTTTTGATTATATGTAATTCACAATACAGAAAGCTGGTTTAACCATTATAATTTTATACAAATTTGGGGAAAAGCGTCAAAATATTTCATTTCTAAGTCAAAACAGCAGAATATTTTATTTACAATTTTGCAGGTTTAAACAGTGATATGGTGATATATAATCAAATTGATTGTTATTCAAAGGAGCTAAAATTTTTAATTTCAAGAGGCTGTCGACAGGCTGTTACATAATGCAAATTTTTTCAAGTTCAAGGCGGGAAATAAATTTAACCACAGGCATACATGCAGTATTCCGAGGATTAAATTTATTTTTCCAACGCCGAAATTAGGAAAGTTGGGGTTGTGTAACAGCCTGTCGAGATCTAATGAAGGATCTGGCTTAAAAACAATTTAGTTCTGTCATTCTGAGGGTTATCAAAAAATTCATTAGGTTCATTTTCTTCAACAATAGCTCCTTCATCCATGAAAAGAACCCTGTGAGCAACACTCTTTGCAAAACCCATCTCATGGGTTACAACAATCATGGTCATTCCACCAGTGGCCAAGTCTATCATAACATCAAGAACTTCCTTTACCATTTCAGGGTCAAGGGCTGATGTTGCCTCATCAAAAAGCATAATATTGGGTTTCATGCAAAGGCTTCTGGCAATAGCAACTCTCTGCTGCTGCCCACCTGATAGCTGCCCTGGAAATTTTGCAGCCTGCTCTGCAATCTGAACTTTTTCAAGATAATGCATTGCTATCTCTTCGGCTTCTTTTTTTGGTGTTTTTCTTACCCATATGGGACCAATTGTTAAATTTTCAACAATTGTAAGGTGGGGGAACAGATTGAAATGCTGAAAAACCATTCCAACTTCAGATCTCACTTTTTCAATATTTTTAAGATCTTTGGTAAGCTCAATACCATCAACAATTATTTTGCCTTTCTGGTGCTCTTCAAGCCTGTTGACACATCTTATAAGTGTTGACTTGCCAGAGCCTGAAGGGCCGCATACAACAATACGCTCACTTTTTTTAACATCAAGATTAATATTGTTTAAAACATGAAAATCACCATACCATTTGTGCATATTGATAATTTCAATCACTGTCTTTTTACTTGAAATATCGACTTTTTTAGTTTTATCTTCACTCATAAACAATCTCTTTATAAAAATAATGTTAATAAAAATTACAAACCTGTATCAAGTTCTTTTTCCAGTTTTCTGCTATAGTTAGACATAAAAAAACAGCATATAAAATAAATTAAAGCTATAAATATATACGCCTCTGCTGAAAAGCCCATCCATTTTGGATCTGACAATGTTGACTGCGTTGTTTTTAATAAATCATACAAGCCAATTATAACAACAAGTGATGTATCTTTAAAAGCAGAGATTAAAATACTGACAGAAGGAGGTATTACAATTTTCAGTGCCTGGGGCAGTATAATAAGTCTCATGGTCTGAGTATAATTTAATCCAAGGGAATCTGCTGCTTCAAACTGCCCTTTATTCATTCCCTGCAAGCCTCCTCTGACAACCTCTGCAATATATGCTGCCGTAAACATTATAATTGCAACCTGAGCTCTTAAAATTGCATTTATTGACATCCCTTCAGGTAAAAACAGAGGGAAAACAACCGAAGACATAAACAACAAACTGATTAAAGGGACACCACGTATAAGTTCAATATAAAAGACACAGAATGTTTTAATAACCGGCATTTCTGATTGTCGCCCGAGAGCCAGGAGAATACCCAGAGGGTATGCTGCTGTCAAACCAAAAACAGACAAAAGTAAAGTCAGGATTATTCCACCCCATTTTTCAATATCAACGGCTTCAAGCCCTAAGATTCCTCCTTTTAACAATACTCCCATGATAATGAGTCCTGCAAGCCAGGAGTATCCAAGATATGCATTCCACCAATTTCTATTTCGACTTATAATAAGAAGAGACACCAGCATGATAATAGCTGTTATGGGGCGCCATAAAATATTCTGGGGATAAAACCCAAAAAGAATAACTTTATAATTACTTGTAATGATTGACCAGCATGCCCCGTTTGTTTCCTTACAATTTGAATCAGGGAGCCAGTAGCTGTCAATTAAAGCCCATTGTAAAAAAGGAATGACTGAAAACCATAAAATACTTGCAATAATAATTGTTAAAACGGTATTTAACGGGCTGGAAAACAGATTCTCTCTTATCCATCCTATAACACCGACATTGGTTATGGGAGGTTTAACTATTTCTATATTGGTTTCCATAAAACTGTTTTTTAAATCTTCACCTTTCAACTATAGCCATTTTTTTATTATACCAGTTCATAAATACAGAAGTTGACAAGCTGAATATGAGATATACAACCATGATTAACATAACACCCTCAATTGCCTGACCTGTCTGGTTTATTGCAGTGCCTGCGACAGAAACAAAGTCAGGATATCCAATGGCAACTGCAAGGGAAGAGTTTTTAGTTAAATTAAGCATTTGACTTGTTAATGGTGGAATAATAACTCTTAATGCCTGGGGTAAAATTATTAAATTTAAAACCTGACCTGATTTTAAACCAACAGCCTTTGCAGCTTCAGTCTGACCTCTGTTTACGGATTGAATCCCGGCTCGTACAACTTCAGCGACAAAAGCTGCTGTATATAAGACAAGTCCGAGAAGTAAAGCTGCAAATTCAGGGCTGATTGACATTCCACCCTTAAAATTAAATCCTTTTAAAACAGGAATGCTCATTTCAGTCGGAGCTCCGCCAATCAACCAGCACACAAAAGGCAGCCCTATTATTAAAGTTATAGAAGTATAAAAAACAGGAAAGGTTTTTCCAGTTAAATCCTGTCTTTTTTTAGCCCATTTTTTCATAAAAAAAATAATAATAACAGCAAAAATCAAAGCTATTGCCATATATTTATAAACAGGATGGGATTGCGGAATTCCAAAAATCAAACCCCTGTTACATAAAAACAGACCAGAAAATGGATTTACTGCATCCCTTGGGGAAGGCAGCGTTTCATAGAAAAAAGCATACCAGAAAAAAAGCTGCAGTAAAATCGGAATATCTTGAAACAGTTCAATATAAACGGCTGCACATTTATTGATAAGCCAGTTTTTTGATAACCTTGCTATCCCGAGAAAAGTTCCAAGAATAACAGTCAAAATGATTCCAATAAAGGATACAAGCAAAGTATTTAAAAAACCAACCCAAAGAGCTCTCATATACCTGTCAGCTGCTGAATACTCAATTATAGATTCCCCGATTTCAAAAGCAGCTTCAGTATTCAGAAACCCAAACCCTGTTGCAATGGATTGTTTTTCCAGATTGGTCATTGTATTGGAAACAAGATACCATGCAACAAAAACAAACAGACATGCCGCTCCAATCTGATACATGACCGAGCGTTTATCAGGGTCATACCAAAATGATATATTTTCAGTATTATTATTTATCGCTTTACTCATTATATTTTATCACGATTTTCAATAAATGCCGTGGGCAGACTTATTTTATATAATAATTTGCTCACAATCTGAGAATGAAACACTCTATCTTGTTGCAAAATAATTTATATAAAAGATGGTGCAATTTTCACTGCACCATCTTTATTGGTAAAAAACCATATATTACTTGAATGGAGGAGAGTACATCAACCCGCCTTCTGTCCAGAGTGCATTAAGTCCTCTTTCAATACCAAGAGCGGTATTTACACCAACATTTCTTTCAAAAACTTCGCCATAGTTACCAATTAGTTTTACAATATTATATGCAAATTTTTCATCAAGACCCAGAGCTTTTCCAATTCCAGGGGTAACACCAAGAAATCTTTTGATTTTTGGGTTATCACTTTTCAGCATCTGATCAACATTTTTAGAAGTAATACCAAGGTATTCTGCATTTATCAAAGCAAGAACTGAATAATTAACAATATCTTTCCATTTGTTGTCTCCGTGTCTTACCGCAGGTGCCAGAGGTTCTTCAGAGATGATCTCAGGAAGAATCATGTAATCTCCTGGATTTGGAGCCACAGCGCGGGTTCCTGCAAGCTGGGAGGCATCAGATGTTAAGCAATCACATCGACCTGCAAAAAAGGCTTTCGCAAGTTCAGCAGTATTTTCAATAACAACTGGATTCATTTTCATACCATTTGTCCTGAAATAATCAGCTACATTCTGTTCAGTAGTTGTTCCTGGAAGAACACATACTGTTGCGCCATCAAGTTCTGTAGCACTTTTTACACCAAGTTTTTTGGAAATAAGAAATCCCTGTCCGTCATAGTAATTAACAACACCAAAATCTAAACCAAGCGCTGTATCCCGGCTTAAAGTCTGGGTACAATTTCTAAAAAGCATATCAATTTCACCTGACTGCAATGCTGTAAACCGTGTTTTGGCTGTCAAAGGGGTGAATTTTAATTTGTCAGGATCGCCGAAAACTGCAACAGAAACTGCTCTGGCACATTCAACATCAAGGCCTTTCCAAACGCCTTTATTATCTGCTTTTCCAAAACCAAAAAGACTGCCATTAACTCCGGTTTGAATAAATCCTTTAGCTTTAACATCTTCAAGTGTGCCTGCCATGGTTAATGCAGCCATAGCAAGAACGGTAATACAAACTGCGAGTACTTTTAATAACTTCATGGATAAACCCCTTTCATCTACTATTAAAATTAATTGATTTTGAATAACTCTCTCTTAAGAATTATCCTATAATTTGACTTTGTAGCATAAAGACAGTCAAACATTAGTATCACTTAACACATTGCCAGGATTTTTCAACAATTTTATTCAATAATATTGTAAAAACAGATCATTTTGGATAGTATTCTTGGACTTGTATAGTTATATGGTATGCTTATATTGAATAATTAATCTTGTTCATGATTTTTTCAAGGAGCTCATGTGGAAATTAAGAGTGTTAAAAAGCTGACTGATTACAAACATCTGAATCTTTTTTCTATCAATTATCAGGATCGGGAAAATTGTGGAAAAAAATGGATTTTTTCCTCAAGATCAAAGTATTTAAATCCACTTGAAAAAAAACATACAAATCCAGATGCTGTTGTGATTGTTCCATTGCATGTACAGGAAAAAAAACTGGTATTAATCAAAGAATTCAGAGTCTGCCTGGGCGGATATCAATTTGGATTTCCGGCAGGTCTGGTGGACAGAGGTGAAACTGTAACCCAGGCAGGAAAAAGAGAGCTTTATGAGGAGACCGGTCTTAGTGTTACAAAAGTACTAAAGAAAAGCCCTGCTGTATTTTCATCTTCCGGCATGACTGACGAGTCTGTGAGCCTGCTGTTTGTCCAATGCCGGGGTAAACCCACAAATCGCTTTAATGAAACATCTGAAGATATTCAAACCATAATGTTATCCCGGGAAAACGCAGAAGACCTTTTATCTGACACAAATACCAAATTTGATGTAAAATCCTGGATTATTTTAAACACCTTTGCTTCCTGCGTGGTCATTTAAATGTTTGCCAATTTTTTATATTTCATTATAGCACTTGTCATTTATACGACTTCGGAACTGTTTGAAACCGCAGATAATTTTAACAATTTTGATAATAGTGTTTTATTTGACAGCCTGATTATAAATATTTTGTTTGTTGTGGTTTGTCACACTGCATTTAATAGACTTAGAAAAAAAGTAGATAAAAACCCCTATGGATATTTTGATCATTTAATAAACTATTATATTTCACGACTTTCCACACTTGCTTTGATCATCTTTGCCGTCAATATTTATGGATTGAAGTTAAATCTTTTTTTTTCCGGAATAAAATTTTTTGATCTTGTTCCAACGGCTGAAGCAATTATCTTTCTGGGCCTGTTTCTTTTTTATCTGATAATTATATGGGATGCTGCATATGGAGTACAAAAACAAAATTTTGCAGGAAAATTATCAAAAAAAGAGTTTATCATATCCAATGTCTCTTTATCTCTGCCTGCTCTTTTGCCCTGGTTTTGTATATCAATCATTGCAGATCTTTTAAAATTTCTACCATGGCAGGGTCTTAATAATTTTTTAAACACCACTGCCGGTGAAATCGGATACATCTCTTTTTTTATAGTGGCAATATCTATTTTAGGGCCGGTATTAATCCAGAAACTGTGGAGCTGCAAACCTCTTGAACCCGGATTGGCAAGAACCAGGATTGAAAATGTCTGCAAAGCAGCCAGGATGAAATATGCAAACATTTTAAAATGGGAACTGTTTGGCGGTACCATGATTACCGCCGGTGTCATGGGACTTATAGCGCGGTTCAGATATATTCTTGTCACTCCGGCTTTGCTAAATTCATTAAACAGTGATGAAATTGATGCTGTTATACAGCATGAAATAGGCCATGTGCAAAAATATCACATGCTGTTTTACCTCTTCTTTTTTGCAGGATTCATAGCCTGTAATTTTGTCTTTTTTGAACCCGTTATGCTGCTGTTATATATTATTGAACCTCTCTATAATTTGTTTGAATTTATTGGTGTTAATAAGGATACAGCCCACCCGATTTTAATCTCTGCCACCTTAATCGGATTTTTCATTCTATATTTCAGATTTGTTTTTGGATTTTTCATGAGAAATTTTGAACGCCAGGCAGATCTCCATGTTTATAATTTCACCCATGATGCCTCGCCGCTTATTTCAACATTCTACAAAATTGCATCTTTTTCAAGACAACCCATTGATAAACCCAACTGGCATCATTTCAGTATTGGTCAGAGAGTCAGCTTCCTTGAAAAGTGCCAAAAAAATCCTGTATTAATACACAATCATCATTTACAGGTCAAAAAAATAATTACAGGATATTTTGTGCTTATTGTTTTACTTTTCAGTATTGGTTATTCCATAAATTTTGGCATGGCAAAAGAAAGCTTTGGCAATTTCATTGCTGAAAAAATTCTCTACCAGCAACTTGAGGTTAACCCTGAAAATTCAGATCTTTATGCGGTAGTAGGTGATTATTATTATAATAGAAAAAACTATGACAAAGCCATAGATTCATATGAAAATGTCCTGAGAGTTGATCCTGAAAATGTCCATGCTTTGAATAATCTGGCCTGGCTTTTTGCAACATGTCCAATAAAAGAATTTCAAAACAAAAACAAGGCCCTGGAATATTCAATAAGGGCTTTAAAACAAAAAAGAGAGGCTTTTATCTTAGACACCTATGCTCAGGCTTGTTTTATCAATAATGATATTAAAAATGCAATAAGTGCTGCGCAAGAAGCCCTATACCTTTCAAAAGATAAAAAAGAGTACTATAAAAACCAATTGCAGAAGTTTGAAAATATATTAAAAAATTAAACAGTGCCTGAACGAAAACCTGATAATTTGTTCAAGTATAAGGCGGTAAAAAATTTTAACCGCAGACATACAAGTAGTATTTTGAGGATTAAAATTTTTTTACCAACGCTGTAATTGGACAAATTAGCGGTTTTCTTTCGGCACTAAATACCTATTGGTAAGAATGCCATCCCTGCAATTTGGACCACTTGTTTAATAACCCTTCCGCTTCTGTTTGAGATAATTTGCGCCATGGTATCCTGAAGAGAGATGAGTTTGCCAAATATCCTCTCATAGCTTAAATTTTCTACTCCGTCTTTACAGCTGTTTGTAATGATAAACAGCTTGCCGTCATTTTTGGTTCTTGTTTTAAGCCGCCAGACAAGGATTTCAATGTTGCGGGCACTATTATACAGATTTTGTGCCTCAAGATAATCAAACATGAAAATTTCACATTTGCTGTTATATGATTTATAAATCATTGTGTATAAACCATACATCATTGCAAAGACACGATCCCCTTTAAATTCAGGCTCAAATCCAAGCAGAATGGCATCGGTACTATCTTTAAAATCAAGTTCTTTATATTTTGTTGTAACAGGACAGATAAACATCTGTTTCAAGCGGGAATTGATTGTATTGCCCGTAATCTTCTGTAATTCATGTGGATTTTTTTTATAGAGTTTTATGGTCAGAGTTTTTATGAGATCATAAACTCGACTCATATGAGTCTCTGAAACACCATCAATATTGGTTTTAGCAAGATCTTTTATCTCAAATTGTGAAAATGTGCTGCATCCAGGCAGCAGCAAGGCACAAAGCAGGCATGAGAAGAGAAAAATTTTCAAAAAAATATCTTTTGCTTAATGGAGATTTTTATATTCAAGGATACCCTCATGCATTGTTTTAACTGCAAGCTGGATACAGTGATGTTTTTTTTCAGGAATATTTTTTAAAACCTTAAAAACATCACCATCATTTATTTTTAATGCTTCATCAACAGTTTTACCCTTTACAAGATCAACAGCTGCCATGGCAGCAGCAATGGCCCCTGCACAGCCTGTGATTTCATAACGGGCATCATTAATTGTGTTATTATCAACTTTAAGATAAACTTTCATTATATCGCCACATGAGCCGATTTTTTTAAAGACCTGATCAGCATCTTCAAAACAGCCCATATATTTTTTTTCAAGGTAATAATTTATTGCAGGAGCACCATATCCTGCATCCAAAAGCATTTTTCTTTCAGCATCAAATGTTGTAAGTTCTGTAACCACTTTGTTTTCCTTAAGTTTTGCTATGCCCTAAAAAAATATTTGATTGTAAAAATATAAAATATGTATCATAGAATAATTAATTTCTTTTTGATGTCAAGCAAAATGGATAAATCATAACAAATAATGCTTGAGATTATTACGAACTGTGCTATTCTAATTTTAATTTTTTTCTAAATAACAGCAGCAGTTGGTATGATAGCTCAATTTTCTTCTACTATTTGGACAGATCAAAGGAGAACAGGTTATGCAAGAGTTGATAAAGCATATTGCTCAGGCACTGGTTGATAATCAGGATGAAGTTGATGTCAAGGAGATTAAGGCTCAACAGACAATTGTACTGGAATTAAGGGTTGCAAAGGAAGACCTTGGTAAGGTTATTGGAAAAAAAGGCAGAACAGCCCAGGCCATGCGCACTATTTTATCCTGTGCATCTGCCAAAAAACAAAAAAGAGTCATTCTGGAAATTGTTGAATAGTTCTTATTGTCCTGATGCAATGGAAGCGCAGCACTAAAAGCTTGTTAAAATAAGAATGCCTATGCTGAATAATAACACAAAGGCACTCTTAATTTTATGTAACTTATTATTATATTATGTAAAGGAGCGGCTGAAAAGCTCTTCAATGGCTTTTTGACCGGTTGGGGAAAGATTTCTGGTGCCTGTACCACAAAAAGTTTTATGTGAAATAACAGGTTCATCTTCCTGCCACTCACTTTCTTTCCATGAATACCATTTATCTGTTTCCTGATCAAAAACACTTACAGGTCTGTTAAAAAATTTGGCAAGTTCAACACCCCAGCCAGTACCCCCTTTTACTGTTTTATCAGACTGAATCCAACCAATTGCAAATACTTGATACCCTTTGTTAACCATATGAAAAAGCATCTGAAAAACTTTTCTTATTTTATCTGCCTGAGCATATCTCCTGCCCATTCGTGCAGATACTATCTCCATGCTTATGTTGCCTTTTTTTAACTCTTCATCACTGAGCATGGTGATACTCTTTTCTCTTGCACATTTATGTCCTTTAAATGAAAAATTAATTTCATTTATTCCATGTTTTTGTGCACACTCACCAAACATTGCTTCAGCACCTCTAAGCCCGCCACTATAAATTGTGTAATCCTGATTACCCATAATTACTGCTCTCCTTTCCAACCTTTATATCAAACTATTATAATTTGCCTATACTTTAAAACCTGCCTTTTTTTGAAAACAAAAATTCCATTGAGTTTTATGTAACACAATCTTGAACCATAAGAAAAAAGGAGGTTTTTCATAAAAAAAGCTAATATAAACCATGTTGAATTGAATGTCCACTCAAATATCTTCGACCAAAACAGGAGAATTCTTATTATGCTTTTGATTATTAAATCTGGCATTGGCTATGTTTTTTGTGGCATAACAAAACAGACATTGATGAAGGCAGGTATTGTCAGTACCTATATCAATACTGGTCACACATTTGCACAATTTTCTCTGCGACCGGTCTTTACCAATGGAAAGTTTTCTGCCAAGAATTTTACCTGTTAACCTATCATCAATACATTTTGCAGAGGGAATCCCCATTTGGGTTAAATCAATTTTTTCAGCACAGGTTTCAATTGTCATATCATATTTTTCCCCTGTGCGATAAATAATTTTACCCAGCTCCTTCATTGTTTCATCATTAATTTTTGCTAATTTTAACCGCTGTTTATTATCTTTTGATATTTGATGGGAATCTATAAAACTGATAATACATTTTTCTGTGAATCCGTGTAGTTTTTCTGCAAATTCTGCAAAATATTTTTTATGATAATCCAAATCTATTTCATGGTTTAACAAAATTGGGTCATAGCGCCATATTACTTTTTTTTTACCTATTTTTTCAGACAGTTTAATAAATGTTTGGATGATTTTCTTTTTTTTAGGGAGGTTTGATTCAATATTTTTATCATAAGGTGTTAAAGTAAATTGAAAGTAGTATTGATACCCGTTTTCATCGAGCAGATGGAGTTTATCAAGCATTGGACCTGGATTTTTAGTCCAGAATACAAAGCATAAAACATCTTTAACACCAAGCAGTATTTTTTTTGCTGTTTTAGCGCCAACTTGCTTTTTTACCTGGACAAATCCTTGTTCCACTCTGTTATAAAACCACTCGCTGTAAAATGCAGGGATATCTGTTCTTCTACTGACACTTATAATTTTTTGAGTTGCCATATAAATTCCGAGATTTCACCAAAATTATTAAATTTTATTTGTTCATAACAGTGTTTGTCAAGCAACCAGTCGCTTGCATTAAAATTATTTTCCTATTCCAAAATATGAGGCATAAA
The DNA here is from genome assembly GCA_027858995.1 of Deltaproteobacteria bacterium. Taxonomy (GTDB): domain Bacteria; phylum Desulfobacterota; class Desulfobacteria; order Desulfobacterales; family Desulfobacteraceae; genus Desulfobacula. The sequence continues at coordinate 3,054 of JAQIBP010000122.1, read as the reverse complement.
AATAATCCAAGCAAAGATTATAATAATCCTATAGCTTCTTTATTAGTGTTACGGCGAGTTAATAAGGCAACGATGAAATATCATTGTCCCGCTTCACATTCTGCCGCAACTTAAATTCTCTGAATGGTTGACGTTTTTGTTGATGAATTTCATCAAGAAGTGTTTCTGGTGAGTTCAGGAAATCCTCAGCAATTTTTTGTGGATCAAAGAATTCATCATCAAATGATATCAGGTTAAACTGCTGCCAACGCGTCAAGTAGTATTCAATAATCTCCGGTAACCGGCTGAAAACGGTTTCATCTGGAGCCGGATCCACAAAGCTCGACCCTTGCAGTTTAGCTGATGAAAGAGTCTGGGTTTTATAAAAATTGTCCAGGAACATCAATTCCGGCGGCATACGTGCTTCAATACCAAATCTGTGCAGCACTTTAATAATTTTTTCCAAGACCCCCATACCAAAACGTGCCGCAGAAAAAGGAATATAATACTCTCGAGGGGTTTGTAACCCCAGAAAAGCGCGAATGGTTAATATGAGTCTGGACAGGTTCACAGGTTCCTGATCAACAAAATGATACGTCTGGCCGGAAAATTCATCTCTGTTTTCAAGCACATGTCGAAGAAAATATTGAGTTTTCTTGGAGTTACTGTAGGAGTGACAAATGTTTTTCCCGGTAAAGAGCATAGGCATGGCCTCATCTGCAATGGAAAAAAGAAGACGATGGAATCCCTGAATCTTATGGTCATACTTTCCGTAAGCTATGGCAAGCCGGATTATTGTGTAGTCAAGTCCTTCAGTCTTGTGCAGATGCTGCAGGGTCAACTCACTCATCACCTTTGATTTGACATAGTTTGTTAGACCGGCGCTTAACGGCAACAAGGTCTCTTCACTGAGGTTATTACCGTCAGGTAACACTGCGGCAGAACTAAAAAAAATATAGGGGATGTTAAAGATCATCGCAACCTTTGCCAGATTTATATTGCCAAGATAATTAATCTCAAAGGTTACTTTTGGATCACTGTCAATAGCTGCAATGGCTGTATTAATTATAAAATCAGGATGATAGTGCTCAAAAAAAGCCTGGATATCATCAGCATTTCTAAGGCTCAATTTTTTACTGTTTGGCGCCAGAATCCTGCACCCCCACTTCTTTTCAAAAAAATTAATGGTGCCGCCACCCACCAGGCCGGACCCACCAATAACAATGCCGAGTTTATTCCTGAAAAAATTTTTAATCAAAATATATCTATTTGATATCCTTTAAAATTAAATCTGTAATATTGAAAATTTTAAATTATATAAAAAATAAAGTCAAAACAATTAACACAAGCGCGCACATACATTGAAGAAACAACCCATTGAATTGATAGATTTAATGGGTGGGAGTGCAGGGAAAAATATCCCGTCAGTTACGGATGCTTAAAAGATATAAAATGATTTGCTGCTGAGGATTGGGAATTCAATAAATTGGACAAAAATTATGTGTCTTAGATATAATCAGCAGGGAGTTGAATGATTTTGTCTGCAATCATTTGGACTTTCTCACCATTATTTAATAATATACCGAAAGGCAGTTCATTATCTTTAACAAATTTTTTTAAGGTCTGAATCTGTTGCATTTTAACACTGGTTCCAAATTTAATCTCAATGGGCAGCAGTCCAAACGTGCCTTGCAGGATCAAATCGATTTCAGCTCCATTTCGTGTTCTGTAATAAGAATAGTTCCAGTTTGTACAATTGGCAGCTTCAATTCCTCTGATAATTTCTTCAATTACAAAGGCTTCAAAACTTGAACCCACATTGGAATAATTCACTAATTGTTCTCTATTGGTCACTCTCTGGAGAAAATGGGATAGACCACTGTCCTGGAAATTCCCCCTTGGCATTTTAGTTAAAGAACGCTGGCTGTCCCTGGCATAGCTGGGAATGTTCCGCCAGATATAGCTGCCTTGTGCAATGCCAAGGTAATCTCTAATAGATTTTTCACTGATGTTTAGTGATCGTCCTACCTGAGAGCGATTTATTATGGTGCCGCTCAGTGCAGAAAGCATTGAAATAAAGCGCTGGTATTTAATTAAATCCAAACGGGGGAAAAGTGATCTGATATCTCTTTGAACATAAGTATGGAAATAATTTTCCATCCAGGTATCATAAAAAAACTGATTATTTTCCAATATTGGTTCAGGATATCCACCCTTTAAAAAAGCATCCATGACTTGATCGTGACTTAATGCCGGTTTAAGCTTTTTTATCTCTTCAATACAATTTGATCCAAGAGGCTTTTCAAAAATTTTATAAAAATCAGATAAAGGATAAGAATTTATCTCATTGGCTTTAAGGGTGTTTAACTCAATAATACCGACCCTGCCTGCCAGGCTCTGGGATACATTTTTTATCAAATCAAGAGAGCTGGAACCTGTAAGGATAAAACGATTTTTAACTTCTCTGTCCCTGTCAATAACACAGCGCAGATGTGAAAACAGTTCTGGATATTGTTGAGCTTCATCAATAATAATTGAATGGGGATTCTCTTTAATGAAAAATTCAAAATCCCGTGAGATAAATTCAAAGTCCTGAAAGCGCTCAAGATCAAAATATGCCCATTCAGGCCTGATCATTTTTGCAAGGGTGGTTTTTCCGCACTGACGCGCACCGAGAATAATGACAGCCGGGAAAAAATCCAATAAAGTATTAAGCTTTTTATGCAGGTTTCGATTAATCATATTCGTACTATACAAACGAATTTTACTGATGTCAACCGAATAATGTCAGAAATTTTCAGCCTCCTGTAGAGTTTCATAAGAGTGCCCATAGATCCAGCAATATCAACGGATGGTTCTTGGTGTCCCGCTACAATGAAGTAAGTGCCTGCTATTCTCCAAACCATCAAAGTGTCACCTTTTTCCAAGTAGGTAAGACAATTTTTCAAACCATTTCTTGTCGAGTAGACATCTATTTCCTCCTATACTTAAACGTATTATTCGTGAGGAAATGACACCCCTCACAGAACCCGCCGTGCGGTTTTCCCGCAACGGGCTCTTCGCTAATATTCACTT
>JAQIBP010000109.1 GCA_027858995.1 Deltaproteobacteria bacterium | reverse complement strand
ACCGGATGAGGATTTCAAAAAAATAAATATTATTAAGGATAAATTTCACGGCGAATGGAACTACACAATAAAGCCTTATCATCTCGACTATGTGTAAATTTTATTTCGTAACAACTCCTAAAGGAGTAAACAATCTTTTTAATTCATCTGCTCTTGCATATTTAAGAGGAATAATTCTTGTTACAATTTTGTCTTTAAGATCTCCTGGTTTATCCAGGCCGGTCATAATTTTTGTGTCAATATTGTCGCCTTTAGCTTTGGGCGCAGGAATAATTTTTATTATTTTGCCTGATTCAACCGTGGCAAACCCATTTATATCCAGCACAGATTCAAACACTTTATATGCATCTTTAACAGATATTTTAGTAGGAGAGATAATAGTCACATTCCCTTTAACCCTTCTGTCCACAACAAAATTTTTGCCTGTCAATTTGCTAATGAATTTTATAAAGACATTAATATCCACATTATTAAAATCAATTGAGACAAATTTGGAGGTTTTATCAACCTGTTTTTCAGGGATTGGATCGGCAGCAAAACTGACAAAACTATTAATCAGAAAAATAGTACAAAAAACAGATGTAATGATAAAAAAGCTTACCAATTTTTTCCTTAAAAACATTATTCTTCTTCTCCTTTATCATATTCTTCGGGGAATTGTGTATAAGTCAACTCTTTTACCTTTCCTCTCCTGAACAAGGTAAGCTTTAAAGACTCTTGATCTTCAATTTCAGCAAACAGGCTTGGGGCATCATTTTTAGAAACAATGGCAACGCCGTTGACATCTTTAATAATATCTCCGTTTCTAAGCCCTATTTCCCTGAAAACAGAATTAGGTCTTATTCCATAAACCATAAGCCCGTCTGGTTCACCTTCAAAAAAATGAGGTCGAAATTTAATCTGTCTCATTATTGAACCAATGTCATCAAGAGCATCATGATCTAAAGCTCTCTTTACAGGAACAGCCTCAACCCGTATTGTTTCTTTTAAATTACTGAATCGTGTATCATTTCTTGAATTTGTTTGAACTTCAAGAAACTGATCTTTCCCTTGAAACAGAAGAATCACCTTGTTTCTTAAAATTTTTTTAAGTTTTGCTCCCTGAATCAAATCACCTGTCTGATATAAGGCCTGCTTTCTAACTTTTTTATCCTCAATTACTGCATAGACATTCTCCTGGCCTGTCACTGTACCCCATAATAACAGTTTGAGCTTCGTTGGTTCAAGGGTTTCAGGTTCTCTCTCCTCTTTTTCCAATTCTACAAAAGCTTCCTCTTTTTGTTCAATCTCAACCTTGAAAAGGTTTTTTTTAACAATGATATTGGTTAATTTTTTATCAATACCCTGCTTATTCTGTCCAGAGTTTAAAGTTTGTGCTTTGATATTGTTAACCTTTTGGTCGGACAGTGTAAAATTTTGTGAGTCCAGATTGTTATACCCTGTCTCAACCAGGCAGTATGCCATGGCTGTAATAAAAAAAAGGTTTAATATGGTAAATAAATTTTTCATATTGATATTTTTGGATTATTCAATGTTCCTGTAAGGTCAAACTTAATTCCATTTTGTAATATATTACCTTCCACAGCCCTTACAACAGCTATATTTGCAAACTTGGCAAGATATGGAGAATCCTGCAGTATAACACCTGTAAGATCAAGCCTTGCCATATACAGAGGTGAAACAATATCAATCCTGCCCTTTAATTTTAAATTAATGACAGAGCCTCTGGCAGTACACTGTCTTATTGTTATTACATTTGACTGCTGTTCAAATTCAATTTTAACTTCTGAAAAATCAACTACTGGAAGATGAAGTGTATTAAAGAAAGAGTTTTCCATTTTTGCATAAAAATCATTAATGATAATTTTGCCATTTCCCCCTTTTTTTCCACTGATTTCACTGTACTTATATTCACCATTGAGCACACAGCCAAGGATAATGTCAGCAAGATCTGTTTTATATCCAAAATTATCAATCTTCACTTTTGATATAAAGACATCAGCCTTTGACAAGAGAAAAGAGTCAAAACTTTTCAAGTCAATCACACCGTTTAAAGATCCCTTGTATAAATCAGATTGAAATACAATTTGTTTGTGCTTTTTAAAAAAGAGTGCCGGGCTCAACTTAATCTCAAATAACTCCGGTTCAACATGTATCTGCTTATTAATCAAAAATTTTGGATTTTCCATGGAGAGTTTCAGAGGTAATTTTAATTTAACTCTTTCACAGGAAAACTGCAGTTTTGAATTGTTCTCATCCAAAAGACCTGAGATATATCCGGCAGCATCTTTTTGAGGGAAGAGAATATAAATAAAGAGAAGAAATGCAGCCATAAAAAAAAGGATATAAAGTAAAACAGGCTTGATCTTCATTTTATACTCTATCCTTTAGCTTGAATGTTTGAGTTTCAATAAGGGCATCAAGCATGAGTTTTTCTTTGCCTGACTTTGATAGAGAAAGAGAGGTAATATTAACCCCGTTCCCTGATGACTCTATACGATATAAAAAATCAACAAACTCTTTTAAATAAACACCTTTAAGTTTTACTTTAACAATTGCAAGCATATATCTGGATTTTTCAAGTTTTTTTGTCAAAGGTTTCATATATTCCACGTTCTCTTTAATACCGCTTTGCTGAACTGAGGAATCAATAAAAGAAAACAGAGAAAAATTCTCCTCTCTTAGTTTCAGAGTTTGTGCATTTGCATCAAATTTATTGGAAACAGCTGCAAACTGCTGTTGCAGAACCAGCATCTCTTCCAGGGTTTTTTGTTTAGCGCTCAATATCCTGCCAAGGTTATCTCTTTTATCAAAAACCGGTGCAATACCAAATTGAAAACCGAAAAACAGAACCACAAACATGATCCCGGAAATTAAAATATTTTTTTCACGCTTTGAAAGATTAAACATCTGTTTTTTCACATTTCAATAATAAATTTAAATTTGACCCTGTTTCCTTTTTTATCTGCTGCAGCGCTGCTGATATTAACAGCTTTAAAAACCTGTGATGATTCAATTTTACTTTTAATTCTATCAACATTATTAAAATTATCAGTAGAACCGGATAGAACAAGCCTATCCTTGTTAAACAAAAACCTTGAGATATCCATATCTGTTGAATCATCTATTTTTCCAGAGAGTTCCCCGATGATTTCAACAATTTTAAGATCATTTTTTTCTGTTAGACTCCCGCTGTTTTTCAGAGTTCCAGATTTTTCCATAAAAGATTTAACATTTGCCTTCATCTGAAGATATGGATCATATATTTTTGTTTTTTCAGGAAAAGTTGTTTTAAAAATTAAGAAAGCCTTATTATCCAGTTGGGCAATCTTGCCTTCAAGTTTTTTATTGTCAAAACCGACACCAACCATCAATATTGTTAGTGCACAAAGCAAGAGTATAGCACTTACGGCAATATTTGAAACATATGTCTTGAAAAAGGAGCTTGCAGCATATTTCCCTCTGCAAAAATTAAAAAGGTATTTTACAGCTTTTTCAGGTGCAATATTTAAAAGCATTGTATTGGAATCTAATTTTATTCCAGGTTCAAACCTGGCTGCCAGATTTGTTTCAAAAGCATTGGAAATCTGATCTGCATTATGCGTATCTTCATCCATACAGACAATAGTATCAAAAAATGTGTTTTTTCCTGTTCTTTGATTAAACCCTATAATTGTCTGCTCAACCATAACAGCAAGGTTGTCAGAAGATATATTATGGTTTGGAATGGTGCGTATGGCACAAGGTTTTCTCTTCTTTATTAAAACAAGGGTGATTTCATAATCAGTAGCATGTAAAAATGCAAAATCAGAGAGTTTTTCAGGCTCTTTCAATTTGGAGCTCTCACTTAAAAAACCAATTGCAGCAGCATATCCGAGAGGAGTGATAATCTTGGGTACAATAGTGTATTCAGCAAGTTTTAAAAAAATTTTTTCAACTAAGGATTCAGCAATAGAAGCACTTAAAATTAAATTGGAATCATCTGCAGAATCCAGTATATGAAAATCTGAAATATAGGTTTCATCAGTGCCGGGAAGGTGAGTTTCAAGTTCAAATGGCAGAACCTGCTCTATTTTTTTTTGTGACTTAAAGGGCAGCTCAAGGTTTCTGAAAGATATCAAAAGATCAGATACAAAAATAATTGCCTCTGAACAGGGTTCAAGATCAAGTTCGCCGGCAATAATATTCACTCCTGTTTCAAAAGTATCTATTTTTTTTTTAGTTCCTGATTTAACATCAGGCAGATCTTTATACAGGACATGACACTGATTTTTGATTATAGTCTGCTTATGGTTCTGTTTAATAATTTTGGCTTTTATGCCTCTATTATCAAGTTCAAGATGTAAAAAAACTTCGGCCATTTATTATTCTCTTTCCTTCTGTATGATTCGACATATCCATTTTCCAGACTCTTTTTGCCTCTCTCTTTGTACCCATGCCGCAAGCTTTATTTTTGAGCTGTTTTCTACCCCTGTACTTTCCACTTTAAAAAGATTGCTTGAGTAGGATATAACACTCTCAAATTTTTTTTGCTCTTTTTCAGATAATGCTATAACCTTTTTATACCACCCTTTGTCAAGTGAGTTAACAAAAACATCACCCTCTTCACTTTTTTTGGCCCTGAATTCAACAAGGTTCTGAGCAAGTTCTTCCATGCCTTGGGGAAGAAGAGCTTTGATAATTTCAACCTTTGCTGTATTAATATTGATCCTTCCTTTATACCTGTATCTGCCGTTTCCTAAAACTTCACGATCAAGGCCCTGCACAGTAAAAACATCTTGAAGATTTAACTGTTCAGCTGCTTCACCCATCTCATCCATTTCATCTATTTCATCTATATTGTCATCTTTTAAAAGATCTTTTGTAATTCCCTTTACACTCAAAAGTTCATCAACATGATTAAAGGGTCCGTTGGCACATACATATGGAGGATTTGAACCAAGGTAATAGTCTGATTCAGCTCCTGAAATGCCTGTGATTGCATCATCATCAAGGGAATCCAGCCAGTCCTTAACACAATTTATAATTAAAGCAGGATCCCTTTGATCTAAATCTTTCTCTTCTGAAAACCTCAGTTGTAAAAATCTTTCCCATATTTTTATTTGATCAAAATCAGGCACGTTGCCTGGAAATTTTTTAACCATGGCATTTACCTGGATCTTGGATAATTCATCAGTAATTTTTATGGTTAAATTTTCTCCATCTAATCCCATTTCATCAACAGCCTGGGAGAGTATATCAGAATCTGCCCATGGTTCCTGAATGGAATCAATTGTATTTTTTGCAGCATCTTCACAAAGAATTAATTTAACAAGATTGATACCGGAAAGAGCATACTGTTCTGCCTGAAACATATCTTTTTCCTTTAGTGTTGCCATGGCAGATTTGCCGGTAAATTTTCCAAGCTCCAATGCTGAAGCAACAAGGATGGAAATAATTGCAAGGGTTACAACCAGGGCAGCTCCTTTTTTATTTTGTAAAATTTTATTCAATGGGCTGCCTCTGTGGAATAATATTAAAGGAGATGAGATGTACCTGCTGCTGATCCCTGGACCCAAAAGTGAGCTTTAAATCAACAGTTGAGGGGAAAGTATAGTTAAATTCTCTGGCTTCAGAATCCCAATATCGAAATTCATCACCACTGAAATCTTTATAAATAACCTCAAATCCTGAAATATCTTTGTACAATATTGGATCACTGCATGATTTTATCTCATTGGGAAAGGGCGGCAGAATATCTGCCCTGCAAAGATCCAAACCTTTGTTTTCATTTTCTCTTACATAATAGGCAATCTTTGCAACTCCAGATCTTTGATCATCACCAAAATTTGCATGTGCCAGAGAGCTGAACACTATGAATGAAACTCTCTCCTGACCAATATTCTCTTCACTGCCAGTAAAGCTGTACGGATCAGGTTCAGAATTAAATCTCGGTTTTTTATATCTTGGCTTTTGAAGAACAAATATTGACTCAAAATCCAGGCTTACTCTCTTATAAACATTTGTGATTGTCGCGATTTGCAAAACATTTTTTTTCACACCTTCACTTGAAACAATAAATGCTTTAAAAGATGAAAAAAGCGTTGCCATAACAACTGCAAAAATTAATATTGCTATTAGTATTTCTAAAAGGGTAAAACCCTGTCGATTTGTTCTCCCTTTATTCATCTGCAAGTCTCCAGGTATTGATTTTATAACTTCTTGACCCGGAAGAGCTGATAATTTCTATCTCTATTTTTTTAAATCTCTCTTGATTATCCTCGCTGATAAAATCATCTATTTCAAAAAAAGTTTCTGATATTTCCAGATGCCATTTAATCCCTGGAAAGCTGTCTGAAAAATCTCCTTCAAACTCAGACCAGTCTGCAAGATCATGCTCCACATCATTTAAAAGCTTTTTTGCGAGCATTGGAGCAAGGGTGTTAAAATTACCGGCTGTTGCAAGATCCATGGTGCTGGACTGCATCCTGAAGATTGAAACAAATACAAAGGCAATAATGGCAACAGAGATCATCACTTCAAGAAGTGTAAAACCTCTACTGTTTTTTTTAAGACCACAAATCAACAAAACCTGATCACCTATCTTCTGCCTCCAGTTTTCAATTTTCAACTTCTTGTTTCCAGTTTCTTGATTCTTGTTTCTTGTTCAGATGCAGTCATCAAAATAGATATGCCTCTCTATCAATTGAACATGGGAAAGAAACGGCTCTATTTTCAGGGTTATATTTTTTTCTTCTTTTGTAAGATGAATCAAAGCGAAATCAGAATATCCTTCGCTTCTGAATCTTATCTGATAATTAACAGCATCGCTCTGCCTAAACCCGGGAAATTCAACATCCAGCAGAGATAAATTTTCAGGGAAATGAACACCTCTTTCTTCAGCAGCTTCTCTGGCTTCATCATCCATGGTATCATCTGCTACCCATATCATTCCTGAACCTGTATCTAAGTGAAGTAAAAAATCAATATTCTGCTCAACAGCCCGTTTTTTTAAATCATTGATCAAGCGGACAATATCTCCCACTCCGCCTTTTGAATCAGAAAATAGATTAAGATCTGAAAACAGGGGAAATGAAAACAGAAGAAGAGTTCCAACAATGCTGATAACAACTATCAACTCGATCAAAGTAAAGCCTGATATTTTTTTTGCCTTATTCAAGCTCCCAACTGTTGATATCTCTATTTTTTCCGTCACCGCCGGGAGCACCGTCAGCACCATATGAAATAATATCATAATCATCATGAATGCCAGGGGAAAGATATAGATACTCCCTGCCCCATGGATCTTTAGGAATCTTTGCTTTTGCAAGATAGCCTTTCTCTTTCCAGTTCATTGGAACAGGTTCTGTGGAGGGTTTTTCAATAAGGGCGAGAATACCCTGTTCAGTAGTTGGATAATTGCTGTTATCAAGTTTATACAATTTAAAACTTGTTTCCAGTGCAGCAATATCAACTTTTGCTTTCACAGCTTTTGCATCCTCAGTCCTTCCCATGAATCTTGGAGCAATATAAGTTGCAAGGATACCAAGGATAACAACGACAACCATGAGCTCAAGAAATGAAAATCCTTTTTCATCCAAAAATCTGAAATCTGTTTTTTTAATAATATTAGCCATACAACTATAATCCTGTAAAATTTAGAAATTAACAAACTGATTTTAAAATTAAAAAAAGTTTACCACTATTCATTTTTTAAGTAAAGATTTGCTTTGTTTATTCAGTGCTATGAGCGCAAGCATTAATTTGTCAATCTTAACTTTTTCTGTTAAAAAGAGTTGTATGGATTCTATCAATACAAAAAAAATCATTCTGGCTTCCAAGTCTCCAAGGCGACAAGAACTTTTAGAAAAAATTGGGATGAATATTGAAATCTATCCGTCAAATATTGATGAAAAGAGGATTCCAATTAAAAATCCTGTGGAATATGTAAAAGAGCTTGCCAGGCTGAAAGCAGAAAATATTGCCTCTTTATATCCTGGTTCATGGGTAATAGGAGCTGATACCACCGTTGTAATCCATGATCAAATAATCGGGAAACCTCGATCAAAAACTGATGCCATCTCAATATTAAAAAAATTAAATAATCGTGAACATTTTGTATATACAGCCTTTTGTATTTGCAATCAGGATAGTAATTCTTATACTATGAAATCAGTTGTCAAGTCAGTTAAAACAAAAGTATATTTCAAAAATTTAACTGACAGTGAAATAGAGTGGTATGTTAATACTAAAGAACCATTTGATAAGGCAGGAGGCTATGGTATCCAAGGAGTTGGCAGCTTTATTGTTAAAAAAATTTCAGGATCGTATACCAATGTTGTGGGGCTGCCTGTGTGTGAAGTTGTTGAAGCACTGATAAATTTAAATCTTATTGAATTTAAGGACTTATAAACCATCATGACAAATATTAAAGAAAACCTTGATAAAATAAACAGGCAAATTCTTGAAACCGCAAAAGCATGTGATCGTTCATCTGATGCTGTTAAACTTATTGCTGTTAGTAAAAGAAAAAGTGTGCAGAAAATTAAAGACGCAATAGAGGCCGGAGCCGGACATTTTGGTGAAAATTATATCCAGGAGGCTGTGGAAAAAATAGATATTATTGCAGATGAGAGTATAACCTGGCATTTTATCGGTCACCTCCAATCCAACAAGGCAAAATTTGCTGTTAAATATTTTGAATATATTCATACTGTTGATAACGTCAAACTTGCAAAGGAGATTAATAAGCAGGCAAAAAAAAACAATAAAATCCAGAAGATAATGCTTCAGATTAATATAGGAGAAGAGTTGACAAAATCAGGAGCCAGGGTTGAAAATGCCATTGACCTTGTAAAACAGATCCACGGGTTTGAAAACTTATCAATAGAGGGGTTAATGTGTATGCCTCCCTTTTTTGATGACCCTGAAGAGGCAAGGAGCTATTTCAGACAACTTGTTCAAATAAAGGAAAAAATCATGGATGAAAATTTTGACACTGTTTCAATGTGCCATCTCTCCATGGGAATGAGCAGTGATTTTAAGGTAGCCATTGAAGAGGGATCAACAATGGTACGGGTGGGAACATCAATTTTCGGGAGCAGAGATTGAAACTTTTACTTCATACATGCTGTGCGCCCTGCTCTACCTATCCTGTAAAGGTTCTCAAAGAGATGGATATGGATATTATGGGATTTTTTTACCGCTATAATATCCACCCTTTTCAAGAGTGTATGAAGAGAGAAGAGACATTAAAGCAGTATTCTGAGTCCATTGGGCTGAAAGTTATTTATCAGACAGATTATAAAATTGAAAAATTTTTGCAATCCATTGTTTTCCGGGAAAATGAGAGATGCAGATATTGCTATTACGACAGGCTCAAAGCCGCAGCCCTTGTGGCCAAAAAAGGGAAATTTGAAGGATTTACAACAACTTTACTCTATAGCAAATTCCAGAATCATGAGCTTATAAGGCAGACAGGAGAAGCTCTTGCAAAAAATTATGGCTTAAAATTTTTCTACCATGATTTCAGGGAAGGCTGGAAATTCGGGATAGAAGAATCAAAACGTCTTAAAATGTACCGCCAGCAGTATTGCGGATGCATATACAGTGAAAAAGACCGCTACTATAAATAATATCTATTTATGCCCGGTTTTTTTTAACTTCGTTAGCGCATTAACAAAACGCTTGTCAGTATTACCAAGTCGTGTTACAAGAACCTCGAACAGAGGTTTTGCAATATCGGGATATTTCTCTATTATTTCGACTAATTTCTCCCCTGGATATCGTTTAACAGCAGATCGACCTTTAGAGATGATTGATGCTGATCTTAGCTCCCCAGTAAATGCTGACATCTCCCCGAAGTAGTCCCCGGGCTGGACAATTTCAGCTATTTTTTTACCCCCCTTAACAACATATAAACCACCCTGGATAAGTTTGAAAAAATCATTATCCTTATTGCCTTCCCTTATAATCACATCTTTATCTTCATATCGTTCAAGGTCAGGATTAATAAGGTAAGCAGGTAAGGCTTCCTTTGTGATATTGGTCTTTTTTAAAATTTCGTCAAATGATGTTTCTCCGGTTCTGACTTTTTCAAGACCAGCATCTCTCAGGGTTACCATTCCTTCCTGTATGGCTACTTTTCTGAGTTGGTCTTCAGGCACTTCTGCGCTGATTGCTTTGCCTACATCATCTGTAACCTCCATTAATTCATAGAGTCCTACCCTGCCCTTATAACCGGTTCCATTGCAGTGGTTACACCCTTTTGGGCCATAAATTTTAAGATCTTGTATCTCCCCTTTGGCAAATCCATTGGATTCAAGATCTTTTGCATCATGACCTGTAACAATATGTTTGCATTCAGGGCAGAGTCTTCTTCCAAGCCGTTGGGACATGACCATGGTAACAGCAGCAGACAGCATATATGGAGGGATGCCAATATCAACAAGTCGTGCTATGGTTGAGGGACAGTCGTTGGTATGCAGGGTTGCAAAAACAAGATGGCCTGTCATGGCAGCTTTAAGGGCAATTTCAGCAGTCTCCAGATCTCTAATTTCCCCCACCATGATTATATCAGGATCCTGTCGTAAAAAGGCTTTAAGGGCTTTGGCATATGTCATTCCAGCCTCTTCTCTTACTGGCACCTGGTTAATTCCTTTAAAGTTAAATTCAACAGGATCTTCTGCTGTTAATATCTTGATATCATCTTTATTCAGGCGGTTAAGAACTGAGTAAAGAGTTGTGGTTTTACCGCTTCCTGTGGGGCCTGTTACAAGCAGAAGTCCATAGGGTCTGGATATACAGCGTTTAAGGCTGTTAAAGGTTGCAGCTTCAAATCCAAGTTTAGTCAAATCAACGTTAAGTGCACTCTGATCAAGAATACGCATTACAATGCTTTCACCAAAGAGTGTCGGCAGAGTAGAAACCCTGAAATCAATGGATTTTTTTCTGCCAAATTTGAGTTTGATTCTGCCATCCTGGGGAACACGTCTTTCAGCGATATCAAGTTCTGCCAGAATTTTAATTCTTGAAATGACCGCATTTTTTATGCTGAGTGGAAGATTCATGGATTTATACATTGAACCATCAAGTCTGTAGCGCACCTGGAATGTTTTTTCAAAAGGTTCGATATGAATATCGCTAACCCCGTCATTGATGGCTTTTGTAAGGATACCATTGACAAGCTTGATAATGGGTGCATCTGATGCCATAAATGCATCTGGAGTATCATCAAGATCGCCTGTACTTACCTCAATCTCCTCTGCAGCCTCTGAAACAAGAGAACCAAAATCCTCTACAGATGTTACAGGTTCATCATCTTCAAAATCATCTTCAAAATAGAGAAAAGTTTTATACTCTTCATCAGAAATTTTATAAAAATCACGATATGCCTGAATTATATCATTTTCCGTTGATACATAAACCTGAAGTGTTTTACCTGTTTTTTTCTGAAGATCTTCAACAACCGTGGTATCGGTTGGCTCCACCATGGTAATGGATAACTCTTCTCCCTTTAATCCAAGGGGGAACACCATTGCGATCTTAGCTAGCTCAAAGGGCAAAATTTTTAATACTTCGGGATCTGGCTTGATTGCAGACAATTTTATAACACTATAATTATAGAGACGACCAAGAACATTTATAATTGTATCAGGGTCAATAAAACCTTTATTTAAAAGTATATTGCTCAGGCGGTCATTGGTTTTTCTATGAATTTTTAAGGCTTCATTCAATTGTAAACTGGTAATCTGACCCTCTTTGGAAAGAATTTCCCCAATTCTTGTCTTTCCGGCACCTGATTGATCTTTTATGGTTGATTTCAGGCTCGATGACTTTTTACTCATACAACAATCCTTGACTATTTATAATTCTTATAAATTCTAATACTGCCTGCGAGAACTAACAGTCCGCCCAGAATATAAAAACATGCTCTAACAATAAAAAGCTTTTGTGCAAAAAATTCAATGGTTGCAACTCTTGGCATTACCTGGGGTATTCTGTAGAAAACAGATAGGCCAACAACAATTATAACAATGCCATAATAAAAGTTAATATTTTTTTTGTCCATTAAAATTTTGTTCCCTATCCAGCTCTTGTAGTTGGATATCATAGATTTTTTCTATTTTTTCAAATTTATCCATGTGAATCTCAAGATCACCAAACAGTGACTCATTGCTGTTTTCAAGGTTTGAAAGTTCTTGCGAAAGTTCCTCTATCTTTGAACTTTCCTGATTAAATGATGCTTTTAATAATTTTTCATTAATATCATTAATCAATTTTTCATTTTTATCAATACTATTTTCAAGTTTCTCAATTTTTTGTTTTACAGGATTGATCTTCCTTGATTTCCCATTGATAATCTCTGATTTTTTCTGACGAATCTCTTTTTTTGACAGAATTGATGGTTTTTTCTTTGTTTCAGTATAGTTTTCTTCATCCTCCCACCCCTCTTTATCAAGGAATTCCTTATAGGTGCCTTCAAAAATTTCAAGACTTTTGTTTTTAAAAACAACAAGCCGGTTGGCAAGTGAGTGAAGAAACATTTCATTATGAGTTACCACGATTACAGCACCTTTAAAATCATCAAGAGCACACATGAGAGAATCGCATGATTCTATATCAAGATGATTACTTGGCTCATCTAATACCAGCAGATTGACAGGAGACATAAGCAGCTTGCCCAGCATAACCCTTGATTTTTCTCCACCGGATAGAATAGATATTTTTTTTAAAGCTGCATCTTTTTCAAACATCATGGCTCCGCAGATATTTCTAACTCTCTGTCTGTCGGAATCAGGTACAGAGAGTAAAAGTTCATCTTCAATGGTAAAATTATCATTTAATGACTGCACATTAGTCTGTTCAAAATAACCCTGGCGCACACCTGGATTAATTTTTATACTGCCTGCTGCAGCTTTAAGGTTCCCGCTTATAAGTTTTAAAAGCGTTGTTTTACCCTTACCGTTTTTACCAATAATACCAATACGATCTTCAGGATAAACGGTTAAGGAAAAATCATTAATTAATAAATTTTTCTGCTCCCAGCCAAAGGAGAGACTTTCTATATTCAATACCTGCTTACCTGCAAAAGCAAAGCTGTTAAATGAAAATTCAAGATTTTTCAGTTTTTGAAGTTTTTCTTTTGGTTGGGATTTTGCCAAAGTTTTTATCCTGGACTGCACCATACTTGCAAGGCGTGCTTTTGCACGAAATTTTGAAATAAAGACTTCTATCTCTTTTGTTCTTTTTTCTTCATTCTGTCTGGTTTTTTCCCACACCTCTTCATCCTGGGCAATCTGCAGATAATATTTAGAAGTATCTCCTTTAATTTTTTTTATTTTTTGCCTGTGAATACCTGCAATATGGGTTACAACACTATCCATAAAACCCCGGTCATGGGTAACCAGCAAGACTTCTCTGGGCCATGAGACAAGAAATTTTGAAATCCATCTTATGGAAGTAATATCAAGATAATTTGTGGGTTCATCCAAAATCAGAAGATCCGGGTCAGAAACAAGCACTTTGGCAAGATTAAGTCTTACCTGAAAACCTCCTGAAAACATTTCAGGATTCTTTGCCATGTCATCTTGAGAAAATCCCAGTCCTGCCAGAATTTTTTCAGCTTTCCAATAGTGATCTTTTTCATGTTCTAAAAGCCCGAGCATGGCTTCATCAATTACACGGGATTGGGAAAACATAATCTTCTGGGATAGAAAACCGAGTTTATACCATGAAGGATATAAAATACTTCCTTCATCAGGATGGTCGCTGCCTGATATCATGTTTAAAAGTGTGGTTTTGCCATGGCCATTTCTGCCAACAAGTCCTACCCTCTCGCCAGGGTTAATCTGAAAACCTGTCTGATCTAACAGGATTTGATTCCCAAAATGCTTTGACACAGCTTCAATATTTAACATTTATATGATATTTTTTTTTACTCTTCCCATGGTTTATAAAATTGACCTGATGTTACCAACTTTTATAAATAGCATATACAGATACATTGATCAAAACAAACGTGTTTTTTTATCCAAATTGTGGTACTAATTGCCACAAACTATAATTATCAATCACAGGAGTATTAGATGAGCGGATTCAAAATTACATTTCCGGGGAATAAAAAAGTAGATGTTACATTTAATAATTATAAAATCAAAACTGACCAGTCAAAAGAAAATGGAGGAGATGAAACTGCACCTGAGCCATTTGATATTTTTGTAAGTTCCATAGGGGCCTGTGCCGGAATATATGCAAAAACTTTTTGTGATGTAAGAAAATTCTCCACAGACAGTATGTATGTTTTTGTTGATGTTGCTTTAAAAGAGGAACAAAAACTCATGGAAGAGATAAGTATAACTCTTCATGTGAATCAACAATTTCCTGAGAAATATATCAAAGCTATTATAAAGGCCATGGATTTTTGTTCTGTTAAAAATCAGCTTCATCCAGATATCAAAACTAATACTGCTGTAGCTTACCTGGATCAGTGAAAATCTTGAATAGTTCCGTTTTGCTCGGCTGTTTCAAGCATTTTTATGGCTGTATTTAAAATTTCAGTGTGTTGCTGTTCATCAAAAGGGTTTCCCAGGGGCCGCCCTAAGAGTTGTGGTGTGAGCAGCACCCTTGGCAGGGACATCATCTTCATTCTGGTTTCAAAAGATTTTACTGCAATAATTACAGTGGCTATATTTGCATCTTCAAAAGCTCTTGCAACATGTCCCACGGACATGTGACAGACAGGTCAGACCGGAACCAGAACCACAGCATCAACGCCAAGATTTCTAAACTTATCAACCCATCCAGGCAGTGTTTTTTTTAATAACCTTATCTGAGAGCAAGCTCCTACAAATGAGTATGCCTTTGCTGTTAACTCCTTAAACACCCCTTTAGTATTCAATTGTATCATTCTCTTATATGGAAAAGATACATTAGGGTCTTTTAATGCTGCCCTGGTATCATATCCTCCATGACGTACCATTAGCTCACCAGGATTGGCTTCAAATGGAATTTCAGACAAAAAAGGTTCTTCTTTTAAAAAATCAAAAACACGGTTTTCCGCCTCTTGCTGGGTCATATTCTCAACTCCCAGAGGTTTTGGGTCATCTGTTTTTAAAAAATGACCGCTTGATGTGAGAAGCGACAATATCATTGAGGATAGAGGTTTTTTTAAAGGAAAGAATGGTCCGCTGTCATAATCAAAATTTTTTTGTTCTCTATACCCATCCATCTGACCTTGCAGCAGTCTTAGTTTTACCTGTCCCAAATCCTTGTCATCAATTGAGTCAACAATATCTTTAAACAGATCCTGGATAAAGATTGAAGCCTTATCCGGTTCCAGATCAGATAAAAATTTAAAAGAGAGATCACAACGTCTGCCATAAAAAAAAGATTTAATGAACTCTTCAAAAGATTCAGCTTGATTACTCTTTTCCATCTTCTTATCCCCTGTTTTAAATTACAATTAAATTTTTTAATAAAAAGTGTATTTTATGACCATGGAAACCACAAATAAAGTCTTTAAAAATTAAAAACTTTTGCTTCAGCTGCCATCTCAACCAGATGAGGCCCACCATCCAAAACCATATTGCTGAAAAATTTTGCTTCATCAATTTCACGATTTTTAGCACATGGGGTGCATATTCCTGTGACAACCTCATTTTCCACAAGATATGGCAGGTAATCTGCAGGACAGTCTCCTGTAGCAGTTTTTATGTTCAAATTCCTCTCCTGATTTGCCCACATAACACCACCGTCAATAAAAAACATATCAACATGGTGCCCTTTTGAATGGGCAATTTTGGCAAACTGAAAACATCTTGTGGCATTTTCATTATCATCTTTGCTTAACACAAATAAAAAATTAGTCATGAGCTGCTCCTTTTTTTCATTGCTGCTCTCTTTAATTTATTTCCCAAATCTGATACTGCCATATAAAACAGAGGAAATAAATGATAAAATTTATTATAAAGAGTAAGGGAAATTAAATTAAACAGCAAATCAAATAAAAAGAGGGAAGATCGATAAAAAGATTGACCTGAGCCGGTTTTAATGGTAAAAAAATAAGTTTGTATGCAATGCTTGATTAAAGGGGTATTGCTGTTTATATTAATCCTTGCTCTGATACAAATATCAGGGCTTTATATCCGTAAGGAGAGACAATGAGGAAGTATGAAACTGTATTTATTTTAGACCCTGATGTTAAGGATCAAGCCCGTACTGATCTGTTTGACAGGGTCAAAAATATCATTACTAAAGAGAATGGTATTCTTTTAGATTTTGATGAATGGGGCAATAAAAAACTTGCCTATGAAATCAAGAAAAAACTACGAGGATTTTATGTTTGTATTACTTATGGCGGAACCGGATCTCTTGTAAAAGAGCTTGAAAGAAATTTGCGCCTTAGTGATGATGTGTTGAAGTTTATGACACTCCTTCTTTCTGATGATGTAACTGTGGAACAACTTGAAGAGGAAGACAAAGAGAATCAGGATAAACTTTCAGAAGAGACAGAGAGTGAATCTGTTGAAAAAGAGATAGTTGATGCTGATACTCCTGAGGATGAGAAAAAAGTTGAAAAAACCAAAGAAGAAACTGAATAATTAAGATTGGAGACAAACAATATGTATAATCGTAGAAACCAACGAGGCGGAGGTAAAAACAAATTTTATCAACGTCGTAAAATATGTAGATTCTGTGTGGATAATGACCTTGAAATTAATTATAAAACTCCAAAAGCACTGAGACAATTCATTACAGAACGTGGTAAAATAATCCCGAGAAGAATCACAGGCACCTGTGCGAAACATCAACGTGAACTAACCATTACAATCAAGCAGTCACGCCAGCTTGCCCTGCTGCCATTTGTTGGCAGGCCCATGTATTAAATTACGCTTAAGAGCAATGAATATGACTGGTACATTAATACAACCTGCGGCGATAAAAGATATTCTAACTGGTATCTTCCTATGCATAATGATCATTGCAATAATCTATGTAATGCCATTGATCGGTGTGTTTGCCTGGATGTTTCTTCCCCTGCCTGTTTTATTTTACAGGCTTAAAACAGGAAGAAACCCGGGAGCAATTATCATTGCTGCGAGCCTGGCAGTATTAATTATATCAACCAGTAACTTTGCTCTTAATACACTCTATTTTGGTTCTTTGCTAATGACAGGTTTTTTTCTTGGTGAGTGTATAGAACAGCACTTAAGTATTGAAAAAATAATCCTTTATACAGGTTTTGCAGTTCTATCAGCCTGTGTTATGATTTTATTTTTTTACTCTTTAACTTTTACTGAAGGAATTGATCAACTGATTTCAAATTATGTGCTGCGATATCAAAACTTGTCAACACAGCTTTTTTCCCAGTCAGCTGAACTCTACCCGGAGATTAAAATTGACCAGCACATGCTTGAAAAAGCAAGTTCATTGCTGGTAAGTGCTTTTCCTGCAATATTTATCAATTCATATCTTACCATGGTATGGCTTAATATATTATTGATTAGAAAGCTGCTGCACAGACAAGGAATCATTGTTAAAAGCATTGAAAATTTAAATCAGTGGAAGGCACCTGAATATATGGTGTTTGGATTAATTGGTTTATCTGTTTTAATGTTTTTTCCCATGGGTGTAGTAACAATACTTGCTTTAAATTGTTTAATCATTTTATTGTTTGTATATTTTTTCCAGGGAATTGCGGTTGTATCATTTTTTTTCCAGAAAAAAAGAGCTCCTTTTGCTTTAAGATTTTTTTTTTATATCTTGATTGCAATTCAACCTCTTTTCATGTTCCTTGTTATAGGATTTGGATTGTTTGATACATGGTTCAATTTCAGAAAACTTGATACAAGTTTAAAAATAAATAAATAGAAGTCAGCCTGATTTAACCAGACTGGATCTTCTTGGAGGTTTAAATGAAAATTATATTAAAAGAAACCATTGACACGCTTGGTATTGCAGGAGCAGAATGTGATGTTGCACCAGGGTATGGCCGCAACTATCTTCTGCCCCAGGGCAAAGCCATACTTGCTACACCGCAAAACAGAAAAGTCATGGAACAGGCAAAGGCAAAGCTGGAACTTCAGATTACCAAAGAGCGAAAAATTGCCGAAGAGATGGCAGACAGAATCAAAAATGTGATATGCATCATTAAAGCCAAAGTACATGAAGAAGAAAATCTTTACGGATCAGTCACAACCCATGACATTAAAAGTTCCCTAAGCAGTCAGGATATCACATTGGAGCGTCGATCCATACTGCTTGCCGAACCTATAAAAACAATTGGTGAGTATAAGGTACCCATCCGTCTTTATAAGGATGTTGAACCTGAAATCACTGTAAAAGTTGTTGCCGAATAAAAAGAAAAAAAATAGTGCTAAATCCGGGAGGATTTTAAATCTCCCGGATACCTTTTCAAACCAGACAGGTTTTTAAAAATATATTGTGTTAAAAGCCAACAAAACAGCCACAGACCCGCTTTTAAATAAAACCCCTCCCCATGATATTGAGGCGGAAGAGTCAATATTAAGTGCAATCTTTATTAATAATGACAGTCTTCTTGATATTATAGATATTCTATCGCCCGAAGACTTTTACAAAGGTGCCCATAAAAAAATATTCAATGTAATTATTGAACTTGCCAACAAACAAGAGCCTGCGGATCTTATTACAGTTGCCAATGGGCTAAAAGAGAAAGACCAACTTGAAAGTATTGGAGGAGCTGCCTATCTTGCAACTATTTGTGATGCCGCTCCCATTGCAGTAAACGCGGTCCATTATGCCAGGATCATTAAAGGTAAATCCTCTTTAAGAGAATTAATAACAGCCTCCTCAGCAATAGTAGAAAAATGCCTGGAAGATAAAGGTGATTTTGAAGAGATTGTTGATTTTGCTGAAACCTCTATTTTCAATGTTTCAGAGAAAAAAACTCAGACTTCTTTTCAAAACCTTGGTGATCTGATTAATATCAATATTGATAAACTTGAAGAGCAGCAGGGTAATGCCGGTGGTCTTTCAGGACTCTCCACAGGATATCTAAAATTAAACAATATTACCTCTGGGCTGCAAAAATCCGACTTAATTATTCTTGCGGCAAGACCCAGTATGGGGAAAACCGCCCTTGCATTAAATATTGCAAGAAACGTTGCTGTTGAAGAGAGGAAGCCTGTTGCTGTATTCTCCCTTGAAATGTCAAATGAACAGCTTTCCATGCGGCTTCTGACATCAGAGGCACGTATAGATTCAAACAGGCTTAGAACAGGCTTTATCAGCCAGGAAGACTGGCAGCATGCAACAGATGCTGCCGGTGTTTTAAACGAACTGCCCATTTTTATTGATGATTCGCCCAATATTACTGCCATGGAAATAAGAGCAAAGGCAAGAAAATTATATAAAAGACATAATGAACTTGGCCTTATTATTATTGATTATCTTCAATTGATGAAACCCCCTTTTAAAACAGAGCGAAGAGATCTTGAAATCGCTGAGATATCAAGATCGCTCAAAGCTCTTGCAAAAGAACTCAATGTACCTGTCATGGCCCTGTCACAGCTCAATAGAATGCTTGAACAGCGCTCTGACAAACGTCCAATGCTGTCTGACCTTCGTGAATCAGGTGCTCTTGAACAGGATGCTGATATTGTTGCATTCATTTACAGGGACGAAGTGTATAATAAAGAGCCTGACAACTCGAAAAAAGGGACTGCTGAAATTATTGTAGCTAAAAATAGAAATGGGGCAACAGGCACAGCTTTAATGCATTTTCTTGGGGCTTATACTCGTTTTGAAGAGCTTGCTTCAGGGATACCGGAATTTGAATGAAGAAAAAACTTTTTGGTAACACTTCCGGTTTAAGAAAAACCCAGCTTAAAACAGTAGAAACTCTTTATACCTTTAATACACCTGCCCAATATATTTTAGATCCGGAAATTGCAAATTTGCTGGTTAAGCTTTCCCATGAGATAAAAAGGCAGATTGGCCTGCTAATTGATCGCAGTGGTAAAGTTATCTATGTTCTTCTCGGAGATGCACACAAAATTATTATACCTGTGACGTCTGGATATATGGCAATTCCTGGCAAACTCAAAGGACTTCGCCTAGTTCACACCCATCTAAAAGATGAACCTCTGACACAAGACGATTTAACTGACCTTGCTTTATTGCGCCTGGATTATATTACAGCTGTCTGTATTACAAAAACAGGCGAGCCTGGAATAGTCTATTCTGCACATATCCTTCCAGATGAAGATTCAGTGCCATATCAGATTACCCCAAAAAGCAGCATTAACAAACTCAACATTGATTGCCTGACCCAAATTCTTGCGCTTGAATCTGAACTTACAAGAAAAAACTCTTTATACAAACCGGATTCAGGCACTGAAAACGCATTTTTAATCAATGCAACAACTCTGAATCCAAAAGAAACCTGGGCTTCCATGGAGGAACTTAAAGAACTTTGCAAGACAAGTCATATTAATGTAATTGGTACAGCAGTACAAAGACGGAAAAACATTGATTCAAAATTTGTGGTGGGTAAGGGAAAACTCTCCAATCTTATTATTTCAGCCATTCAGAAATATGCAACCATGCTTGTATTTGACAGAGAGCTGTCAGCTTCCCAGATACGTTCCATTACTGATTTCGTTGAAATAAAAGTCATAGACCGTACCCAGCTAATCCTTGATATATTTGCAAGACAGGCAAAATCAAGGGAAGGAAAATTTCAGGTGGAGCTGGCTCAAATGGAATACCTTCTGCCACGCTTGATCACTAAAAATACAGCCATGTCAAGATTGACAGGAGGAATCGGGGGCAGAGGTCCTGGAGAAACAAAGCTTGAAATCAACAGACGAAGGGTTCGAGAAAAAATAAACCGGCTTAAAAAAGAGATTGTAAAAATCCGTAAGCAGCGTAAACAGCAAAAATCTAAACGAAAACGAAAAAATCTGCCTGTTATTTCAATTGTTGGTTATACAAACGCTGGCAAATCAACACTTTTAAACACGCTGACCCAAAGTAAAATCATTGCAGCAAACCGCCTGTTTGCAACACTTGATCCATCCAGCAGGCGCTTAAGGTTCCCAAAGGATACAGAAGTAATTATAACTGATACTGTGGGATTTATCCAGAGACTTCCCAAAGAGTTGATGCAGGCATTTCATGCCACTCTTGAAGAACTTAGCGATGCTGATGTTATTTTACACGTTATAGATATCAGCAATCCGCGCTTTATGCAGCAAAAAAAATCTGTTGAAAAAATTCTTAAAAATTTAAAATTAGAAAGTATCCCTACTCTCCTGGTATTCAATAAAATTGATCGTATTGACCTTGATTCTTTTGATGATCAATGGTTGTTAAACAAGGGCATCCCTGTTTGTGCAACTAAAAAACAGAGTTTAAAACCTTTGATTGCAAAATTAGAATCAATGGTTGATTTATAAAAAATAAGGTATTGACCAAGACAGTTTTTTACAATAGATAATGTCTGACAAAAAAAACTTGAAAAATGGAATAAGTATGAAAATAAAACAATTTGACCAGATTACTATTAATAAATCATTGAAGACAGACTCCATAGACACACCTGATTGTTTTGGAGAATTTAAAAAAAAAAACAAACTATGTTCACAATATTGTTGTGTTGCTATAAAATGCTGCGTTATGCATAATAAAAATTCAAAAATTGATATTATTGAACAGCTGTTAACCCATAATCACTATGCAATAAAACTTCAATAAGAGTGATTTGAAAGCCTTTTTTTTACCCTGTAATTTGTGAAGGGATCAAGACGTTTAAGAGATAAAGATTTTCCCAGGATTGAGTATATTTAAAGGATCAAACACTTTTTTAATTCCTCTCATAAGTTCAATTTGTGTTGCACCTATCTCTTTTGGCAAATATTTCATTTTAGTAATACCCACACCATGCTCTCCAGTAATAGTACCTCCAAGATCAAGGGTGGCTTGAAAAAGTTTGTCAACAGCTTTGTTTGCTTTTTTAACTTCACTTTCATCAGCTTTATTATACATTATATTACAATGAATATTGCCATCGCCTGCATGGCCAAAACTTACCACCTTTAGCCCATATGTCTTTTGTATTTCCTTGGTAATTTGAACCATGTCTGGAATTTTATCCACCGGAACTACAATATCTTCGTTAATTTTGTTATTTGCAATCTTATAGAGCGCTGGAGAGAGTGCTTTTCTGGCATTCCACAATTCTTGAGACTGGGTTTTATCCTCTGCAATCAACACTTCCAAAGCATTGTAGGAGAAACACAATTTTTGAATATCCAAGGCATCTTTTTCAACCTGGGTTTTATAACCATCAAGCTCAATTATTAACAAGGCCTTAATATTGTCTGGCAGGTCAAAACTAATATAATCTTTTACAAGGTCTATACTTGCTTTATCAAGATATTCAACACATCTTGGAATAACAGTTTCCCTCATAATACCTGACACGGTTCTTGCAGCTTTTTGCATACTGTCAAAAAAAACTGCCAAAGTCTTGATAGCTGCAGGTTTTGCCAAGAGTTTCAGTGTGATTTCAGTCACTATTGCCAAAGTACCTTCAGATCCCACAATCAGCCTGGTTAAATCATAGCCTGCCACGCCTTTTGCTGTCTTAACACCTGTTTGAATAATTTTTCCTGAAGGCAGAACAGCTTTTAAGCCAAGTACGTAATCTCTTGTAACACCATATTTTACTGCCCTTGGTCCACCAGCACACTCAGCAATATTCCCTCCTATGGTGCAAATTGATGAGCTTGCAGGGTCAGGAGGATAAAACAGATTTTTTTCTTCCACTTTTTTATGAAGATCTGCGACTATAACTCCGGGCTGGACTTTTGCAATAAAATTATTTTCATTAATTTCCAAAATTTTATTCATCCTGGATGTTACCATGACGAGCCCTCCGTTAACTGGGACTGCACCTCCTGTCATTCCTGAACCAGCCCCACGGGGAACCACAATAAAATTTTGTTTTGACGCTAAATTCAGAATTTGTGAGACTTCATTTTCAGATCCTGGGAAGATAATGACTTCAGGAAGGAATGAATTTCCCGTGGCATCATAGGAGTAACACAAAAGCTCCTCTTTTTTTCTTGTAACATTTGATTTACCTGATATTTTTTGAAGAGTTTTGTAAACTGAACCTGAAAAACTCATTTAAAGTTTACCTGTTTCAATTTTTTTTGAAAGATATTTGATTTGATTAAAAAGAGCACTTTTGAGTTTTAACCCTTTTTCAACTGCATTAATAGCATATATGGCAGTTGCATGATATTTATTAAAACTTGTACCAATGGTTTTAATGGGTTGATCAGTATATTTTCTGGAGAGAAATATAGCCATCTGTCGTGGTTTTACAATCCTCTGTTTTCTGGAAGCAGAGATTATATCTACAGGCGATATTGAGAACTCTTTGCAAACCAGTTTTTTAATGGATTCAATTGTAACCTGTTTTTTTGATTTTGCAATATTCAAAAGTACACTTTTTGCAAGCTCTACATCAATATTGCACCCCATTAACTGCCCCTTTGTAGCAACACCTAACAACCCGCTTTCAAGCTGTCGGACATCATCGCACAACTCCTGGGCAATATACTCAGTCACCTGATTGGGTATTTTATATCCTAAATTTTTTGATTTCTTTTTTAAAATCCTGACCCTGGTTGCATAATCCGGGGCATCGATTTCAGTGACAAGTCCAAGAGTTAAACGTGATTTTAATTGATCGTTTAATTTGGGAATATTTTCAGGGAGTTCACATCCTGAAAAGATAATTTTTTTATTTGCTTCAAGAAGATAATCCAGTGTTATGGCAAGCTCTTTTTGTGTTGCATCTTTACCAGACAAAAAATGAATATCTTCGAGAATCAATACATCACACTTTGTTCTATATTTTTTCTTAAACTTATCTATACAACTGTTTCTCAGGGAAAATATCATCTCATTGGTAAAATCCTCAGCTGTTATATAATAAACTCTGCTGGAGAGTGAGTTTTTTATTATATGATGGCCAACTGCCTGGGAGAGATGACTTTTTCCAAGACCTGTTTTGGCCAGAAGATAGAGAATGCTGTACCCTTTTATTTTTCCATGGGCAAGGGACAAAGATGCAGAATAAGCAAAATTTGAATTGTCTCCCACAACAAAATCATCAAATGTAAACCCTTTATGGAACATTCGCCCACTGTTGAACTTCATGCCAAGCCCTGGCAGATCCATTTGTCTGGTTTTTTTCGAAATCAGAGGAATAGCCGGGTATGTACCAGTTTTATTGTTATTTTTTTTATTGGAGGATACTTTAAATTCAATATTAATATTATTAAAACCCAATTTTAAAAACTCTTTTTCAAATATTGGAAGATAATTATCTTTTAAACGTTTTACAAAATAGGAATTCGGGCTGGACAGCTTAATATACTCATTATCATTATCATGATCAATAAGCTTAACAGGATCTATCCACATTCTGTAGCTGTGATCAGGTAATAACGCTTTAATTTTACATTTTACTTCTTTCCAGGACGACTCCATCTATTTTAAAACAACCTCTTTATTATAATTTAAAAATTCAAGTATTCATTGATAAAGCAAAAATAACCACTACTACTAAATAAAACTAATCTTTATAAGAAATATGTCTTTTTTTTTAATTTTATTTTATTGGTCTACTCCATTAAG
>JAQIBP010000081.1 GCA_027858995.1 Deltaproteobacteria bacterium | reverse complement strand
GGGTGCCAAGTCCCGCCACCATACAACCAGCTGTCAAAAGTTTTCTCGGGCCCAGGGTATCGGCCAAGATCCCCGTGGGAATCTGCATGGCCACATAGGCATAAAAATAGAGCCCGGACAGATGGCCCAGACCCGAGGCAGAGATATGAAAATCCTGCATCAGTTCCTGGGTCATGACTGCCGGGGCTACCCGCTGGAAAAATCCGGCCAGGTAAAAAAGAGCGCCCAGGCCCCAGACAAACCAGGCTAGTGTCATGGGAGGCCCGGTCAGTTTATTTGATTCCATTAATAGTTGTGTTTCTCCTTGTGCAATACAAATAATCGACTTTGATGTGTATCAACCCCGTAATTCTAAGGCAAGTACATATTATGTCAATGATATATAAATAGTGCTCCCCGGTAGATTGAAAAATTTTTCAGATATCCCGGCCAGGGGATCTGTCCGCCCATGTTTTTAAGATATCTATCTCTAACTCTAAATCGGCATTTATTAGATTTCATTAAATTGATAAGAAAAAATCTGAAAATAGAGCAAAGAAAGAATTGAAAATAGCTCAATTCAGGAACAGTTTTTTAGAATATTTTTAAAAATTGCTCTATTAAGAAACTGCAAGTTATGTTAAGCGAGAAACAACAGAATATGTTTTTAATGAAAAGGGTGAAATGAATAAAATATTTATCATTATTGTTTTTTTAGCTTTTGCCTATGCAGGATGGCAGCAGATTATTTTTATTCCGGGTCAGGCAGATCAAATGCCGATGGAGATCCTTTCAAAGGCAATGATTGATTCTGCTGGTGCTGCTGTTGAACTCGCCATTGGTCTTGTAGGGGTTATGGCCCTGTTTCTCGGGTTGATGAAAGTTGCTGAAGTCGGTGGAATGCTAACTATTCTGGCAAAATTGATACGCCCGTTAATGGTCAGGCTCTTTCCGGATGTGCCGGCGGACCACCCTGCCATGGGAGCCATGATTTTAAACCTTGCTGCCAATGCATTGGGGCTGGGCAATGCTGCCACCCCTTTTGGCATACGGGCCATGCAGGAACTGGACAGGCTCAATCCGGTTAAAGGTGAGGCCACGAACGCCATGGCACTTTTCATGGCTAT
Source organism: Deltaproteobacteria bacterium (assembly GCA_027858995.1). Classification (GTDB taxonomy): domain Bacteria; phylum Desulfobacterota; class Desulfobacteria; order Desulfobacterales; family Desulfobacteraceae; genus Desulfobacula. The sequence goes on along the minus strand of JAQIBP010000081.1, from coordinate 39,303 downwards.
AAATACATCTTCGGTTACGCTTCTGCCCACCGGAGTGATTGCCCTGAGGGCAGCAGCAGGTTCCATGGACCCGGCTGCTATTTTACCCACCACACTATTTGCCACCATTGGTTCGACAAGCATTGCCATTATTGCTGCCAAATTTTATCAACGTTTTTTTTCACAAAGCAAGGCAGCTCATATAAAAAACAGAGAGGGTGTAAAAGGCCTTTCAGCAAGTGATACATTAAAAGATGCATCAAACGGATACCCCATGTGGGTTTCTATTTTGGCACTTGGCATTCTTGCTTCACTGATTCCAGTGGCAATACTTTTTGGGCGTTTAGTATCACCCTGGATTTTACCCAGTTTAATGGTTGGATTTTTAGGATTTGGCCTGGTTAAAAAGGTTAAAATCTATGAGGTTTTTGTGGAAGGGGCTAAAGAAGGGTTCCAGGTAGCATTGCGAATTATTCCTTACATGGTTGCCATCCTGGTGGCAGTGGGTATGCTAAAGGCCAGTGGAGGGCTGCAGATGATTGTCAATGCGCTTTCAAGTGTTACATCAAATTTCGGTCTTCCGGCAGAGGCATTGCCCATGGCTTTAATGAGACCGCTTTCCGGATCTGGTGCATATGCCATCCTGGCATCTATTATTAATGACCCGGCAATAGGACCGGACAGTTATACAGGGCTTCTGGTTTCTACATTACAAGGATCAACAGAAACCACATTTTATGTCATGGCTGTATATTTTGGAGCAGTTCAGATAAAAAGAATCCGGCACGCTCTTGTGACAGCGTTAACAGCAGATGTGGCCGGCATCCTGTTCGCTATCCTGGCTTGTACACTGTTATTAAATTAGCCGTTTATAAAAATAAACCTTATTTTTTTATAGACTCTGTTTTGTTTGGAAAACAATGAAGGAAATATGTCTCAGGTAACAGTGATGACCATGAATCTCAGGTTCGGCCTTGCACGGGACGGTGAAAACGGCTGGACCCATCGAAAGCATTTGGACTGGATACTTTTCAGGGGTGGGCTGGTTCCGGTTTTCCGGCAGGTAGTCAAATATTCTTCTTTGAATCGATTTCCCTCGGATCATTACCCGGTTCAAGCACGGTTTGAATGGAGCAATATTTAGGGAAAAAACAGCCGTGGGAACAATATCAATGGCCACCATGAATCCCGGTGCTGACTTCGTCCAGCCCCTGGCTCACAGGGACAGGGTTTCTATATCAGACTAAAAATTATTCAGCAGGAAAATCAATCTCACATTGGTCATTCAAATGAAGTCTGAAAATATAAATTGCCAGAACAATTACAGGCAAAGCTAATATAAAACCGAAAACTGGCAGCAGTGTAACACCAATAATAATAAGAGCTGAAGCAAAGCCCATCAATATTAACCCAAGCATGAATTTTGATATTTTCTGAGGGACACATTCTGTTGTTTTCATGATATCCTCCTTTTCCATAGCTTTCAAGGATATGACAGCATTTTGAAATTCATTTATTGAAAATTATGCTGTTCATACTTTTAATATAAGGATAACATTAAAAAATACAATGGAAGGGTTTTTAAGATCCGGTCTTTCTGGAGTTCTACAATATAAGGAGTTTAAAAATGAATTCAAATGTAAAAGAGGCAATCATGGCGGCATTTGTTGCTGATGCCTTATCTCTCGGGGTACACTGGGTGTACGATATATCGGAGATTGAAAAAAAGTACGGCAGGCTGCAATCAATAGTAAAACCGGAACTGGTGCCGTATCATAAATCTAAGCAAAAAGGAGAATTTACCCATTACGGTGACCAGATGATGGTACTGCTTGAATCTGTTACTGAAAGTTCCGGGTTTAATTTGATCCATTTCAGCGCAGCATGGCAAAAAATGTTTCAATCTTACAATGGATATATGGATCATGCGACTATAGAAACCATGCAAAATTTTAATTCGGGAAAGAAACCGGATGAATCAGGCTCCCTGTCATTGGATCTTGGTGGCGCATCCAGAATAGCACCGTTAGCTCTATATTATGGCGACGCTGTTAATACTTTTATAGATGCAGCTGGATCACAGACAGCTATGACGCATAACCAGGTAGAGGTGATTGCATGTGCTGAACTGTTTGCCATGGTATCGGTAATGGTTCTCAAGGGAGCAAATCCAGTAGATGCGTTTGAGAAAGCTCTTAAAGAGATACCAAATGCAGTAAAAATTCAACAAATGGTCAGGGCAGGCCTTGAAAGCCGATCGGAAGATACCCGTGAAACAATTGTAAAGTTTGGTCAGATGTGTTCGGTTAAGGCAGCTCTGCCGTCAACTATTCATCTTATTGTAAAGTATGAAGATAATTTGAAAGAGGCATTGATCGAAAATATAATGGCAGGAGGAGATTCATCTGCAAGGGGAATGCTTGCAGGATTTATCCTCGGATGCCATCAGGGGCTTGAAACCCTTCCAAAGCAATGGTTAGATGATATGACTGCCTATGAAAAAATTATTCGAATGATGCAGTAAAAAATAATTTATAAAATTTAAAACAAATCTCAAAAGGGAGAAATCCATGGACAGTGAACAAGAAAATAACGATATATTGAAAATGATGGTGGACAACGAAACAGCCATCTCTGAAATATATCGGATTTACGCACAACAATATAAAAAGCATCAGAAATTCTGGAATGATCTTGCCAGGGAGGAAATTCAACACGCCCGTTTGATTGAAAAACTGTCAAAGAGAGAAGATGTTTCTATTTCAAAAATAAAAGACAGATTTACCCCCGAAGTATTCAAGATTTCATTTCGATATTTGGAAGAAAAAAGAGAGCAGGCGGCAAAAGAGACATTATCCTTTAAGGAGGCTTTGTCCATTGCACTGGATATTGAAACAGGGATGCTGGAGAGGGGTTATCTTAATGTTTTTGAGGGAGATTCTCCGGAATTTCAAATGATGCTGGAAACTCTGGACGTAGAAACCCAGGAGCATTGTAATAAAATCAGGAAACTACTGGCCCGAAAAAATTGGTCCTTTTTTTAGGATATTCTGCAAGGGGGGAAAAGACAAATGGCAAAGCTAAATAGTGAATTATCAATAAAACAGATGAAGTTTAGAAACAGGCTTGTTCTGCCACCAATTACCACAAACTATGGATCGCCGGAAGGATTTGTCACTGAAGATATTCTTATTTTTTATAAAGAGCGGTCAAGGGATGTCGGGCTCACCATTGTGGAAGCAACATCTGTTCATCCGGGCGGGTGTATTGTTCCCAACAGTCTTGGGCTGTGGGAGGATTCCCAGATTCCGGGGATGGCCAGACTTGTAAAAAACATACAGGAACAAGGGGCTCTGGCTGTCGTTCAATTAAACCATGCAGGACCGAGATGCTTTCCGCGTAAAAATGTTAGACAGGGGTTTTCGCCTTCCGGCATGGCGTTTCGCCCGGATATTGAACCGATCATCATGGATATGAAAGATATTGAACAATTGGTAGACGATTTTGCCAGGGCAGCTGTCAGGGCCTGCAAAGCAGGGTTTGACGGTGTTGAAATTCATGGGGCTCATCTGTATCTATTGAGTCAATTTTTATCTCCGTTGACCAACAAGAGGGATGATCGATATGGCGGTGCCGCCAACAACAGGGCAACACTGGCGTTGGAGATAGTAAAAAAGGTACGTCAAAATATAGGAGACCAATATCCCATTTTTTTCAGGATTAATGCCGAAGAAAAAATTGACGGGGGGCAGACCCTTGAGGATGCGATTATCATTGGTAAATTGCTGGCCAATGAAGGTGTGGATATATTTGATATAAGCTTGATCGCCCATGGAGGCTGGAAAAAAGATGAAGATAAAAATTATCTTGTGGGATCTTCTGCATTAGCCAAAGATAAGCCTTCAGGGGCCAATATTTTTTTTACCGCTGCATTTAAAAAAGAGGTCGGACGTCCGGTGATCGTAGTGGGGAAATTTGGTGTTGGTAATGCTGCGGTTCATGCTGTGGAAAACGAACAAATTGAATTGGTTGCCATTGGCAGGCAGATGATCTGCGATCCTTGGTCGGCAAAAAAAATACTCAATGGAAATGATGATGAAATTATTCCCTGTGATGAATGCTTAAAATGCTTTGCAACTATTGGAAAGGGTTCTCCCATAGGTTGCAAGGTTAATAAAAATTTACCGTTGTAAGAAAGGAAACTATACATGTTCACAATGGATGATCTTTTTGATATTGCAATTAAAATAGAAAAAAACGGAGAGTCTGTTTACACAAACACTACTGAAAAAATTGAAGACCAGGATTTAAAATCCATGCTGAAGTGGATGGCCAATGAAGAAGCATCCCATGCTCGATGGTTCGCAGATAAAAAAAACAGCCTTCACCTTGAAATAGAGGAGATCCGTCTTAAAAAAATGGTGCCGCAGGTATTCCAGGAAATGATGGGTGACAACACACTTGGTCTGGAAGAGATCGATTTTAGTGAGATAAAAACTGTTTCACACCTTTTAGACACATTTATTGGATTTGAGAATGATACAATCATGTTTTATGAACTCCTTGAAACGTTTATCCAGGAAGAGAATGTATTAGACGGGTTAAAAAATATTATTCTCGAAGAAAAAAGCCATATTCAAAAATTAGAATCCATGAAAGCATCCCTGCCCGACGGATCCATCAGGCACTGAAAACTTGGAATACGTATATCTTTTTGATATTCGAGAATGTAGTGTCTCCTGGTTCCAGATCTTGCGTCAGAACATAAAAAGGTTCATCAGGCTGTGAAAAAGTCTGATGAACCTTTTTTTGTCTGAAACAGGTATTAGAGTTACTCTTTTGGTTTACCCATTACTTCCGAGAACATCTCTTCATTCCACAATCTGGAATCAGCAACATTCTGACGGAATTTGATAAAATCAATTGTATCCTGGCCAGTAATTTTTTTGGTGTTAAATGCACCAAAGCCCAGGAATGCTTCTCCGCTCATATTGGCTGAAAGCCAGTGTCTGTGAGAGTTTTTCATGGTATCCCAGAAGAATTTTTTCTTCTGACGGATATCTTCAATGGATTTATGCAGGCAAGCAGGGAAAAGGTTGGCAAATTTCCAGATAATTTTGTCAACTTCTTTGTCAAGAAGTTCAAAATCAGCATTTGCCTGGTGCTGTTTCAATAGAGCCCTGCCATCTTTTAACTCCTGACCTGTTTTATATTCTCCATAAACGATTTCACCATCTTTAATATACTGGTCAGTTTCAATAGTAGGATTTCTCACCCATTCACCATCTATTTTAAGAACAGGAACAACTTTGGAAATCATGCCTTTGGCTTTCATTTTATAGGCTGACCACATTTCACAGGATACGCAGTTCCACATGGCATCCTCCATGGTAAGAAACCAGGGAAGGAAATCTGAAGAACCACCGGCAGGTGAGGAACCATGTTTTGGTCCTGCCTGGCCGAAAATGGCAAGGTCAGAAGAGATTGCAAGATCGCATGCAAGACCGATTTCCTGGCCGCCGGCAACTCTCATTCCGTTAACCCGGCTGATAACAGGTTTGTGGCATGCAAGGATGGAATCAACCATGTGGTTGAAAAGCTCTATATACTGACCATATTCGTCACATCTTTTTGAATAAAATTCAGAATATTCCTTTGTGTTGCCGCCTGTGCAGAATGCATAGGGGCCAACTGCTGTAAACACAACTGCAACAACACTTCTGTCAAGGGAAGCATTTTCAAAACCTGCAATAACACCCTTTACCATATCTGTTGTATAAGAGTTGTATTGTTTGGGGTTGTTCAATGTAATCCATGATACATACAATCCATCAACAACTTCACCCTTAGGGTCTGTTAATGGTTTTTTTTCATATATGACACATGGTGCATCCGCTTCTGTTCCCCAGTGGGGATCTCTGTGCAGAGAGTGATCTTTAATCTCATTATCTCTTGGCATCCAGTCAAGACTCATTTTGTTTCTCCTTTTCTTTATATTTATTTATGACAGAACATGAATCTAAAACCAGATAATTTGTTCAAGTACAAGGCGAAAAAAATTTTTAACCGAAGACATACAAGTAGTATGTTGAGGATTAAAATTTTTTACCAACGCCGTAATTGGGCAAATTATCGGTTTTCAATCAGGTACTATCCTATATATCCACCATCTACGCCCAATACCTGGGCCGTAATATAACTTGCATCATCAGAAGCAAGAAATACAAATGCAGGTGCTACTTCTTCCGGCTCTGCAAATCTGCCAAGTTGAATTCTGCCTTCATAAATCTTTCGAAGTTTTTCATCGGCTTGGAGTTTGCCTGTCATTTCAGTTTTTGTAATTCCAGGACAGATGATATTAACGTTAATTCCATATCTTCCAAGTTCCCGGGAAGCTGATTTTGTAAAGCCGATAATGCCGGCTTTTGCAGATGCATAATTAATCTGGCCAATAGTACCGAAAATACCAGCAGTTGAAATTACATTAATAATTTTGCCGTATTTTTTCTCTTTCATGTAACGGCCTGCTGCCTGGGTGGTATTAAAAGCAGCTTTTAAGTGGATATTAATAATGGCATCCCAATCCTCTTCCTTCATTTTAAGAAGCATGGAAGGTCTTGAAATCCCTGCATTATTTACAACGATATCAACTCCGCCCAGCTGTTTTACACATTCATCAACCATGTTTTGTGCGCTTGTGTAATCAGCTACATCAGCTGCCACAGCAATACCTTTTCTTCCGAGTTTCTTAATTTCAGCCACAGTATCTTTGGCTGCAGCATCATTGGAGTGGTAGTTCACAAGTACGTCTGCCCCCTCTTTTGCATACATAAGGGCAATGGCTCTTCCAATTCCACGACTTCCACCGGTTACAATGGCTTTTTTTCCTTCTAATTTCATCTCTATTTTCCTTTTAGTTTAGTATCTAAAAACCAGTATTTAAATAAAAAGTTGCCCATATGTTAGGTATATTGACTTTTGCAACCTGAGTGTACTTTAGTACATGAGGATTACAAAAGTTTGCAGTAACAAAGCAGATGGGTGAGTTTATGTTTAAACACTAATCAAAATCAGGTACAAGTACTATCCTTTGATCAGGTGATTGTTTATGGGCTTCGTCAAAGCTTTTTTGTATAGTACTCATGGGTCGTGTCTGGACGAATTCTTCAAAATTAATTTTACCGCTTGTAACCATGCTTAATACTGCTGGATAATACTCCGGTAGACATCCCCATGATCCAATCAGTTCAGCATCAAATGCCATGAGTCTTGAAATGGAGTATTCAACTTTATGCGGGCCAAATCCAACCACAATCATTTTGCCGGTAAAGCTCAATAGAGCAAGCCCAAGCTCCTGTCCAGGTTTGGTTCCGGAAACTTCAAAAATTTTCCAGCCGGTTGAAGGAAGACCATTCTCTTTTCTCAGGGCTTTAATCTCTCCTGAAACATCTCTGGCACTTTTACCCATGGAATTGACAGCAAAATCAGCACCATTTTTAAGCATGGTATCCAATCTTTCCTGGTTAATATCAACGGCAACAACATTTGCAGCTCCCAGGGCTTTTAAAATTTGAACCATATACTGGCCAACACCGCCTACACCAATGACAATAACATTATCTCCCACCTGGATATCAGCACGTTTGGCAGCCTGGAAAGGTGTGGTTGCTGCATCTGCAACAACTGCAAGTTTCTCAAGCGGAATATTTCCACGGTTTTTAACTTCGCAGATATCAATGGCAGGAACTGGAATATGGCTTGAAAAACCGCCATATATTCCCATGCTGTTGCCCGGCATTTTCTGGGCAAGGCATCTATTGCCTCTTCCGGTTTTGCAAAGATGGCACTGCCTGCAAGGCATAACAGCTGGAATAATGACCTCTTTTCCAATCCAGGCTTTTTCACCATCAACAACTGTTCCGGAAATTTCATGACCCAGTGTCAAAGGGGGTTTGTTTACAGTGGGCACACCCTGGTAAAAATATCCCAAATCTGTATGGCATACACCACAGCCGGCCACCTCAACCAATACTTCACCTTGTTTAAGCTCGGGTACATCAATTTGTGTTTTTTCTAATTTTCCAGGAGTAACTTCTCCTGTTTCCCTGTCCTTTTTAAATGGAGAGACCATCTGCCATGTCAGAATTTTATCAGGAATGTTTCCCATATTTTTCTCCTTTTTTATTTTGCAAAGCTCAAGCATACAAGCTTATCACTTCTTAGGGTTATTTATGCTGTAAACTTTTGATTTGAAGCACACTCAAATTATGACACATTTCTACTATTATTCTGGATATTTTATAGTTATATTACAGCTATATGTCAACCATTTATTTTCTTTGTAAAACAAAATTTTCCTTGACATTCTTTCCTGATTTTCAATAGATACCTCCACCATTAAATTTTTACATCCCCATTTAATAAATTATTTTAAATGGGGGTGTAATGAGCATCATTCAAAGAAGTCTCTTTTGTACCACAAGTTTACTTGTAATCATAAAAGCCTTTACCGGTTTTACGTCCAAGCCACCCAACCTCAACATATTTTCTTAATAATGGACAGGCTCTGTATTTAGGATCTTTAAATCCATCATAGAGTGTTTCCATGATGGCAAGGCATGTGTCAAGGCCGATGAGGTCTGCCAGAGCAAGAGGACCCATGGGGTGATTCATTCCAAGTTTCATTACTGTATCAATATCCTCTGCTTTACCCACGCTTTGATAGAGGCAAAAGATAGCTTCATTGATCATAGGCATCAGGATTCTGTTGGCAATAAAGCCTGGAAAATCATTGGCTTCAGCAGGAGTTTTTCCAAAGTCCTGGCTTAGTTTCCATGTAATATCGAATGTTTCAGTGGATGTGGCAAGACCTTTAATAACCTCAACAAGTTTCATAACAGGAACAGGGTTCATGAAATGCATGCCGATTATTTTTTCAGGTCTTGAAGTTCTTGCGGCTATTCTTCCAATGGGGATGGAGGATGTATTTGTGGATAAAATAACCTCTGGCGGGCATATTTTATCAAGATCTTCAAAAATTTTAAATTTAAGATCTTCTCTCTCCACAGCTGCTTCAACAATAAAATCTGCTGATTCCATCTCTTTTAAATCTGTGGTGGTGGTAATTCTGTCAAGAATGGAACTTTTGTCATCTTCTGATATCTTCTCTTTTTTTACCATTCTGTCAAGATTTTTGGAAATTGCTGCAAAACCGTTTTCACAAAATTCTTCTTTAATATCACTCATTACAACATCAAGGCCGCTGGCTGCTGCAACCTGTGTAATACCATTGCCCATCTGACCTGATCCTATAACTCCAAATTTTTTTATCTCCATTGTTTCTCCTGTATATTTATAAAATTAATCTATACTTTCTAGTGCCTGATCGATAACCTATGTTTGGATGAAAAGTTGCCCATATGTGAGGCGCAAGAAATTTTGAAACCGGAGTATACTGAAGTACATGAGGATTTCAAAATTTTGAAGCAACGAAGCAGATGGGTGAGTTTGTGAGCATACGCTCCTCTACGAGCCGTTCAAACATTATCTATTTACAATAAGGGCAACAGCTTCTCCGCCGCCAAGGCAGAGGGAGGCAAGGCCTGTTTTTAAGTCTCTTTTTTCCATTTCATATAAAAGGGTGGTCAAAACTCTTGCACCGCTTGCACCAATTGGATGCCCAAGAGCTACAGAGCCACCGTTTACATTTACTTTTTCAGGGTCTAATTCAAGGACCTTGTTAATACCTGTGGAGCTTCCTGCAAAAGCTTCATTGATTTCAAAAAGATCAATATCTGAAATGGAGAGACCCTCTTTTTTCAATACTTTTGGAATAGCATAAATGGGAGCCATTAAAACATATTTCATATCAATGCCATAGGATGCCTGGGAGCCGATAGTTGCCATTATTGTGCACCCGAGTTCCCTTGCCTTGTCTTCACTCATGATAACAAGGGCTGAAGCGCCGTCACTTATAATGGAAGCGTTTCCGGCAGTGCCCACTCCATCTTTTTTAAAGGCAGGTCTCATCTTTGCAAGAAAATCCAGGCTTGTCTCTTTGGGGCATTCATCAGTATCAAAGATTTTAGGATCGCCTTTTCTATGGGGGATCTCCACAGGAACAATTTCATCTTTGAATCTACCCTGGGCAACCGCTGCATTAGCCCTTATATAGGATCTTGCTGCAAATTCATCCTGATCCTGCCTTGATATTTCCCACTTTTCAGAGCTTAGCTCATTGGACATGCCCATGTGAAAATCATTAATAACATCCCACAGTCCGTCATGAACCATATGATCTTCAATTTTTCCAGGTCCCATGCGATGACCCCAGCGGGCCTTGTCCATATAATAGGGTGCCATACTCATGTTTTCCATGCCGCCTGCAATCACAACATCGGCATCACCGCATTGGATTGCCTGAGCAGCAAGCATTACAGCTTTCAGTGATGAACCGCACACCTTATTCACTGTAATGGATTCAACATCCCAGGGAAGGTCTGCTTTTACTGCTGCAATTTTTCCTGGATTCTGTCCATATCCGCAGGGCAGCACCATACCCATGATACATTCGTTGACTTCTTTGTTCTCAATACCGGCTCTTTTAATAGCTTCTTTTATAACATGGGCACCAAGATCTGTTGCCCCAATTTTACTTAAAGTCCCACCAAAACTTCCAAGCGGTGTCCTTGTTGCACTTACTATCACGGCTTTATTCATATTATCAATTCTCCTTATATGTTTCTTCTGTATTTGCCGCCTACCTCATATAATGCCTGTGTGATAGCTCCAAGACTGCAAACCTTAACAGTCTCCATCAACTGCTCAAACATATTTCCACTGTTTAAAGCAGTTAGTTTTAGTTTTTCAAGCGCTTCTTCGGCATTATCTGCATTTCTATCATTAAATATCTTTAATCTTTCAAGCTGGGCATCTTTCTGATCATCACTTGCCCTTGCAAGCTCAAGATGGTTTGCCATGTCAGCATAATCTGCATCAGGATCTTCAAATGTGTTTACACCGATTATCGGGTGGCCGCCTGAATGTTTAAGATGTTCATAATACATGGATTCTTCCTGGATTTTGCCTCTCTGATATCCGGTTTCCATGGCACCGAGCACACCGCCTCTTTCAGTGATTTTTTCAAACTCAATAAGGACTGCCTCTTCTACAAGATCAGTAAGTTCATCCACAATAAAGCTGCCCTGCAGAGGATTTTCATTCATGGCCAGGCCCCATTCCCGGTTGACAATAAGCTGAATGGCAAGGGCTCTTCTGACAGATTCAGCAGAAGGGGTGGTAATGGCTTCATCAAATGCATTGGTGTGAAGGCTGTTGCAATTATCATAAATGGCGCAAAGCCCCTGGAGGGTGGTTCTTATATCATTAAACTGGATGTCCTGGCTGTGCAGGGATCTACCTGAAGTCTGGATATGATATTTAAGCTTCTGGGATTTTTCATTACCACCATATTTGTATTTCATGGCAACAGCCCATATTCTTCTTGCCACCCTTCCTATAACAGTATATTCAGGATCCATACCATTGGAAAAGAAAAAGGAGAGAGATGGTGCAAAGCTGTTAATAGCCATACCGCGGGAGAGATAATACTCAACATAGGTAAATCCGTTGGCAAGGGTTAAAGCAAGCTGGGTAATGGGGTTAGCTCCTGCTTCTGCAATGTGATATCCTGAAATGGAGACAGAGTAAAAATTTCTTATCTGATGATCAATAAAGTACTGCTGAATATCACCCATCATTTTCAGAGCAAATTCAATGGAAAAAATACAGGAATTCTGTCCCTGATCTTCCTTTAAAATATCTGCCTGGACAGTTCCTCTTGCATTGGACATGGCAAATTGCTTGATTTCTGCGGCTTCTTCTTTGGTTGGTTCCCGGTCATTTTCATCTTTGAATTTATCCATCTGCTGGGTAATGGCAGTATTGACAAACATGGCAAGCATCATTGGAGCAGGGCCGTTAATTGTCATGGATACTGATGTATTTGGAGCACAAAGGTCAAATCCGTCATAAAGCACTTTCATATCATCAAGGGAACAGATGCTCACCCCTGAAGTGCCAATTTTGCCATAAATATCAGGACGGGTATCTGGATCATAACCAAAAAGGGTTACTGCATCAAAAGCTGTTGAAAGTCTTTTTGCAGGATAATTGCTTGAAAGCAGTTTAAATCTTTTATTGGTATCACCGGGGCCGCCTTCTCCTGCAAACATTCTTGTGGGATCTTCATCTGCCCGTTTTAATGGAAAAACACCTGCTGTATAGGGGAAATTACCTGCAAAATTCTCTTTTCTCATCCATTGATACTGCGCTCCAGGATCTTTAATCTGAGGCAGGGAAATTTTGGGAATCTTTGTATGGGAGAGAGATCTGCGAAACAGAGGAAGCCTGAACTCCTTATCGCGTACATGATATACAAGTTCATCGTTATCATACATCTCTTTGCAGGTATTATAGTCATTGATTATAGTATCAGTCTCTGTGTCCACCTTTGATACAGCATCATCAATTGCCTTTTTGAACTTGTCCACAGCCTGTGGAAGCTCATCAAGCCCCATATCTTTCATGGTTTTGCTTGACTCAGTCAAATGCCACCGTTTGCGTACAGATTCGGCCTGCTCTTCAGTGGTTGCATGGTATTTTCTAATGGTTTTGGCAATTTCAGCAAGATATCTTGTTCTTTCTCCCGGGATAATAATTGTTTTTGACGAGGATACTTTTTCCCCAGATCTTGGAATATCAGACTCATATTTAATATTTTTCTTCTCTTCAATAAGATCAAGAAGCCCGTGATAAAAAGAGGTAATTCCATCGTCATTAAATTTTGATGCAATGGTTCCAAACACGGGCAGATCTTTTGGATCTGTTTCCCAGGCTTTGCGATTTCTCTGTACCTGTTTTCTCACATCCCGCAATGCATCTTCACTACCTTTTTTCTCATATTTGTTAATCACAACAATATCAGCATAATCCAGCATATCTATCTTTTCCAACTGGGAGGGCGCACCAAATTCTGCTGTCATGACATAGATGGACATATCCACAAGATCTACAACCCGTGAATCACCCTGGCCAATACCTGCTGTTTCAACAATGATTATATCATACCCGGCAGCTTTAACCACATTGATTGCATCGGGCAAAGCTTCAGGAAGCTCAGTCTGGGATCTCCTTGTTGCAAGGGACCGCATATAAACCCGGCCTGTTTCAATGGAATTCATCCTTATTCTGTCACCAAGAAGAGCACCACCTGTTTTACGCCTTGATGGATCACAGGAGATAATTGCAATATTGACATCTTTAAGGTCTCGCAAAATTCTGATAATCAATTCATCTGTTAAAGAGGATTTGCCTGCGCCGCCGGTTCCAGTTAACCCGATGATCGGCACATCTTTTTTATCTGCAATCTGAAAAATTTCTGAGCTTATTTTGTCAAAGGCATCTTTATTATTTGCTTTGGCTTCCTGCACAGCAGAGATAAAATTGGCTGTTACATATTTATTTTCAATATTCAATTTTTCATAATCAAGATTTTCATAATCAACCGTGGGTATGTCCATGGAGCGCATCATATCATTGATCATGCCCTGTAAACCCATATTGGCACCATCTTCAGGCGAATAAATTCTTGTCACTCCATAATTTTGCAGTTCATCTATTTCCATGGGAATGATAACACCGCCGCCGCCGCCAAAAATTTTTATATGTGAAGCCCCTTTTTCCTTTAAAAGGTCCACCATATATTTAAAATATTCAACATGACCACCCTGGTAACTTGATACGGCAATTCCCTGGGCATCTTCTTCAATGGCTGCATCCACAACTTCCTTTGCAGATCTGTTATGACCAATATGGATTACTTCTGCACCTGAATCCTGCAAAATTCTTCTCATTATGCCAATGGCTGCGTCATGGCCATCAAAAAGCGAGGTTGCTGTAACGATTTTCACTGAATTTTTTGGTTTATAGACTTGTTCTTCCATATTTTAAATTTCTCCTTTTTTCAAAATTCAACTTTTAAACCTGACAATGAATACTTCATATATCAAAATATATGCCCGAGGATAAAATCTGTCTGAATTTTAATATAGTCGTCAATGGTGAAACTATTTTTTAAATGCCAGCGCCTGAATGCCCACATCTGACCCAGCACTGAAATATTGTGACCCACAAGATTTACAATTTGATTATCAAGTTTTGGGAAATTATTTTTACCGGACAGGGATAAAAGTGCATTAATAAAAATATTTGTTATATTCAATTCATTGGTTAAAACTTTGGCTTTCCATTTTTCCGGCAGGAACTGGGTGACCTGATACATCATCAAAATATGGTCGCCCATTCTATCACAGACATAAAAATACTGTCTGATAACCTGCGCAAGCTGTTCTTTGCCCATATCAGTTTTGGAAAGGGCATTTTCAACAGCTTCCTGGACCTCTTCATGGATGGTTTTGCATACCAGATAAAGCAGATCTTCCTTGGAGGAGACATACTCATACAAAGAGCCAATGGAAAAACCGGAAGCCTTTGCAATCATTCTGGTTGTGGTTTTGTGATATCCATGCTGGATGAAAAGTTTAACTGTGGAATCAATGATCTGGCGCCTTCTTTCCCTTACCAGATCAGGGTTTTTAATTTGTGTGGGAACGTCAGCATCGGCTGTTGAAGTTGTGGCTGTTTTAATCTGTTCCAAATATTTACTTCCTTTTTTAATATCCTATCAATAAAAAATGCTTGAACGAGCGCTCAGTCATATAAAATTTTTACATTATTTATATCTAACTTGTCAAGGACAATATGAGACCTTTGAGCAACACACCCTTTGGCCAAATTGAAATGGAATGTGAACAAAATTGAAGATTGTTCAAATGTTTCACTATATTGAAGTAAAAACTTATTTGCTTGACTAGATCATGGGATTTTACTAATTTCCTGTTACGGTTTTTTGTTTAAGAGATATTTAAAATAAAGGAGAGAAAGCATGACAGTATTTGTAGAGGATCATCCCCTTATAAAACATAAATTAGGGCTGATGCGGCAAAAAGATATCAGCACAAAAGATTTTAGAGATCTATCTTCAGAAGTTGCAAGGCTTTTAACCTATGAGGCTACAAAGAGCCTTGAAACAGAAACAAAAGTAATTGAGGGGTGGGCTGGAAAAGTTAAAGTTGAAACAATCAAAGGTAAAAAAATTACCATTGTTCCTATTTTACGAGCAGGGCTTGGCATGATGGATGGCGTGTTTGACCTTATACCTTCTGCTAAGGTGAGTGTGGTGGGTTTTTACAGGAATGAAGAGACTTTAAAACCAGTACAGTATTATGTTAAAACAGCAAGTGTCATGAAGGATAGAATTGCTTTGATCCTTGACCCAATGCTTGCAACGGGAGGAACCCTGATTGCCACAATTGATTTGCTTAAAGAGACAGGATGTAAAACTATTAAAGGACTTTTTCTCGTAGCAGCTCCTGAAGGGATTGCAAAAGTGAAAGAAAAACACCCTGATGTAGATATTTATGTAGCAAGCGTTGATGAATGTCTCAATGACATTGGTTATATATTGCCGGGCCTTGGTGATGCAGGCGATAAAATTTTTGGTACCAAATAAGATTTTCTTTAAAAAATAAAAAATTAAAAGTTTGAAAATCTCTGGAAAAGAGATCTTTAACATCTCATTTTCCAGAGGTTTTTTTACTTAAATAATTTGTATAAAGCCTGCGTTCCATAATCTTCAAATCCATCATCTGCCATTTTTTTATACAATGACAACACAAGATCAAGTCCTGGCGTTGCAAGTCCTAAACTTTTTGAAGATTCAGCAGCAATGTTCATATCTTTTATAAAATGTTTGATATAAAATCCTGGATCAAAGTTTCCAGCAATCATCCGTGGTCCCATATTATTCAATGACCAAGAGCCGGCTGCTCCCTGGCCAATACTTTTCAACACTGTTTCAGGGTCAAGCCCTGATTTCTCGGCATAGGCAAGGGACTCACACACTCCTATCATACCCGTTGCAAGGGCAATCTGGTTTGCCATTTTAGTATGCTGGCCTGCACCGGCTTTTCCCTGGAGTTCAATATTTTTACCCAAAGTTTTAAAAATTGGAAAAACTTTGTCAAAGGTCTTTTTATCGCCGCCAACCATTATGGAAAGAGTGGCATTCCTGGCTCCAAGATCACCTCCTGAGACAGGGGCATCAAGGGATTCAATCTGTTTTTCTTTTGCTTTGTTATAAATTTTCATAGCAAGATCAGGGCTTGATGTAGTCATATCTATTAAAATGGTCTCTTTTTTTGCCTGGCTTAAAATACCATTTTTACCAAAATAAATTTCTTCAACATCAGCGGGAAAGCCTACAATTGTAATTATAATATCACATTTACCACTTAGTTCAGACACAGAATTTTCCCATACAGCACCTTGTGCAAGAAGTGTTTCTCCACTTTTTTTTGTGCGGGTATAAACATGTAATTCAAATCCTGCATCTAAAATATGTCCGGCCATACTTTTACCCATAACACCCAATCCAATAAACCCTATAATTGTTTTTTCAGGTTCAATATCCATAGACCTTATCTCCGTATAATTATTATATTTTCATATTAATGCCAGTTTTTTAAGACTTAATCAATATCAACAGCTTGTTACAAAACACTAATTGCTTATAAAACGCTTCTTTCTTGACATTTTTCTATCCCATGGATAAAAAACATATAATGACAAACACGGAAAATCAAACAAGAAAAATAATAATAGATAAGCAATTATTGGTTGCAGGTTGGGATATCACTGACCGTACACAAGTAATTGAAGAATTTGATATAAAAGTTGCAATGCCTGGCAACGTTGCAGAGGATATAACTGAATATAACACTCATCAATTCAGCGACTATGTGCTTTTGGGCAAAGATGGTAAACCACTTGCTGTAATTGAAGCTAAAAAAACATCCAAAGATGCTGAAGCTGGTCGCGAGCAGGCTAAACAATACTGCTATAATATCCATAAACAATACGATTGCACACTTCCATTCTGTTTTTATACAAATGGACTTGAAATATTTTTCTGGGATTTGGAAAACTATCCTCCAAGAAAAACAATTGGATATCCAACTCGTGATGACCTTGAACGCTACCATTACATAAAAAATAATAAGAAATTATTGTCAGAGGAACTGATAAATACCGATATTGCCGGGCGTGATTACCAGATCCGGGCTATCCGGGCAGTAATGGAAGAGATAGAGAGCAGACAACGCAATTTTTTATTAGTAATGGCAACCGGTACTGGAAAAACAAGAGTGTGCATTGCCATTGTTGATGCTTTAATGCGGGCAGGATGGGCTGAAAGAGTTCTTTTCCTGGTTGACCGGATTGCTCTCAGAGAACAGGGGCTTGCTGCATTTAAAGAGTATCTTCCCAATGAACCAAGATGGCCTAAACCAGGGGAAAAGCAAATTACAAAAGACCGAAGGATTTATATATCAACTTACCCTTCCATGCTGAATATTATACGTGATGAGAAAAATTCCTTATCGCCCCATTTTTTTGACTTGATTATTATTGATGAAAGTCACCGTTCTATTTACAATACCTATGGTGAAATTCTTAATTATTTTAATACAATCAGCCTTGGTTTAACTGCAACTCCGACAGATATAATTGACCACAATACTTTTAAGCTGTTTAAATGTGAAGATGGTATTCCCTCTTTTGCTTTCTCTTACGAAGAAGCTATAAATCATATTCCACCATTTCTCTGCAACTTTCAGGTAATGAAAATTCATACAAAATTTCAAGACAAGGGAATCAGCAAAAGAACGATCTGCCTTGAAGATCAGAAGAAGTTGATATTAGAGGGTAAAGAAGTTGAAGAGATCAATTTTGAAGGCACTCAACTTGAGAAAACCATAATCAATAAAGGCACCAATGCTTTAATTGTAAAAGAGTTTATGGAAGAGTGTGTAAAAGACCCTGATGGTGTATTGCCGGGTAAAACAATTTTCTTTTGCTCATCCATGTCTCATGCCAGAAGAATGCAAAAAATTTTTGATTCTCTATATCCGGAATACTGCGGAGAACTTGCAAAAGTACTGGTTTCAGATGATTCTCGTGTATATGGTAAAGGAGGGCTTTTAGACCAGTTCACCAATAATAATATGCCCCGCATTGTTATCAGCGTAGATATGCTGGATACAGGCATAGATATAAGAGAAATAGTAAATCTTGTTTTTGCCAAACCTGTCTACTCCTATACAAAATTCTGGCAGATGATCGGGCGGGGAACAAGGCTTTTAGAAGAGAACAAAATAAAGCCATGGTGCCCTGAGAAAGATATGTTCCTTATTATCGATTGCTGGGATAATTTTGAATATTTTAAGCTTAATCCTAAAGGCAAAGAAACCAAGCAGCAAATACCTCTGCCTGTAAAATTTGTTGGTGTCAGAATAGACAAGATTGAAAAAGCTATTGATACAGGCAGAAATGAAATTGCTGAAAAAGAGATACTCTATTTACGAGAGCAGATCAAAGAACTTCCCAAAGATTCTGTTGTAATCAAAGATGCTGCAGAAGATTTAAACACAATAGAGAGTGATGAATTCTGGAAAAAGATGTCCCATGAAAAAATTGAATTTTTGCGTAATAATATAAAACCTTTGTTTAGAACAATTTCTCAAACTGATTTTAAAGCCATGCGGTTTCAAAAAGATGTTCTTGAAATATCTTTAGCTGCTTTATCTGAAGAAAAAGATAAGTACTCAACATTAAAAGACAATCTTATGGAACAGATAAGTGAACTCCCTCTTTCTGTCAATATTGTGGCTAAAGAAGAAACATTGATTAATAAAGCTCAAACAAATCATTACTGGGCTAAGGCCATTGATGATACTTTTAATGAACTTGCCTTGAAGCTTGCACCATTGGCAAAATATAGAAATATTGTTGGATCTGAAACAGGACCTGTAGTATTTGATTTCAAAGACAGTGTTTTCTTAAAAGAGATGGTAGAGTTTGGTCCTGAGCATGAATCCGTAAGCATTTCAAAATATCGTGAAATGGTTGAAAAGATGATCCTTGAACTGACTTTGAACAATCCAATCCTGCAAAAAATCAAACAGGGAAAAGCAATAAGTGAATCACAAATTAACCAACTTGCTGACACTCTGAACAATGAGCACCCTCACATAACCATAGACCTTTTAAGAAAGACCTATGATAATCCCAAGGCAAAATTTATTCAGTTTATCCGTCATATTTTAGGTATTGAAATTTTAGAAACTTTTTCAAATACCGTCACTAAAGCATTTGATCAATTCATTAAAAAGCATTCAAACTTAAATTCAAGGCAGATGGAATTTTTAAACCTTTTAAAAGAGGTAATGATTGAACGCGAGTCAATAAATAAGAGAGACTTAATAGAATCGCCATTTACCATTATACACCCGAAAGGAATTCGTGGTATTTTTACTCCACCTGAAATAGATGAAATTTTAATATTAACCAAAGAGCTGGCAGCCTGATGAATCCTAAAGAACTTAAACAGATAATCGAAGATGGTGAAGGGTATCTTGTTGAATTTAAAAAAAAAATGGGAAATATTGATAAAGAGATGGTCTCCTTTGCCAATGGATCCGGAGGAAGAATTTTTATTGGGATTTCTGATAATGGTGAGTTAAAGGGAATAAAAATAACCAATAAACTGAAATCTCAAATACAGGATATTGCCAACAATTGCGAGCCTGCAATTAAAATAATATTAAAAGAAGTACAGGATATACTTATTGTCCATGTCCGAAGCGGAGCAGATAAACCATACTGTTGTTCTTCAGGATTCTATACCAGAATCGGACCCAATGCACAAAAGATGACTCGGAACCAGATAATTGAGTTTTTCCAATCTGAAGGTAAAATAAGATATGATGAATTAACAAACATTGATTTTAATTATAATAAAGATTTTGATAAGGAAAAATTAAATAACTTTCTGAAAATATCCAATATATCCTTGGTTGTTCCTGTTCCAACTATTCTTCAAAACCTTGGAGTTGCTGAAAAACAAGGTGGCAAGGTACTTTTCAACAATACAGGGATTCTGTTTTTTGCTAAAAATCTTGAAAATACATACAGACATACCACTATAACCTGTGCACTTTTTAAAGGAATCAATAAAGTAAATATATTGGATAGAAAAGATTTTAATGAAGATATTGTAACAAGCGTTGACAATGCTATGCTTTTTCTAAAACAACATATTTCTATTCGATATGAATTTGACGGGTCACCTAAAAGAATAGAAATTCCTGAGATCCCTTTTGAGGCATTGCGAGAGGCTGTTATCAATGCAGTATGCCACCGTGATTATTTTGAAAAAGGGGCAAATGTTATGATTGCAATATTTGATGACAGAGTGGAGATATCAAGCCCTGGCACTCTTGTAAAAGGTATTAATAAAAGGAACTTTGGAAAGAAAAGTATTCTGCGTAATGCCAACATTGCAAGCCTTTTTCACCGCATGGGCTATATAGAAAAGATGGGAACCGGTATTATAAGGATGCAGGAGTTAATGAAAAAATCAAGTCTTAATCCTATTCAGTTTGAGTTTGACAATTTTGTTACAGTTATTTTTGAACGTAACCCTGTGAAAAATAATGTGCCGGACAGTGGCAAGTTAAATGGCAAGTTAAATGGCAAGTTAAATCCTGAATTACTTTTATTGTTAGAATATATAGCGAAACACCCGGGGACACAGGCAAATGATATAGCAAGCAACCTGAAACGCCCTGTTGATACAATTCATAAACAGATTAGAACATTGATAAAAAAAGAACTTATAGAGCGCCGGGGCAGCAGAAAAACCGGTGGATATTTTTTAAAGGATAAATAAAAAATGTTACAAAACAACCCGACATTGAAAAATAAGATAAACCAGCTTTGGGATAAATTCTGGAGCGGTGGGATAGCCAATCCATTAACCGCTATTGAGCAGATTACCTATCTGCTTTTCATGAAACGTCTTGATGATCTAGATTTAAAGAGAAAAGCAGATGCTGAGTTTACAGGAGAGTCATATACTTCAAAATTTGAAGGAACATTTACTCTTCCAGGCTCCAAAGAAGAAATTAAAAAAGAAGAACTTCGCTGGAGCTATTTTAAACATATGCAGGCAGACGAAATGCTGGTGCATGTTCAAACAAAAGTCTTCCCATTTTTAAAAGAATTAAACGGAGGGTCTTCACCTTTTACAAAACATATAAAAAATGCTGTTTTTATAATTCCGAAGCCGACACTGCTTGTTGAAGCAATCAAAACCATTGAAGAGATTTTTGAAGAGATAGAAAAAGATACGCAAGAGGGTGGGCAGACTTTTCAGGATATTCAGGGTGATGTTTATGAAATGCTTCTTTCAGAAATTGCCAGTGCCGGGAAAAACGGTCAATTCAGGACACCCCGCCATATAATAAAACTGATGGCAGAACTTGTGGAACCAAAATACGGTCACAAGATTGCAGACCCTGCATGCGGTACCGCAGGCTTTTTACTTGGAGCATACCAATATATTGTTACTCAATTTGATAAGAAAAAAACCAAACACAAACCCGATGAAGATGGTTTTATAAGAAATTCAATAAGCGCATCACTTAACGAAAAAAGAAAATTAGTTCTCACCAAAAGTTTTTTTGGCTATGATTTTGATGTAACCATGGTTCGCCTTGGTTTAATGAACCTGATGATGCATGGTATTGACGATCCGGAAATTGATTATAAAGATACTTTAAGCAAAGCCTATAATGAAGAAAACCAGTTTGATATTGTAATGGCAAATCCACCCTTTAAAGGCAGTATTGATAAAGGCGATATAAATGAAAGTTTTAAGCTGAACACCACAAAAACAGAGCTTTTGTTTGTAGAACGTATTTTCAACATGCTCAGAATTGGTGGAACAGCAGCCATGATTGTTCCCCAGGGTGTACTCTTTGGAGCAGGAAAAGCTTTTGTAAACGCACGAAAACTGCTTATTGAAAAATCAGAACTCAAAGCTGTTATTACCATGCCGAGCGGTGTTTTTAAACCCTATGCCGGAGTCAGTACGGCAATCCTTATTTTTACCAAAGCCGGAGAAACCGAAAATATATGGTTTTATGATATGCAGAGTGACGGGTACAGCCTTGATGATAAACGCACAAAACTAAAAGGGTATGGGGATTTACAGGATATTGTTGAAAAATTTAAAAAGCGTGACCAAAAAAAAGACACTGACAGGAAGAAAAAATATTTCTTTGTACCAAAGCAAGAGGTCGTTGATGAAAAATATGATTTGAGTTTGAGTCTTTATAAAGATGATGTGTTTGAAGAGATAGAGTATAAAAAACCGGAAGAAATTATGAAAAAACTGGAAGAAATTGAAAAGCAGATAATAGTTGAGCTAAAAATAGTTAAAGGTTTGTTGTAATGAGAATGAAAACGTTTAATGAACTCTTTGAGTTCTTACCAAAATCTGGAAAAAAAGCAAAGGACGGGGCAAAAACTGGAGAATATCCGTTTTATACTTCAAGTAGTATGTTATCCAAATATATTAATGATTTTGATTATATAGGGCAATCGTTAATTTTTGGAACTGGCGGTAATGCAAGTATTCATTATCAACAAAACAAATTTTCTACTACTAATGACTGTCTTATTGCGCAAGCCAAGCCAGAGGTCGACATTCATACTTTTTATGCTTATTTGTACTTATTAAATAATATTCGTGTCTTGGAAAAAGGATTTAAAGGTGCTGGCTTAAAACATATTTCAAAAAAGTATATAAGCAAAATTCCAATTCCAATTCCAAAAAGCTACGATGACCAAATCCGTATAACCACAATTCTTTCCAGCGCAGAAAACTTAATTGCTAAACGTAAAGAGAGCATTGAGCTTTTTGATGAATTGCTGAAAAGTGCATTTTGGGAGATGTTTGGGAATCCAATAAATAATGAAAAAAACTGGGATTTGAAAAAATTACCAGACTTAGTTTCAAAAAAAAAGAATTCGCTAAAAAGAGGACCCTTCGGTGGCTCTTTAAAAAAAGAAATATTTGTTGATAAGGGTTATCTTGTTTATGAACAATATCATGCACTGAATAATGATTATTCTTTCAAACGATACTATATTAATCAGAGTGATTTTGAAAAACTGGAAGACTTCGAGGTAAAAGGTGGTGATATTTTAATTAGTTGTTCTGGTGTTTACTTGGGTAAATTATCAATTGTACCACAAGATGCTTTGCCAGGTATAATTAATCAGGCATTGTTAAAAATTACACTAAACACAGAAGAAATGCTCCAAATATTTTTTATTTATGTTTTTAGCCACCCATCATTCAGAACAAAATATATAACTCCAAACAGAGGTGCTGGCATACCTAACATCCCACCAATGTCAGTCATGAAAAAAATTAATTTTATTACACCTCCTCTTCTCCTCCAAAACAAGTTTGCTCAAATAGTAGAAAAAATAACATCCATAAAATCAAAATACAAACAAAGCCTTACAGAACTTGAAAACCTTTATGGTGCATTAAGCCAGCGTGCTTTTAAAGGAGAGCTGGATTTGAGTAAAATCCCTATAAAAAAAGATATTGAAATAAAGCCTGAGCCTGTTAGGGTCGCCACATCAGTAAAAGCGCAATTGAAAGTTCAAAAACCATTTTCAAAGCAAGAACTATTAAACATTATTAAAAGCAGGAATGGAAATCCTTTTAATTTTGATGAACTTTGGGATGATTTGGAAAAAGCTGATTTTATTAAAATGCCAACATATGATGAGATTAAAGAGATGATTTTTATGATGCTGGAAAATAAAGAGCCGGTACTGTCACAATCCTTTGATGAAGATAGAAAAGAGATTGTTTTAAAGGGAATATAATTGAAACTGATTCGATTGAAAATTGATGATCCAAAAGGTTTTAGAAGCTTTCAACCGGGCTTTGAAATCCGATTTTTAAAAGAATTAAATTTTGATAAAATTGATGAATTTAATCCATATGTAATTGCAGGTCGCAATGGCAGTGGTAAATCTAATATTTTAGAAGTGCTGGCATCAATATTTTATCATATTGAGTGCTGTCATTTAAATTATAGACCTGATAATTTTGAGTATGATGAAGAGACAAATCCAAATGGTTTCAGAGCAGAACTTGCAGCACCGGATGCCTTTGTAATAGAATATTTCTTTCCTTTTTCATGGGACAGACAAACTTCAAATGCTCGTATCCTGATAAAAAAAGAGAGTCAAAAAGAGCCGGAAGTACATTGGATAAATCGGGGAGATTTTGAGGATAAAAAAGAAACAAAGCTTTCAAGTATAGAAATAAAAAAATTTTTACCATCATATATCATCGGCTATTCTTCCGGGCAAAATGAGATTCTCAGCCTGCCATTTTTTAAAATGAGGTTTATTCATTATGATGAATATAAAGACAGCATCAAAAATCAAACCGGTTATAGGACACAACCCGAAGGAAGGCTTGTTTTCCTTGATAATGATTTCAGCCAGGCTGTACTTCTGAGCAACTTATTATTACAGGATAAGGAAATATTAAAACCTTTTGACCAAGAGTTGGGCATTGAAGATATAAAGACTTTTCGTATAATAATTCGTACACATATAAAATCATTTGATGAAGATTTCCCGAAAACTCTTTTAGAAGAGAATGAAGATGAGTTTGGAGAAACATACAAGACACTAAAAATCACTCAGCAATTACAAACTGCAATTGATAAATTGAAAAAATGCTCAACATGTCAGTATTATGAATACTCCTCAGAGATGTTATATCTGGATTATAAGGTGAATGCAGCAACCAAAGAGGCATTTAATCTTCATTTTGGCAATCCAATTGATCTTTTTAAAACTTTTCAAATACTTCTTACCTTAAACTTATTTTCTGTGAGTGAAAATTTAAAAAAAGAGTTATATGAGTCATCAAGTTTATACGTTAATGAAACCGTGCCGGTGCTTCCTTCAGATGAACGCATTTTCAGATTTAAAGATTTTGTATTAAAGAAAAAGGGTATATCTGGCACTGTTTATAATAAATCATTATCAGACGGTGAACATCAATTTTTACATGCAATTGGTCTGAGTCTGCTTTTCAGAGAAGAGAATGCTCTGATCCTTCTTGATGAACCGGAAACACATTTTAATCCTGACTGGCGGGCAAAATTCATTTCCACTCTAAGAGATTGTTTTAAAACAGGGCATGCATCTACAACAATGAGAGAGATGCTGATTACTACGCATACGCCTTATATGATTTCTGACAGCAGACCTGAACATGTCCTGCTTTGTGATAAGTCTTTTACAACTAATAACATAAAAGTTACAAACCCTGATTTTAATACTCTTGGTGCATCCATTAATAAAATAACCATGAAAGCGTTTGGAAAACTGGAAACCATTGGAGGCTATGCAGAAACACTGTTAGACGATATTAAAAAACGATTTGAAGCAGGGGAGTCAAAACAGGCATTACTTGATGAGGTCAATGCCCTGCTTGGTGATTCTGTAGAGAAAATACTTTTTATTAAAAGAATCTTGAACAGTATGGAGAAAAAATAAATGCTGTTCCCTTATGTATTATTGCCTGAGCATAGCATTTATAAACTTCAGGACTGGATTGACCAGCTCTTTTATAACGTCTGGTGCAAGGCAGATCCTGCTGTTGAATATAGTGTGGAGCTACTGCCTGACGAGATAAAAGAAATCACTCTTGAGATTCATTATAACGACCGTATAACTCAAGATTACTTCTATGGTCCTATTCAACAAGTATATGAAATTTTTCAATCTTTTGATCAATCGGAAAAAGATGACCTGATTAAACATTATAAAGATAATAATGAAATTAAAAATTTGTGTAAGGGTGTATTAGACTGCACGCCTTTTTTATACAGTGAGCTTGATTTATTACACCCTGAACTAAAATCAGTGTTTGAAAATTTCTTTAAAAGCCTTTTTGACAGTGTTATTAATCTAAAATTAATACAAAATCGTATTGGAACAATTGATGAACATTACAAAGATTTTGTAAAAATAAACAATATTGGCCAATGCCCTGTTTGCGGTTTATATCCTCTTGATAATGAATATAATCATACTCGTGAAGCCTATGATCATTATTTACCAAAATCCAAATATCCATTTAATTCAATTAATTTTAAAAACTTAATTCCAATATGTCACAAATGCAATAGTTCTAACAAAGGTGCTAAAGACCCACTCCATGATGAATCAAGAGAGAGGCGCAAAGCATTCTATCTATATGACCAATCCTCTGATGATATTGAAATAGAAATTTCTTTCGATACACAGACAATCTCCGATCTGAAATCTGAAAATATTGAAATGGTATTTGGTCCTGTTGAATTATCTGAAGAGATAAAAACATGGGATAATCTGTTTGGAATTACTAAAAGATATAAATCCGTATGCGCAGGTTGTGATGGTAGGTATTGGTTGAATCAAATTATAGAAGAATGTGAGAATTATGGTAAGTCGGCAATAGAATTTTATAACATTAAAACCAAAGAGGCGGGCAAGAACCCTTATCATGAAATAAACTTTTTACGCAGGCCATATTTAGTCGCTTGCAATAATTTAGGACTTTTTAGTGAAAATTATGAAAAAACAAATTGATTTAAGAAGCGATACTGTTACCAAACCTTCAACTGCCATGAAAAAAGCTATGATGGCAGCCAAAGTCGGGGATGATGTTTATGGAGAAGATCCCACCATAAATGAACTTGAAGCACTGGCTGCAAACATGCTGGGAACTCAGGATTCAATATTTTGTGCCAGTGGAACCCAGACCAATCTCCTGGCATTGATGACCCATTGTGAAAGGGGAGATGAATATATTGTGGGACAGCATGCTCACACCTATAAATATGAAGGAGGAGGTGCTGCCGTACTGGCAAGTATTCAGCCACAGCCCCTGGATTTTGAAGAGGATGGAACTCTGAATCTTGAAAAAGTATCACAATTTATAAAACCAGATGATATCCATTTTGCAAACACAAAACTTTTATGCCTTGAAAATACCCAGGCAGGAAAAGTCCTGCCATTGGACTATTTAGAAAAAGCAAAAAAATTAGCCGATAATAACAGGTTAAGTTTTCATCTTGATGGGGCAAGAGTTTTTAATGCAGCAGTCAAACTTAAAGTTAATGTTAAAGAGATTACAAAATATTTTGATACTATTTCCTGCTGTCTGTCAAAGGGTCTGGGTGCTCCTGTGGGATCTGTTCTTTGCGGTTCAAAAAAACAGATTAAAAAAGCAAGGCGCTGGCGAAAAGTTCTTGGCGGAGGCATGAGGCAGGCTGGGTTCCTGGCAGGGGCAGGAATTTATGCTCTTTTGAATAATATTGAGCGCATGGAACAGGATCATATAAATGCCCTGGCTTTGGCAAAAGGATTGTCTGAAATTAAGGATATCCATATTAATATGAAAATCGTGCAGACCAATATGGTTTTTGCAGACATCAATGCTGATATGTTCAATCTTTGTAATTTTTTAAAACAAAAGGGAGTTGTTATTGGCACAAGCAGTCATCTAAGGCTTGTAACCCATCTTGATATTTCAAAGGATGATATTGATTATACCATCCAGACTTTTAAAGACTTTTTTACCAGCAATGATTAAACTTATGAAAATAAGGGGTTAAATTGGCAATATTAATCGGTTTTTATGTTCTGTTTCCGCTTCTCGTGATTTTTCTATGTATGAAATCTGCTTTTTTGGACAAGATTGGTGCTGTGCTTATCTGCTATATTGTGGGTGCGGCTTTGGGGAATTTTATGATTCTACCTGAAAATACAGCAGCAATTCAGGATAGTTTGAGTGGTGCATCAATTGCCATAGCCTTGCCCCTGCTTTTGTTTTCCCTCAATGTAAAGGCCTGGATCAAAATGGCGGGGAAGGCTATTTTGTCCATGGTGGGAGCCACCATTATAATAGTGGCAGTGGCAGGTGCAGGCAGTATTTTGATTGGGGAATATGTATCAGATTCGTGGAAACTTGCAGGACTTGCCATTGGTGTCTATACAGGAGGAACTCCAAACCTTGCTGCCATTAAAACCGCTTTAGATGTTGATCCTACGATCTATGTCACTATGCATACCTATGACATTCTCATCAGCCTTATTTATATTATCTTCAGTATAACCATTGCCCAGAAAGTGATGAATAAATTTTTGTTAAAATTCAAACCATCTGCACTCTCCTGTGACAGCTCAGAGATAGAGATAGAGAATATCAGCTCCTATGGTAATATGCTGAACTGGCCGGTCATCAAAGGTTTGTTGATTGCTCTTCTCCTGTCCCTGATTATTTTGGGAACTGCCCTGGGAATTTCAGGGCTTTTTCCTAAAGAGTATTCTACAGTGGTTACCATTCTGCTGATTACCACCCTGGGAATTGCAGCATCCTTTATTCCCAAAATTCAAAAAATTACAAAAACATTTCAGCTGGGTATGTATATTGTTTTGATTTTCTGCCTTGTGGTGGGGTCAATGGCACGCATTCAGGATCTGGTTCACATCAACTGGGTTTTACTGTTTTATATATCTTTCTGTATTTTTGGGACATTTATTCTCCATGCTCTCTTTTGCCGTATCATGAAAATTGATACGGATACCTTTATTGTCACATCCATGGCTGCTATCTGTTCTCCGCCATTTGTGCCAATGGTGGCAAGTGCCCTGAACAATAAGCAGATCATTCTTTCAGGCCTGACAACAGGTATTATCGGGTATGCTGTGGGTAATTATCTTGGTATCAGTTTTGCTTATATTTTTAGATATTGGTTTTAAATATTGGATTTAAATCTCTCATGGGGTAAAAAATGATTCAAAACAATATATTAACACACTGTATTGTTTACAGATGCGGAAAAGATATGAAATCAAAAATCAGGGGTTATTATGAAAATTATACCTTCTGAAGGACAATCCTTTCAAAAAGTTTTATCTGAAATGAAATCATTCCGCAAAGAAGATGCCAATTATATTGATGGGCGGACATGGTCCCTTGTTTATCATTTAAATGAAGATCACACTGAATTTTTAAAAAAGGCTCACAACCTTTATTTCAGTGAAAATGCATTAAATCCAATGGCTTTTAAAAGTCTGAAGAGATTTGAACATGAAGTTGTTCAAATGACAGGCTCTCTTTTAAATGCAGGAGAAGATGCTGCCGGCACATTAACTTCAGGAGGCACTGAATCCTGTCTTCTGCCTGTAATGGCCTATAGGGAGCTGGCTCTGTCAAAAAAAAGATTTAAAAAAATAGTGCCTGAAATGATTGTCCCTCAAAGCATCCATGTGGCATGGTCCAAAGCAGCCAAATATTTTGGTGTAAAAATGGTAAACACTCCTTTGACATCTGAATTTAAAATGGATGTGGAGGTTTTAAAACAGAAAATCAATAGAAATACCATCATGATTGTAGCATCTGCACCTTCCTATCCCCATGGCATTATTGATCCCATTGAAGAGATCGGTGAAATTGCCAAAACAAACAAGATTCCCTTTCATGTTGATGCCTGTGTGGGTGGATTCATTCTTCCTTTTGCAGAGCAGATCGGATATAAACTGCCTCTGTTTGATTTCAGGGTGCCGGGGGTGACATCCATGTCAGCAGATATCCATAAATATGGATTTGCAGCAAAGGGAGCTTCTATTTTAATTTACCGGAACATGGAGTATTTGAAACATCAGTTTTTTATTCAGCAGGACTGGCCCGGCGGAGTATTTGCTTCTCCTGCCCTTCTCGGCACCAGGCCGGGTGGACCCATTGCCGCAGCATGGGCTGCCATAAATGCTCTCGGTCAAAAGGGTTATCAGGATATTACCCTCCGTACAATGATAACAACAAAAAAACTTTTAAAAGGTATCAATAGTATTGAAGGCCTTGCAATTATGGGCAGACCCCATGCCAGTCTGTTTGGATATTGCTCCACAGATCCAGAACTCAATATCTTTGCTGTCGGTGATGTCATGGATTCAAAGGGATGGCATATAGACAGGCTGCAGAGACCGGAAGGTCTTCATGCCATGGTCACACCTGTCCATGAAAATGTGGCAGATCAATATCTTTATGATCTTAAAAAAGCAGTGGAACAGGTCAGAGCAGACCCAGGCAGCGGAGCCCGTGGCAATGCAGCCATGTATGGCATGATTGCCAAAATACCTTTCAGGGGAATGGTTAAAAAGCAAGTCATGAAAATGATGGAAAAAATGTATGGACCAGATTGTGAAATGCCTATGGATCAACCAGGAAAAGAACCTTTTTCCATCCGTGCAGGAGCCAGGGTTATGAACTGGTTTTCCAGATTACGCAGGCCTGATTGAGATAAATTCATTAAGATCTGAATGCAGTATATTTTTAAGTTCAATAAAATTCTCTTCTCTGGTTTCTGTGAACAAAAATCCAAAAACAGGGTATTCTCTAAAATTAATTTTCCGCAGTTCCATGGGTTTTTCAAAATTTGAAAGCAGTTTGTCATAATCAAATGAAGTAATTTGATCAATATTTATGCCTGTTGAATTATCCAGCACAATAATACTGAAAAGTTTACCCTCTTTCCCTTTGAGAATTTTTGACCAGTCAGGTTTTTGTTGTGAGTAATAATATAAGTAAGGGTTGAATCCATAAGCCATGAACGATATATCAGCAGTCGTACACCAGCCGCCAAATCTCATTGGATTGATTTCAATGGGCAGGATCATCCCATTATCATCCCTTCTAAGTTCAATATGCATGGGGAAATTTTTTATTCCTGCAAGTTTACCGATTTTTCCTGCAAATTTTGTAAACTCTTCAAGGTTTTTTTCAATGATTTTTTTGGAAGTAGTATAGACTCTGTCGCTAACATCAGCATCTGAAGAAAAAACATGTTTCAATATATTTAATACAACAGGTTCCCCTGCTGAATTAAAATAGACGTCAACAGCAAACTCCTCACCTTCAATACATTGTTCAATAATAAATGAACTTGTATCCACAACCTGGGCAGGATATAGATCCTTATTCTTATCTATCTCTTTAATAATTGAATTTATTGTAATAGCCCAATCATCAGCATTTGCAACCTTATAAACTCCCATACTCATAAAACCAACTCTGGGTTTTATGATAAACGGCAGTGGTAAGCTGTCAAATTGAATTTGTTTTAACTCCTTAACATAAACTTCCTTGAAATAAAATTCAGGAAACATTGGCTCTATTAATTGGCGGAATTTTAATTTATTTTTAAACAAATCTATTTTCCTGGGAAGACCGGTGAATTGTAAATATTTTGCAATCCATCCTATTGAGTTTTCAGATGTGGTGTAAATTATAGAAGTTCCTTGCTTTTGAACCATTTTCACAGCTTCATCTTTACTGATAATTTTTGTGCCTTTATATAAATCCAACTTTTGTGCGATGTCAGTACCAACTACAGGGATGCTGCTCTCTTTAAGAGTAGTTTTTAAAAAATCTGAAATATATGGCTTATCTACAAAAAACATTATTACCTCTTTTTAAAAAGTTTGTCTGCAATATAGATATATCGCACAACCAGATTAAATTCCTGTATCGACAGGTTGTTACATACATTAAATGATAAGAAAATTCCATATAAAATGATAGGAAGCATGAACAGCCTGTTGATAAAGCAGGCTGTTCATGTGAACAATTAAGAGTTAGACAGGTTGTTCAGCTCCTGTTTGATTGCTTGAAGTTCATTCTCAAGATTTTGAGCCCTCTGTTTGAGAGCCTCTTTGTTGTCAACAAAGCTATTGGGAGTCTGTTGGGCAGGCCTGTCCCATTGGGCATTAGCCATGCCTCTGTTGCCTCTTCTTGATCTGCCACCCTGGCATCGTCTACCAAAATCACCGGCGTTGTCATTGTCTGCACATCTTCCCTGTCGTCTTCCTGTCATGGGACCTTGATTTTCTGGTCCTCTTTGATTAAATCCCGGCATAATATCACCTCCTTTTTTATCTTTTATTTTGTCCATATCTTTTTCTTTGTCCATCTATTCGCATCCTTCCTTTTCCTCTGCCACACCTTCGCATTTCATAACACCCGCCTTGAATAGTAAGTCTTTTGGCAGTAACAAGCGCTTTGGCAATATTGTATCGTGCCTGTTTCAGTATCCTGCCGAATGTCTGTCTTGAGACATTCATAATTGCAGCAGCACCTGACTGGTCAAAGCCTTCATAATCAATAAGCCTCACTGCTTCCAACTCTTCCAGCGAGAGTATGACCTCTCCTGTTTCTATGGTGCCACGGGGTATGAAACCTTTTGTTTCAGGGCGGGCTGAAATACATCTTGGTCTTTTAGGACGTGGCATAAATTCTCCTTGTTTTGGTCATTTGACCATAATATATACATGGAAATTTAAGCTGTCAAGGAAAATAATGGTCAATTGACCAAAATATTAATGTTGATTATTTTTTAAAGCCGGAACAGAAATAACAACCTATCGCTTATCAATGGGAATATAATCATGAATCTGGTTACCTGTATAAATCTGGCGCGGTCTTGTAAGTCTTGTTTCAGGATCCGACACATCTTCTTTCCACTGGGCAATCCATCCCGGCAGACGGCCAATGGCAAACATCACTGTAAACATATTTGTGGGGATTCCAAGGGCACGCAATAATATACCGGCATAAAAATCCACATTGGGATAAAGATTCTTCTCTTTAAAATAGGTATCTTTTAATGCTGCTTCTTCAAGTTTTTTTGCAATATCCAGAAGGGGATCTTTTCTCTTGGTTTTTAACAGAAGAACATCTGTCATTTTTTTCATGATCTTTGCCCTTGGATCATAGGTTTTATACACCCTGTGACCAAATCCCATAAGCCTGAAAGGGTCATCTTTATCTTTTGCTTTTGCAATGCACTCTTTGATTGTCATTCCATTTTTTTGGATTGTTTCTAGCATATTGATTACAGCCTGGTTAGCACCACCATGCAAAGGTCCCCAAAGGGCTGAAATTCCTGCTGAAATTGTTGCATAAATATTGACTTTTCCACTTCCCACAACCCTTACGGCCGTTGTTGAACAATTCTGCTCATGGTCAGCATGGAGAATCCAAAATATATTTAATGCTTTTACCATGTCATCATCCAAACGATAAGGCACTACTGCATTGTTAAACATCATGTTGAGAAAATTGGCACAATAACAGAGATCAGGTCTTGGGGAGACAACCTTTTCTCCCTTTGAAATCCTATATGCCATTGCAGCCATTGTTCTGATTTTTGAAATCAGACGAAGATAGGTTTTATTAATATCTTCATCTATATCTATAAGCTCAGGGTAAAAGCTTCTCATTGCATTTATCATGGCAGACAGGATACCCATTGGATGGGATTTTGGAGGATAATTTCTATAAAACCCTTTCATGTTTTCATGGAGAAGAGAAAAATCATTTAAATAGACGCTTGTTCTGGTTAATTCTTCTCTGGTGGGCAGCATACCTGCAATCAATAGAAAAGCGGTCTCCACAAAACTTGAATATTCGGCAAGCTGCTCAATAGGAATTCCACGATATCTTAAAATACCCTGCTCACCATTCATATAGGTAATGGTGCTTTTGCAGGTTCCGGTATTTCCAAAGCCAGGATCAAATGTTATGTATCCTGTCTCTTGTCTTAAACTTCGGATATCAATGGCCATTTCTCCTTCAGAGCCTTCAATTACAGGTAGTGTCAATTCTTTACCGTCAATGATAAGTTTTGCAAACTCTTTCAAAAAAATCTCCTTCAAATACTATTTTCAGTCAGGTATTATTGAGTCTCTCCTGGTACTGTATAGGTTTTGCATGATCCGCCTGAGCATTCCCTATCCTGGGTTTGAACCCCTTTTGATCCTCCTGCAGATGATGTTCCCATATTAAAATTGGTCTTTGAAACAACTCTTTCAAATTCCTTGGAATCACATTCAGGACAGCTTACAATATTATTATCATCTGAACCCATTACAATGACTTCAAAAAATTCTTCGCATTTTGAACATTTAAATTCATATATTGGCATCATTCCTCCTTATTTAATAAAAACCATACCTGTCTTTTTTTTAGTCTATCCTACCTCTAAAAACGGTAGCAATTTAATTGATATGGAGATTAACCATAATATGGATTATTGTCAAGATAATTCCGGTTCAGCAGATTGTTCAAGAAGCTCTCTGGCATGGGTTAAGGTCGCCTGAGTAATATCTTTACCGCCTATCATTCTGGCTATTTCTTCAACTCTCTGATCGGGTGTATCCAAAGGAACAATAGTTGTAAATGTTCTATCATTCATAACATCTTTGGATATTCTAAACTGATTTACAGCATATTTTGCAATCTGCGCCAGGTGTGTAATACAAATGACCTGATGCTTTTGTGATAATTGCTTTAACTTCAATCCGACTTTTTCAGAAGTGGCTCCCCCTATGCCAGAATCAACTTCATCAAAAATTAATGTTTCCAGGGAGTTGTTTTTTGAGAGAACCGCTTTTAATGCAAGAACAATTCTGGACAATTCACCACCTGAAGCAATTTTAACCAGCGGTTTTAATGCTTCCCCTGGATTGGGGCTCATAAGAAAGCTGACCCTGTCCACTCCATCAGGTCCAATTTTTTTCCTATCTGATGTCGCAATATCGTTAGAGTCTTTTGTTGTTTGGAAATTAAAGGCAACTTCAAATTTTGCTTTTCCCATTTCAAGGGCATTCAGCTCTTTTCTGGCCAGAACGGATAACTTTTCTCCTGCTGTTTTTCGCAAGCCTGATAGTTTTTCTGCTTTTTGCACGATCTGTTTTGAAAAATCCTGCATATCCTTTTCTAAGGTTTTGATCTGATTTCCCATCCTGGCAGCAGTGGAAAGCTTATTCTCCATAATTTCATACTCACTGAACAC
The DNA here is from genome assembly GCA_027858995.1 of Deltaproteobacteria bacterium. Taxonomy (GTDB): domain Bacteria; phylum Desulfobacterota; class Desulfobacteria; order Desulfobacterales; family Desulfobacteraceae; genus Desulfobacula. Next base: position 4,357 of record JAQIBP010000081.1, on the reverse strand, counting down.
AGCTTCAAGACTTCCACCATATTTTCTTTTCAGCCTGGAAATCAGATCCAGCCTTTGATCAGTATGTTCAAGTGATGCCGGGTCTAAGTCAATACATGAAGAAAAATCTCTTAATCCTTGAGCAATATCCTGCAAGTCAAACAGAGTTGAAGACAATTGTTCTGCAATTTTTTCAAGGCCCTCTTCTGTTATGCCGGCTTTTTCAAGATTATTTCTAAGAGAAGACAATTTTTCAATAATTGATCCCTCTTTGTCATAGATTTCATGCATACCCGCATTGACAGTTTCAAATGTTTTTGCAGCATTTACAAGGCTTTGGCGTTTTTTTTCAAGTTCTTTATCTTCTTTGGGGTGAATGGCAGCATCACTGATTTCATCTATCTGGAATTGTAAAAAATCCTTCTCTTTTTTCTGCTGCTCCAGATCCTGATTAAGCTCCTTAATTTTTTTTTTCAAGGGTATAATCTTCTGGTAAATACCTTTTACTTCATTTTTCAAATCAATTGTGTTTGCAAATTCATCAAGTATATCAAGGTGATTATCTTCTTTTAAAAGTCCTTGGTGGGCATGCTGGCTTGAAATACCAGCAAGATTTTGAGTTACCTGTTTTAAAAGTTCCAAGGTTGACTGCCTTGAATTGATAAATAGACGGCTTCTACCCGAAGATGTTATAATCCTTCGAATAATCAGGCCGTTGGAATTTTCAATTCCCTGGTTTTCTAAAATTTTTACAGCATTGGAATGTTCATCAATTTCAAAAAAGGCTTCAAGTTCTGCACTTTTACAGCCCGATCTTACAAGGTCTGCTGAAACTCTTGAGCCAAGCAAAAGATTTACAGCCTCAAGAATAATTGATTTTCCTGCACCGGTTTCACCTGTTAATACAGAAAATCCGTTCTTAAATGAAATTTGTATATCATCTATGATTGCAAAGTTTTTTATGTTCAGTGTGCTTAACATAAAGCCTCCTTGCAAATAAAAACAGTGTATACATCCAGGTTGCAATCATGGCAGCAGCAATCCTTGGTATCCACAGCCAGAACAGTGGCAGACCAAAGGGTAGAAACAGAGCTGGATCTTCTATCATGGCATGGTTGATTCCAATGGAGAGATGAAGTTTGTTCAACTCTTGTTTCTCAAAATTATTTGATTGTGTCTCTTCAACAATAACAGCTGCTCCATATGTCAATCCAAAAACAGTTGCTGTCAGCCAGAGCATTCCTGTTGAGTGGCTTAAGCCCATAACTTTTAAAACAGGAGATATCATCCTGGTGATAAAATTTATAATATTAAATGTTTTGGCAAGTTCCAGAATCACCATTAGCGGCATAATAATACAGAAAATCTGAACTATGAGTTTAAATGTTCCCCAGCCCCAGGATTTAAGCATTATTGCAAAAGATGTTGTTCCATTGGTAAGGTCTGCCTGGGATATTATTTGTCCACCTGTTTCAGGGGTTATTCCCATTATTTTAGCGCATATAAAGGTTACTATAAAAGACATGAACAGTCTGAAAAAACCTGCAAAAAAAGGATTAATCCCTGAATTTCCCTGGACCATACTCTCCTGGATCATATTATGGGATATCAGGGTGAATATGGCTATTAATATCATATGCTCCATAGAAAAAGGCATAACAGAGAGGGCTGCCACGGTCCCATAAATTCCGGTAAAAAAGCCCATGATTAATACAAGGGCTGCAGAGGCAGGCAGACACAGCCATGTCATTACTGGAGCCAGTAAAAAATCAAGTTTATAAATAATTCCAAAATGAACCAGCAGATTTGTGGCAAGGGATATGGGGATAATAATCTTTAACAACCATAAAAGCCCTTTCCAACCTTTAATCAAGCCTTGTTTTATCCCGGATTTTATTTTCAGGGAAATATCTTCAGGTTTGTTTGTCATTTGAAGGAGCTTTTTTGCTCACATTTGCTTTAATAGTCTCATTGACCGTGGAATAAATATCCTTAAAGGATTCATGAATATTTGAAGGAGACAATCTTCCCATTTCAATGAATTTCACTATAATTTCTTTTGTGGTTCTTAATATATATTCATCTGTTTTGTTCATAAATATTATAAATATCAAAACTTATACCCAAGGTCAACAGAGAGTATTTAATATTGGAGTGATTTTGAGTTGCCATGGAAAATATAGTGGTTATAATCTGTCAAACCAGATTTTAATTAACTGAATTGAAAGGCTGTATTAAGTCCATGGAGAATGATCCGGATAAAGAAGATAAAAAAGACAAAATGATAAACAAGATATCCTGCAATGGAAAAGAGATTCTTTTAATCGGTACTGCCCATGTCTCAAAACAGAGTGCAGAACTTGTTCAAGAGACAATCCATGAACAAAAACCTGATACTGTCTGTGTTGAACTTTGTCAAACCCGCCTTGCATCACTTAAGGATGCTGACAGATGGCGTAATATGGATATTGTCAAGGTTATCAAAGAAAAAAAGGCTTTATTACTCTTTATTAATCTTCTTCTGGCATCGTTCCAGAAAAAAATGGCTGATAAATTTGGTATCAAGCCTGGTCAGGAAATGATAAATGCCATAAAGGCTGCCGATGAATGCGAAGCTTTGATTGTTCCCGCAGACCGGGAAATCCAGATTACCCTTTCAAGGGTCTGGAGAGGTATGGGGCTGTGGGAAAAACTCAAACTTATGTTTGCCCTGGTTTTTTCTTTTGGTGCTTCAGATGATATCAGTGAAGAAGACATAGAAAATATGAAGCAGGAAGATATTCTGCAGACTCTTTTATCTGATGTAAAAAAATCACATCCCATTATTGAAAAGTCTCTGATCAATGAAAGGGATCAGTTTCTGGCAGAAAAAATCAGATCTGCACCAGGAGATAAAATAGTGGCAGTAGTGGGTGCTGCACACACTCCAGGGATTAAAAAATATCTTGCAAACAATGAAGCAATAGATCTTGATGAATTAAACAGAGTTCCAGTTGCCGGTAAGACCGGGAAAATTCTAAAATGGGCAATTCCAATTGCTATTTTACTACTGTTTGTGGCAGGCTTTTTAATGGAAGGCAAAAATGCCGGTACAGATATGATCTGGATCTGGATTGCTGCCAATGGTATCTTTGCCGGCATTGGAGCAATTTTGGCTCTTGCCCACCCCATTACCATTATTTCATCCATCCTTGCAGCTCCTTTAACTTCTTTAAATCCCATGATAGCAGCAGGCTGGGTGTCAGGACTTGTGGAAGCTTTTGCAAGAAAACCTAAAGTAAAAGATCTTGAGGCAATTCCTGAAGATATCGTCTCCATAAAAGGTTTCTGGCGAAACAATGTTACAAGGATTCTTCTTGTTGTAATTTTCACCAATCTTGGATCATCCATAGGAACCATGATAGCTGTACCATTAATGCTTAAGCTTATTAACTGATTCCATTTAGTGTAATAGCAATTTTTTAAATTGACTTTCCATAATATATTTCATAGCGTGTGTAATAATATAAAATAAGAGATAACCAGTTAATATAGTTCATGTTCTATTGTACAAAAAAATATCGGAATAGATGGAAAATAAGTACACCTGTAAGAGCCAATGTTATGGAAAATTTTTCTCATATCAATACTACTTATACGTCATGACGTATAAGTAATATATTACATTCTTTATTGATATTACAAGGGGTTCAATATATGATATTTGAAATAATTACAGCACTTAAGAGGATTACATTAAGACGTATAATAATTGTTAGCCCTGTCGAAAATTGAGATTTATACCCGGTAGATGTAAGTTTTCTTGGCGGGCAAAGAAATAAGGATAAGCATGCTAAAAAAGTGCAAAATACTTGAGTATTTAACAAAAAGAAAACTTCTTGAGATATGCAAATATTTTGAAATAGTGGGTCTGTTGGCAAGTAAGAAGGATGACATCGTAGATGAACTCATGGGGTACAAGATCATATCCCTTGATGAAATCCTACCATTGCTAAAAGTAAATGAATTAAATAAAAGATTTATGTTATGATATAGAGACAGAATCAAACAGAAAGGCGGATTTGATTAATGGTATTTCTGGTGTAAAGAAGAAAAATAACCGGGAAGAAAACTCAAAAAGAGATAATAAAATGGCAAAAAGAAAAAAGAGTAAAAAACAGATTGAACAATATGAGCATAAAGACAAAGACCGTGCAAATATCCCCCCTGTTGGCTTGGTAACACCTGCCAGTGACCCGGATACTGGGAAGAAGAAAACCTACGAGTATGACCCGCATCTTGACCCGCAATTGCAGTGGGCAGGAAAAGCCGAACATACTAGTTTTGAAGTGCCCACGGTGAGCCTGCATGTGCACGAGCGTATTGATCCTAAGTCCAT
>JAQIBP010000168.1 GCA_027858995.1 Deltaproteobacteria bacterium | reverse complement strand
AACATATACCGTGGGTTCATCGAAGAAATAAGCTCTACCCTGCAATGCATCGATTATCGATACATGTAAATAGTTGTGGAACAAGGTAATACTACCAGCTTTTTAATGTGAAGGGCCTCTCCGGATCAAAGAAACCCTTCATGAATTATTTAAGCCTCGTGGATCATTTCCGGAAATTCCACTTCTGCTGCATCTTCTCCGCCATGGTCACATAACCATTGAAAAGCCTCTTCTGCATCCATGGGGATGATATCAGAACTACCGCCCACGTTATTATTGCCACAAGGCTCCGCATATTTTGACATTGGCCCACCTGATCCATACAGGAAATAAGCTCCGTTCTTTGTCTTGTAAAGCGTTTCTTTACAGGATTTAAAATCATTGCCATAGATCCCATTGTCCCATCCATGGATCTGCTCGGCTGTCTCTGTGTCGTACCTTTTGCTGTCGATAATCTTTTTCATTGTCTTACCTCCCAAAAAATTAATGGGGCTTAGGTGTCCTAAAGTTCATAAAAAACTTTTCCGGCTGTTTCCAGTTCCCGGCACCATACCCCAAATTTATTTTGAATCTTTTCATACAAATAAAAAAACCAGTTTTACGGCCTGGCTCACCGTCTATGATTTTAGGATATTTCACTTTTGCAAATTTAAAAAAAGGTGTCAAGAATTAAAAAAATAAAAAACCCGGCATAACCTCCTTTTGTTTTTGTTTTTTATTTAATCCATAAATTGTTTTGTCTTGTAATGACGGTTCTTGTTTTGGTTCTGGTTTATTGTCTGAATTTAAGATAATAGATTTGTCATTTTCTGCATAACTAACTTTATTTTGTAATGACTTTGGATTAATTTTATCCTGTGGTAACGCAGCCTCATTGATATTCTCTGCAAGCGCCCTGGTAACAGTCGCAGTTCCGGCGCCGGTATGCGCCATGGTGGGTTCCCTGGGGATCTCTCAACGGGTATATTCGTAACCAAAATAAACATGGTGGACAACCCCTTGATTTCAAAATGCCAAAAGGCTTGATAGTGTAAGTGTTTACCCTGTTTTTGAGGGGTTAAAAAGTAGTTGGTTTTGATCTTTTTTTGAGACTTCCATATTTTCTGTCGTTAAATTTTGATAATCGCAGGCAGGACATTTATACTGCCTAATTCTGGAAAACTTTCCATTCGGCTTGCTGTCGATTATTTTTAATTTTGAATTATTAATACAGATAGGACAAAACATATTTTTCACTCCTTTGAAGTTGAACCGGCCCACATTCCCGCATTATTGCGAAAAGCAGACCGGTTCCATTGACATCTTAATCTTCGGGCTGGTTTAAGGCCCTTATCCCCAACATTTTTCATACTGGGGTCCCTAGCCTGGCCGATGAAACCCGGCAAGAAACTGTTATGCCGGGATTGCACTTGCCACGGCATGACCCGGATATCGTGGTGTCAAAATAGCAAAGGCATTACATGTTCCAGCGCTTGCCGCTGCTGACAATGAACCTGTTAAAAAAGGCTGTTCTGCTGTCATTGAATCGCTGTCTATTTCACAAATCAACATCCGTGATAAAAATGTTGTGCCTGTCAAGGTTAAAGCTGCTGACGTTGCCCTGTCCGTTAATGTGTCCGCTGTAGCGCTTTTTGTAGCCGCACTTCCATACCGATATGAAAAGGTTTCTGCTGTGGTTTTTGCGCCATCTGTGACCGCTGAATTAAGGGTTAAAATTGCATCCCCGGATAAATCAGCGCCAAAAATTAAAACAAATGTTGCAGAATGAAAATGTGACATATTAATTGAATCAAGATCAACACCGGCGTTAATATCGGCACTGATAAGTAATGGGACAAATTTATATTTTTCTGATAATTCCATTTTATACCTCTTTTTTTATTTAATTGATTGCACCTTGAACAAAAATTAGAATATTCCCGGCGTCTGCTGTGATTTCAAGATCCTGACCGAATGCAAGCACCATGGCAGGATTAAAATCCCATCTAAGAGAACTATTGCCGCCAATACTGACAGGACCTATCAAAGCAGCGGCACCTGACAAGGTAAAAGACAAAACGCCTACTGTTAGATTGTGCATACTGATATGCCTTATTTTTATTCTTTGTCCTGAAATTCCGGCCAATAGTGTTTCGGTTCCACTTGCATCTGCTGACGTTGCATTGATTATGTAGCCTACTTGCGCCTGGGGACTGGTTATTGAAATAGCCATATTTAAAATCCTTTTTTAAAAGGGAGAAGCGCAAACCTCTCCCTTTGGTTTAAAATTAGGCTCTCTCTGCCAATGTGACAAAAGGTGAAACCGTTGTGGCTCCATCTTCAAGAGTCAAGGCTTTATCCCACAATGGCATGCCATCATGCCTGGCAATCAAACGAGCTGCAATCTGGTCCGTGGTAAAATAAACATGGGGAGAATATTCAAGTCTCAATTCTTCCCTTAAACCGACAACATACTGAGCAAAATCACAAAGCATGATATCGCCTTTGTTGCCCAAGCTTTCCGTTTTTTCTGTGAAGATAACCGGCCTTGTTAGGATCTCAAAACCACCATCTTTTCCCTTTGTCATGACAGGGATATGACTTCCAGCAACTCCGACAGCTACCGACAAGGTCAAAAGCTGTGGAATGCAAGTTTGATGACAAACCCAAACAGAATTCGAAAAGCTGCCTGCAAACATTCTTGCCATCATATTGATCAAGTTCTCATAGATGAGAGTATCAGCATTCTGGCCGCTTTCCGCATCCACAGTTACCAGACAATCGCTGTTTATGATTCCCATGGGTTCCCCGGAACCTGTGCCTTTCAAGAAGGATTTATCCCTATACCATGCAAGACCTTTTCCGCAAATTTCAGCAACCTGGTTTCCGCCCCCTGGGACGTCGTCAAACCATTCCCGGGACATTTTCAAAAAACCAGTCAATTTTTTAGCATTCAAAGTCATTAATCTTGCTTTGGGGTTTGCTTCGTCAAGGGTTCCGGCTTCCGGTTTATAGGAAGCAGTAAAACCACCGAAGAGATTGCTGCTATGATCCCCGATATTCAAACCGGGTATGTTTTTTTCATTGGTCTTCATTGGCATGACAAATGCGTTAGGGAGAATAATTTCATTTTCCAATGCAACATTATGAATGGTTTCACTTGTTTCTGTTGGGACCAAAAAACCACCATCACTGGCTATTTCTTCCACCATTGACCGGGTTGTTAAATTAGGATGAAACCGGCCAGCAAATACAGCGGAAAAATAATCCGTGTCCTGATCGTTCCACCGATAATCATTTATTGGCTCTTTCCCAAATAAAGAACGGAAATTTTTTTTGCTCCCAGGGGATCTCATCTCGTAACCGTTTGATTCTATCCCCTCTCGATCTTCTTGACCGTCTCCTTCACCGTCTCCGCCTTCATCAAACAGCGCCTCATTTTCAATCTCAACCGCCTTGTGCTGCCTGTCAATATCTTTTCCCAGGGTTTCCATATCTGTCAGCAGGGTATCCATTTCGGTTTCCTGGTTTGAGGATCTGGTTTCCAGGTTTTTCAACTCTTTCAGCCTGGCAAGTTTTGTCCTGTATTCGCCCTGCATTTTTGCCAATTTTTCATCTTTATTCATGATATATACCTCTATGATTTTTTAAATCGTTGTTTATAAACTTAATGTTTCGTAAAATGCGGGAGTCGTCCCGACTTCGCCTCGGTAAGGTCTTTTTTTTGCAAGGATCGCCTTGTCTGATTTCCTTCGTTTGCGCATCTCCTGCGGCTTTTTTGGCTCTGATCGCAGAACCGTTTTTGCTGATCGCAGCATCTTTTCTGCCCCAGTTGTGGGGTCTTCTGCCCCAGTTGTGGGGTCTTTTTACTTCACTATAAATCAATATATATAGATTTTCAAGCATTTTCTTTAATATTCGCCTATTTTCTTTGATTCTCTTTTAATTGCTTCCAATTATACTCTGGAAAGTCTTTCAATAGCTGGCTGGCCGTCCTGTCACCGAATAACAGCCACCCTTCAGGATCTGTCTTTAAAATTTTAAGCCTGGCAGCGTCTCTGGTATCGGGCAGGATCTCAGAATCATCGCCGGTTAAAAAGGCATATTCCCATGGTTTTAAGGCTTTTGCCGTTCGTCGTTGACGTTTTCGTGTTGTTGGCATGTTTACCTCCTGGTTGGCCGTCCAGGCCCATCATGTAGTGGTTCAAAATCAAGGTTCATTGCCTTGAGCGCTGCCAGCTTTTGGCTTCTGGCATCCCTGAGCGTGGCAAGTAATGGGTGGGCCTTCAGTTGTTCAAACCTGTCCACGACCGTGAGGCCCTCCTTATCAATTTGTTCTTGACAATTTATCTCAAGGGAGAAAGCAGAGGCAAATGTTCGCAACAATGCCTCGCCCCCAGGATCTGTTATATTGTATTCTCTGGCAAGTCTGTTGACTTCTCGTTTACTTGCTAACCTGGTTTTTCTTGCAAATTTCATATGTCCTCATTTTTTTTTAAAGGGAAAACTTAATATCCACAAAGCTGAACTGACTCCCCGCTTTTGGGTCTTGGTCATGGGAGCATTTACCCTGCCCCCGGTATGCCCCTATCCATGCACCTCTCCAGCGTTCGCCTTACCTGTCCGCTCCTCACTCATTCCATCACCTCTTGATTATGTTTTTGAGATTGTTTAAAACGCTTTTCGATTTCCTGAATATATTTTTGGAGCAATGAATAAACCTGATATTCTCCCCCAGCTCGATTAGAACAAAATAAGAAAGGCACCCTATATCTAATAAAGAACGCTGCAAGGGTCTGTAACGCTGCTGTGGGTTTCATGTTTGATTGATACTGACCGTTTGCAATGTCTGATAAATTCGCCTCAACAACCACCGCAAATAATTCAAATGACCTGGCCCTTGATAGTTCCTTCTCAAATCGTTCCCGGTCTTTACCCATCAGACAACCGATAAGGTCATCCAGGGTTTTTCTCTCAATGGCTGCCTTATCTTCAAATCCTGGTAGGCTATAATCACCTGTGGTCAATCCGGTTTCCTGGGTTTTTATATTCCACCTTTTAAATAAATAAGGGGCTTGTTCTCTGGTATCTGTAAGAATTGATATTTTTATTAAGTCATTCATTGTTTTTGCCTTATTTCATAGGTCAAATTACGGTCAAATTACGGTCAAGTTTAGACAAGTTTGGTCAAAAAACGGTCAAATAAAGTCAAATATACCTTTAGGTATTTGACTATTTGACCTTTGACTTGCCCCAACATCATATTGACCTCATAATATAGCCGTGTTCTATTTTAAAAATTCCTTGTTCAAGTAATGATTTTTTGCAATTCCCAAAAGTTTGTTTGGACATTTTTAAATCGTAGCATTTATTACGCCAATCTGTGACCAATACACGAGCGGCCCCGGGATCATATCCCTTTTGTTCCAATCGCTCTTTATGTTCAATTTCCAAGGCTTGATAGGCATTTAATGCAATAGCTTGCCATTTGCCCCGGCCCGTATTGCTCGGTTTGGTTGGCGCTTCAAAATCTATTGAATCTAAAACCGCACTTGTGACCTCTTTCCCGTCCTCGTCAACAATACCCAATTCAACCGTTCGGATCTTAAAAGCCGTCGGTGCTGGTGGTTTAAAATCCTTCATTTTAGTATTCGTAACCCTGACGGTTTCCAGTTCATCTTTTTCAAGTCTGTATTCAGCATCAAGGGCACCCTTTAAAGCCATTGCTCCCCGGCCTCTTGATTTGTCTCCATGGCCGGTATGATGAACCAATAAAAGGCAAGCTTTGCATTGTTCCCGGATCTGATCAGCGCCGGAAATGAATGCACTCATATCCTTTGTGCTGTTTTCGTCCCCTGGTCCAAAGTTCCTGGCAACAGTATCAAAAACGATTAAAACAGGTTTTCCGCAATCCTCTGAAACATCTTTGATGGCATTAATAACCCATTGGGCCTGATCTGGATCACATAATCCTGCTGGCATTAAAGAAATGAAAATAGGGGCTTCATCAGTATTATAACCGTGCCTAATTCCCCAGGCTGTAAACCGACGTTTGATCCCATTTTGCCCTTCACCGGCAATATAAACCACTGGCCCGGGTTTGACCTCCATACTATGAAAATCTTTACCTGTGGCAATACAGGCCGCAAGATCAATAGCGTAAAAGCTCTTTGCTGCCCCAGGATCACCAAAGACCATGTTTAGGGTGTCTTTTTCAAATAATGAATTTATAAGCCATTCGGGTGGTTTGAATTCAATCTCGGAAAGGCGTTTGAGTCGAAACATTGACTTTTTACTTACCGTGGGTGGTTGGATTTTTTCTATTCCATCTTTGGCAATTTTTAAAAGATCATCAATGGATTTATTATTTAAAGATCCATCGGATAAATTAAGGCCCAGGGTCAAAACTTGCCTTTTTAAAGCGCACTCTTTTATAATACGGGCATGGCCTTCAGGATTGAGAGAAACAGGAGCGTTGTTCATAATTTTTAAAAACCCACTTTGCCCGCCCGCCTTTTTCAGATTGCCCTTTTTTTCAAGCTCTGCACAAACCGTTTCGATATCAATTTCCTGCCCACTAATTCTCAAGGATAAAAACGATTCAAATATTAGACGATATTCTGATTTGTAAAAATCTTCGGGTTTTAAAATGCTTTGAATTTTTTCAAAAACGCTGGCATCTACAAAAATACTTGCTAAGATTTTTTCTTCAACGTCTAAATTTTGTGGCGGGAGTTTTGAGTTTGCCTGGTACATGCTATACCGCCCTAAGCTGAAATAGTGTTTTGTCTGGTTCGATCTTTAATATAGTTTTCAAGGTCAGAAATTCTGTAACGGACAGCCCGGCCAAATTTTACGAACGCAGGCCCACCGCCACGAATGGCCCAGGCTTCCAGGGTGCATTTTCGCAGGTTCAAAAATTCCGCTGCCTGGCTTCTGTTCAAAAATTGATTGCTTGTTTGATTTGTTGTTTGATTGTTCGACATGGTCAGTTCTCCTTGTATAAATTCATTTTAAACTTTATACAAGAATACCGATTCATATGAAGATGTCAAGCGTAACTATTTGAAATAATTAAGAATTATTACACTATAACGTTATTGTGTAACTTTTGGGGAGTGTTATTTTAATTCATCAATGAAGTTTTGAAGGGATCTCTTTTTATAAGGTTCACGAAATGGTTCATTGTTTTTAGTGATAAAAACGACTTTGTTCCCTTTTTCGTCTTTACCTCTTTTTACTCTGTAAACGCCTTTTCCAAATTTATTAATTTTATTTTTAGGCGCTTCAAAGGTTTGATCTTTGTTTACGATATCAAATTTATTCCATACTGTACCAAGAGTTTTTTTCATCTCAGGATATTTTTTAAAAATATGACTGATTGCCGCCCTTATAACTCGTTTTTTAATTTCCCATGTTATTCCACTACCTTCTTTCATTTCTGCTTGTGTTTGTGCTAATTTTGGAACGATACCTGCCCGATTTGTAATAGTGATAATTTGAAGCGCTTTCATAAAAATAAGACATGCCTCTTGGTCTTTTATAGACTCCCTTAGATCATCTATCAATAAAAGAGTTCTGCTATCACCTGCATCATTTTTGATGATTGTATTTTCAGCATGTCTAAGATATTCTTGCCCAAAGTTTTGATCTTTGCATTCTATGAATATTTCTTCATCTTGCATCGAATTAATTTCATATTCTAAATTATAGCGCCACTCATCCCACTCGTCTGACATACGCATGGCGTCACTTATATTTTCCCAATCAGGATATTTTTTCATTACGCCTCCCTTGCCGTGTTGATATCAACAATTTTATTTTTTTCAAGTTTTCCCTGCCTGATCATCCATTGTGATATAGTTTCAGAATCATCAGACAACCATCTGAGATCTGACGTTTCCATATAATTATTTATCGTTACATCACCTGAAAGGGTGTGCCCCATTAAAAGTTTACATCTAATAAATTCGACTTTTGCTTCACCGGCTGCAAGTAAAAAAGACCTTCTCAAATCGCTGGGAATTAAATTTTCCCCGATTTTTTCTGACAGTTTACCCATGGTATTTCTGAGATCCCCAAAATATCCCTTTTCTCCGATTCCTGGGAAAACATATTCACCTTCTATGGGTCTGTCTTCAAGTATCTCGATTGCCACTGACGATAATGGAAATGTAATAGGTTTTCTGTTTTTTGGGTCTACTAATTCCCAAAAACCTTCTTTAATGTTGACATTCTCCCAGGGCAGGGATGCCGCCTCGGTAAATCTTGCACCGGTAACAAGAAGAAAAAGCACTAAATCTGCCCCCGTTCTGCTGGCTACAGTTTGCCCCGGCCAGGTGCGTAAATGGTCAAGATAATTCCATGCCATGCCAAATTTTTCAGCTATTATTTTTCCATTTCTGACAGGAACGTGTCCCCATTCGCCTTTTAATGTGTTGACAGGATTTTCAGGAAAATTTTCCTTTGTCTTTGATTTGTCCCGGGTATAATTGAAAATAGCTCTAAAAATTCTAAATGCCTGGTTCGTTTGAGCAATAGACCTTTCGCAAGATTCCACATATAAATCATGAACCATGTCTTCAGTTATGCTAACAATCGGTAAATCTTTCCATTTTAAAAACGTGGTGCGTATATGCTTATCAATATCATTTTTGGTACTTTCTTTTAATAGGTGCCCTTTCTTGGTTCTTTTGTTTTGTTTGTATTTTTCGGCGGCATCTTTAAGGGTAATAACATGGGCCTTTTTAAGTTTCTTTTGAATAACCGGGTCCGTCCCTTTTGCCAGGTCCCTTAATTTTTCTTTTGCCTCATTTCGTGCCTCTTGGGGTGTGAATACTCCATGCTTTCCAATCGTGATACGTCTTGATAGGCCATTAACCCGACCTTGAATAAAATATGAAATATTCCCAGGTGTCAATCTGATACCAAAACCTTTTAATTTATCATCCCAAACAAAAACTTGCCCCTTTTTTGGCAATTCTAATTTATCAATAAGACTCTTTGTTATCTTGTTTTGGTTCTTGGTTTTTTCCATTGCTATTTTCCCCCCTTTTTGTTAGTACAGCACATATTTAAAAATGGCCTTGTAACAAAATGTAAGCACTATGTAAGCAGAAAAGATACAACGCCATCAAGCTACATGGGATTAAATTAAACCTAAGCGCCTTGCTTGTCAAGGATTATATTGCTTACATATACAGGATAAAACGTGGTCAAAGGGTATGAAAAGGAACTTAAAATCCCTCGGAGATAATCTCTGTACGAGTTCAATTCTCGTCCCAGGTACCAAGCAAATATAAAGGGGTTAACCAGAAACGGTTAATCCTTTTTTATTTTTATGGGGGAAGAATAGGGAACGTTGCGTATTTATTCACAATTTTTTTTAGGCATTCCTTGCTAAGATTTGCGTTCTTTCTGCTCTTGTTTTTTCACATCTTGCCTGGTTGATGGAGATGCTTCAAAAGTTAATACTGAAAAAGGTTTTTTACCTGGGAAAATATCAACCAATCACTTTCAAGAATATCCATTAGTACCTCCACTTGAATAAAAGGTTTTTAATTCCCTCACCCATTGCCATAAAAAACCCCCATAGTAACAAGATTATAACCATACCTGCTAAGCGGCTAAACTCTCCCATTTTACCCTCCTTATACTTTAGGTTATATAATAATTTTAGTTTGTTTAATTCTTTAATATTTAAAATTTAAAAATTGCAATTAACATACCAGGATTTAATATTTTAAATTTATCCTTAAAACGTATATGTATTCAGTGTTTCCGCTGTTTGTTAACACAGCGTTAAATTTTGTTATTATTACATTTTTTATCTAATTTATGTAATTTTTTACATAATAGTACAACATAAATGTAGCAGGTTAAAAATATCCTTGAAATAAATTCAACAAATTCAGTACTTCAAAATAGTGACTAATTAGAGAATATTGAATTGATTTATACTAAAATTTAGTATAAATAATGGTCTAAAAAATAGAGGTCTTGACATTTTCACCGAAACCCTTTTTTAAAACAGAGCAGGTTTAATCATATTATGGATAAAATTCAAATCACTGGTGGTAGAAAACTTCAAGGAGAAGTTAATATCAGTGGGGCAAAAAATGCAGCCCTTCCTTTAATTGCTTCAAGTATTCTTGTCAATGGTAAAATATGTTTTACTAATGTGCCGGACCTTATGGATATAACCAGCATAAGACTTCTTCTTGAAGATCTTGGGGCTGAGTGCAATGTATCACCAGGCTGTCTTGAAGTAGATGGTTCTTTAATTGACAAAATTGAAGCTGAATATGATCTTGTTCGAAAAATGAGAGCTTCAATCCTTGTGTTAGGTCCTCTTGTTGCAAGATTCGGCCATGCCAAAGTTTCTATGCCCGGAGGTTGTGCCATTGGAGCAAGGCCTGTAAATATGCATCTTTCAGGCCTTGAAGCTCTTGGAGCCACCATTAGTATAGAGCATGGATATATTGAAGCAAAAGCAGACAGACTTGTGGGCAGTGAAATCTATTTTGATATGCCTACTGTTACCGGCACTGAAAATTTAATGATGGCCGCAACTCTTGCAAAAGGAAAAAGTGTTTTAAGAAATGCTGCAAGAGAACCTGAAATAGTTACCCTTGCACAGGCGTTGAATAAAATGGGTGCAAAAATAGAGGGTGCAGGCACTGCTATTATCACCATAGAAGGAGTGAAGGAACTCCATCCTGCTGATATTAAAATTATACCGGACAGGATAGAAACCGGAACCTTTATGGTTGCTGCTGCTGCCACCTGCGGAGATATTCTCATAAAAGGGTGTGAGCCTGATCATATTGGTGGTATTATAAGCAAGCTTAAAGCAGCAGGAGCAATAATTGAAATTTTCAAGGACAGTATAAGGGTAGTTGGTTCTAAAACAATTCAAAGCATTGATATTAAAACCCTTCCATATCCTGGGTTTCCAACAGATATGCAGGCTCAGTTCATGACATTGATGACAATTGCTACCGGAAACAGTATGATACATGAATCTGTTTTTGAGAATCGTTTTATACATGCAAATGAATTATTGCGAATGGGTGCTGATATATCCATAAGAAATGGCAATATTGCTTCCATCAGAGGTGTTAAAGAACTGCAGGCAGCACCTGTTATGGCTTCTGATTTAAGGGCGAGTGCTTCCCTTGTTATTGCAGGGCTTATTGCAAAAGGAACTACCACTATATCAAGGGTATACCATATGGACAGGGGATATGAAGCCATTGAAAAAAAACTATCCCTGCTGGGTGCTGATATTAAACGTATGAAGTGAGATTTTTGCATAATACCCACTTTTGCCCAATTGCCACGGAATATGAAAATGATAATCCTCAGCTCGAAGAGGAGCGTATGCTCACAATATTCAATGTATTCCTCCGGTTATAATTTTCATCTTCCTTGCACTAAAACAAAATTGAGCATTCTGCAAAGGTCACGATGTGAAAATATTATCTATATTTTGTTCTTTGACAGCAGGGATATTAGCGGGAAATTTTTCTGCTGATCACACCTTTCTCTATTTTTTTGCTGTTTTTTCTCTATTTATTCTGCCCTGGTCTTTTTTTTATTACAAAAAAAGCCGGGGCATTTTCATTTTAGCTGTTTTAATCTCTGTTTTCGGGTTTCTTTCCATTCAAACCAGGGTTAATCCCGGTTTACCATTGCATCATATAACCAGTTACCTTGATACAAAAGATAATATTATTACCGGAAAAATTGTCTCGTTTGCAAAACACCATAAGAGAAAATTAACAGTAACTCTTTTATGTCAGAAAATTAAAACAAAAAAAGGCATACAACAAGATATTACAGGCAGGATCAAACTCTCTGTTTATGGAAAATCAAAACAATTACCAGAATATGGAGATATTATAAGATTTAAATCATCCATTAAATCCATTCGAAATTTTCAAAATCCAGGGGCTTTTGATTATCAGAGATATTTAAAATTAAAAAAAATATATGGTTCTACCTGGACCGGGGCAGAGAAAATCAAAATTTTAACAAATGATGCTCAAATAGATTTTTTTTCTAAATTGATCAGGAAAATTGAGGAGTTGAGGGTAAGGTGTTTCCACTTTATATTAAACCAGACCGGTTATTCCAACCCAGGTAAAATAATGGCTTCCCTTATTACCGGGAAAAAAGAGATCATTCCAATTGAGATAAGGGACCTGTTTTCCAAGGCAGGCATCAGTCATCTTCTTGCCATTTCAGGCCTTCATCTCTCCATTGTCAGTTTGCTGTTTTTTTCTCTGTTTTACAGGCTTTTTTCATTGATCCCAGCACTCTTAATTGCTGGAAAATCAAAAAAAATTGCAGGGATATTAACTGTTGCGCCTTTGATACTGTATGGTATTTTTACTGGACTTTCTCCATCATGTCAACGCGCACTTATAATGATAATAGTTCTTATCTTTGCTTTAATTCGGGAAAAAGAGAAAGATATTATTTCAAGTCTCTCCTTTGCCGGCATTTTAATATTAATTATGGATCCTGCTGCACTGTTTTCCATATCATTTCAATTGTCATTCTCTGCTGTTGTCTTTATCATTTATGGAGCTTCTTTACTAAAACACTATTCATTAATGCTGCACAATAATATATGGTCAAAACTGGGTTTAATGGTGTTTATAACTCTTTTTGCAGGTCTTGGGACATCGCCTTTAACAGCGCACTATTTTAATATTGTCTCCACAATTACACTTGTATCAAATCTTATTGCCATACCTGTTTTGGGATTTATTGTCCTGCCTCTTGGACTTGTGTGTCTGGTCTTTTTTTCATGGCTCCCTGCATTTGCAGGTTTTATAATCCAGGTGTGCAGTCAGATTATTGAGTTTTTAATAAAATTTTCTCAACTGCTTGTTTCCCTGCCATTTTCCTGGTCAAGGACAATTACAATACAATGGGTTGAAATTGTAGCAATTTATATGGGTTTTACTTCCATATTTTTAATTCTAAAGGGATATAAAAAATCTTCCATTGCAGTATTAGTTTTAAGTTTTTTACTGGTGATATCCAATTTTGTAAATATCAGTTCAAAAAAAGCGTTTGATAATAATTTACAGGTTACAATAATTGATGTGGGGCAGGGCAGCAGCACTCTTATCCAGACACCGGGAGGACAAAATATATTAGTGGATGGAGGTGGATTCTCTGATATTTCCACATTTGATACAGGCAGGTATATCATTGCTCCTTTTTTATGGAAAAAAAGAATAGGTACAATTGATTATGTGATTTTAACTCATCCTGAGTCTGACCACTTAAATGGTCTGCTTTTTATCCTTGATAATTTCAGTGTTAAAATTTTGATTAAAAACAGAGATTCAAGGGATTCAACCACCTATGACAACATGATGAAAATCTGTAAAAAGAATAATATTAAAATATACAATCCTCTGGAGCATGATAAAAATTTTGATTTAAACAGTGTTAAATTAAGATTTTTCAACTCTTCAAAAGAGATTTTTTCATATAACCTGAATAATAACTCTCTTGTTTTTAAATTAATTTATAATAATTTTTCAATGCTGTTTCCAGGTGATATACTTCAACAGAGGGAAAAAAATTTAAGCAGATTAATGGGTATTGATCTTCATTCTGATGTCATTCTATCGCCCCACCATGGTAGTTCATCGTCAAGCATAAAAGTTTTTCTTGAAAAAGTGTCCCCGGTAAGTGTAGTAATATCTTGTGGCTGGCATAATAGGTATAATTTTCCTGACAATAAGGTTCTAAAGAGGTATAATGCAATGGGAATTAATATCTTCAGGACTGATGAAAATGGAGCAGTTTTTGTTTCAAGTGATGGTAAAAATCATACAATAAAAACCTTTAGAAATGAATAATGAATAATGAAAAATGAAGAATTAAGGAAGGTTCTCATCATTAATTTTTTATTATTAATTATTACTTATTAATATGTATTATATATATTTCACCTATGTTGTAATTACAGCTTTATTGATGCTTCTGGAGTGTTATAAAAGAGACAGGCCAAAGTGGTGGGCAATTATGGTTTTATTTGCTCCAATTACAACTCCCTGGTTTATATTTAAATCCCGTAAAGAATCAGGCATTATATTATTTATGGTTTTTTTAATTACCTTTGCAGCAGTTGTAGGGACAGAGTTTTTCCTCTATACAGAATATATTGAAAAAAACAGATATTCAGACCTGTCACCTGTAATACGACAAATGATTCGCCTTACAGAAGATTTAAAGGCCACTACGGTAGAACTTGATAACGCTCTGGTTAAACTGGCAGGTTTAAGTAAAGTTGAATCCAGAATTCATAAAATAAAAAATACCATTGATTTTATTTATGAAGTCAGAGACATCGAGGCTGTAAACAAGAATGCAATTTTACGGCTTGAAAATTATTTGTATGATAATAAGAGTTTTTTTGCAAAAAAAAATTTTTCATGGTTATTTAAAATTCAGGAATTTTATGATAACCACAATGTTGTTCAATCCTATAAAAGGATGAAAACATATCTTGATAGTTTTGAAGATTTATTAAGATACACCTATGTCAATTTTTCTCATATTAAAGATCTTAAAACCCAGAAATATCTGCAAAATTATGATCAATATTATTTAAGATATCGCAGGGCTGTTGACAGTCATAACAGATTCAATGTAAAGCGCATTGATTTCCAGAATAAGTTTAAAAAAAAACATCCAGAAGTCACACCCTATCTTCCAGGAAAACGTCAGACTGAAACTTTTAAATTATGGGGATAATCCTTTTCCCTTGACTCTTTGAGAAACGGGATAATCACACTGTTTTTGTTGCCGCCAGAGACATCGTACGTAATGCTTACTATTGGCACATTGATTTTTGCTTCAAGTTTTTGAGCCATGGCTTCTGTAATAAGTCCCGGGCAGCAAAAGGCCGGATTGGTTTGAACCAGCAGCTTTAAATCAGGATGTTCCTTTATGATATGGTGAATTTTTAAAATGTTATCCATGGATTCACCGGTATGTTCCGGGAGAATGCCATATTCCGGAAGAATATTATCATAGGAATCTTTTACCTCAAACGCTGATTTGCTCAAGATTGGTTCAAAATATTTATAATATTTTTTCTCCATTGCCTGCATGGCAACAAGAAGCGCGCCATTGGAAATAAGACTTATATATTTACCCTCCTTGAACCATTTTTTAAAGTATGAACTTGCTATTATTTTAATATATTTATAATAGGGTGTTGTAATAACTTCACCCCCGTTTTCTTCAATAAAATGAATTAAATTCTGATTTAATATGCCATTATCTCTTGCATAAAGATCTCCAAAAATTCCAACCTTGGGCTTTGATTCCTCTTTTGTTTCAATACTTGAAAACAGCTCGCAGGCAGTTTTTAATGCCTCTTCCTTGGATGTGCCTTCTCTAAATGTTTTACACAGGATATTTAATACTTTGTCAATTATAAGATCAGTTTGACCCTTATTTACTTCATATGGCCTGAGTTTGCAGCCAATACTTCGCAGAAGTCCACCAAACATATATGCATAATATGTATTGGTTGATGCTTTGAATGATATATCAAACAAAGAGAGTTCACCTTTATATACTTTGGAATTTTCAAAACCATTACCATGCCTTTGAAGTATTTTATTGATGTGAAATGGATACATCTTGATATTGCAGGCTATATCTGAATAATTTAACCATAAAGCACAATTGGATGGATCAAGATTGTTTTTCTCAACAGTATTAATAAATCCTGCTGCTATGGCGTTTAGAGGAATACACTGCCCTGTATTGGTAAGAATACTTTTTTTCAATGATTCTTTGGTTTCATCCATTAAAATGGCATTATAGCCTTCACTTTGCATAACAGAGACAACCAGGCTGCCTGAAAATGAATCCCAGTTTGGAAAAATAATGGTTTTACTGCCCATCTTTGGTAAAAAGTTTGGATGCAGATGAGAAAGATTGTTCTCTTCTGTTTTTACATGGCTGCTGTTATGATTTGAAAACGCACGCACAGCAGCTTCAATTCTTGTTTCATAACCAACACTTGAATCATGTTCATCAAGTTCGAGTACAAGATAGGGCTTGTTAAAACTCTCCATTATCTGTTTAAAATAATCAATACCAAACGAATCGGGTGAGCATTTAAATGAGCTGATATATACGGGATATAGATGATCACTTGTGGCAGCAATATATGCAGCTTTTATAATCTGAGCTACATATTTCCAGTGGATTTCTCCGAGCAAAGGGTTAATTTGCGTGAAATCATGGGTTTCAACATCAAGCATATCCTGGAAAAAAGTTTTTATACCCAGGTTATTAAAAATCTGAGGAATATTGTTATTCATTGTTTTGCTTAAAATGGTATAGGGTCTGCCAAGAAGAACAACATCAATGTTTGAATTTTGAGATTTGTATTGCTGATATAAATCTTTTTTATTTGAGTCAATCTTTTTTTTGAGTTCCAGAGCATTATCATATGCACTTGAGATATCAAAGAAAGAGAATAAAAAATTTGAAGATATTTTTTTTAAGGATTTATAAAGCTCAAGTTTTGTATGAAAATTTGTATAAAGATACTTTATAATCGGAGATATTAATCTTGATTTATCAAACTCTGGAAGGCAGGAAATAATTGATGGAGCAAATTGAGTATAGTAGCAATGCTGCCTGCGCCCCTCTGTTTTATTGTGTTTTTCTTCAAAATAGAATGGTAAAAAGACGTAATCGGTTTTTTCCATTAAATATTTGACATGACCATGCAAAGATACAACAGGGGAGCAAAATTCTGCATTTGCATTGAGTTTTCCTAAACTTACTGGATTTTTAAGATTTGAACTTGTTCTGGTTTTGATTCCAAGTTTTGCAAAAAAAGAGATCCAGAATTCATAATCTTCTACAAGATGAAGGGCATGAGGTATTCCAATTGTAAAGTCATGTTTAATTAAATTGTTGTTGATTGAAGGTTTTTTAAATTCAGGGATTGCCTGTTTCCTTATTTTCAGTAAATCATAACTGTTTTTCTTTGGAATCATTTTTTTTGTATCATAATCCCTGCCGCACAAAAAACCATATGCAACTGCCTGCCCGTTAATGTCTGCAATTGTAAGCTTGCAGTTATTTGTGCATAATTCACAGGTCTCCTGGCGCAGAGGAATTTTGTGTTTGTATAAATCAAATCCTCTAAAATCAGATGACTGGATTTGCTCCTCTTTTAACAACAGTGCAACACCAAGAGCACCTGTTAAGTGGCAATATCTTGATACATGAATTGGTTTGTTCAGTTTTTGTTCAAATGCTGCAATAAGTGCCTTGTTCCTTGCAGTTGCTCCCTGGAAAAGAATACAGTCACCAATTTTTGCTATATTTGCAACTTTGGTGAGATAATTATCCCTTACAGAATGTAAAACCGAAGCAAGAATTTCATTTGTTGTATATCCATTGGCAAAGTAATGATTAATATCTCTCTCCATAAATACAGTACATCTGTCACTTGCCACAGGAGAAGAAACGCCTTGTGTACGTTCAGAATAGTTAGATAACGGACAGTCAAGTTTTAAAGCCTGCTCTTCTATAAAACTTCCGGTCCCTGCAGCACACACACTGTTCATAAAAGATGAAGTTACAATACCATTCTTTAGCAGGGTAAATTTGGCATCCTGCCCGCCAATTTCAATAATCGTATCCACATTTTTATTTAAATTAACCGCTGCTGTGGCATGGGCTGTAATTTCATCCGGTTCTATATCAGCACCAATGATTTTACCGCTTATTCTTCTGCCCGACCCTGTGGTTCCGCATCCTATGATTTCAATTTTAATTTCATAATCCTTAAAGAAATGATCATAGGCTTTAAATATTTTTTGAACTGCTTTTACCGGTTTTGATGCTGTTTTAGTATAAAATCCTGCAATGGGCAGTCCATCTTGATTTATAAGGATGCTTTTTGTGCTTGTTGATCCTACATCCATTCCAAGATATCCCTTCTTGATTTTAATTTCATCAGGATCGTGATAAATATCGATTTCAACATCTTCTGAAACTTTAGAAGAGAAACATTGAAAATCTGGATATTGTGACAGCTTGAGTTCAAGCTGAGGATATACGGAGAGATCCTCTCTCTTTGACGGTATGAAAAAATTTTTTATTGAAAAACAGTGAATTTTTTTAATATTTTCTCCACTTTCTTTATCAGCTGCAATATCATCAAGAAGGCATAAAGAAGCACCTATTGCACAATAAAAATTTGATTCAGAATCAATTATAAATTGATAGTCTGTAATTTTTTCAAGATGATTTTTAACAGAAATATTAGAAGAGACGCCTCCACAAAAGATAATTTTTTTACCAATATTTTTGTATTTAAAAAGAGTATTGGAAATATTTTTTGCAAGGCCATGGCATAAACCTTCGCAGATCTGTTCAATATTATAACCTTCCTGCTGAGCATGAATAAGGTCTGTTTTAGCAAAAACAGAACAGCGGGTTGCAATACCCGGTATTTTTCTGGTATTTTTAAGAGCTTTTTTGCTGAGTTCTTCAGAACCTCCCAACAGATTTAATCGTCTGGCCTGTTGATCAAGAAAGCTTCCTGTACCTGCAGCACAGGAAGTGTTGTGTCTTGCACCAATATATTTTCCATCAAAATTAAATCGGCTTAAAGAAAATTTTTCACCACCAATATGTAAAACAGCATCAAATTTTTTATGGAAAAATCTTGCAGCTTTAATGATGCTCAGTTGTTCGTCATAGGATTTATTTGCATTTATGTATGATGGAGTTGCATTTGTGGCAGCAATATAGTGTATTTTATTGATATCAGTCTTTTTGATTAACTTTGAGAGGCATTGTTTGATCTCTCCATGATGATGAATGGAATCTGTATGAACAAGCCTGCCTTCAGTGTCTATAACTGCAATATGAATACATACGGAACCTACATCAATGCCGAGAATATTTGAAGATGGTATCATGTCTTTTAATGTTTTCCCTCTATTATAATTTTTCATTATTTAGTGTCTGACTGAAAACCTGATACCCTAAAGGGCAGAAACTAATTTGTTTAAGTACAAGGCGGGGAAAAATTTTAACCACAGACATACAAGTAGTATTTCGAGGATTAAAATTTTCCCCCAACACCGTAATTGGATAAATTAGCGGTTTTCGGGCGGACACTATTTATAATCTCTTTAAGCCGTCTTATATAACATGTTTTAATCATAAATTGAATCTTGAATTTTTTAAATTTAAAAGTTATAAACAGTCATCATGTTAGTTGAAATCATTGAAAATTTTGGTGCAAAAATCATAAAAATCATTGAATCTGTTGGCAGGATTATGATTTTTTTTTTAACAGGGACAGCGAATATATTTGTTTTACCCTTCCAATTTGCTAAAATAATTGACCATACTTGGTTTATTGGAACTAAATCTATGTTTGTTATTGCTTTAACCGGTTTTTTTACAGGAATGGTTCTTGGCCTTCAAGGTTACTACTCTCTGCTTAAATATGGCTCTGAAGCAGCTCTTGGTTCTGCTGTTGCCATGACTTTGATTCGCGAATTAGGCCCTGTTTTTACCGCTATTATGATCACAGCAAGGGCAGGCTCTGCAATGGCAGCAGAGATTGGGGTCATGCGTATTTCAGAACAGATTGATGCCCTTAAAACCATGCATATCAGTCCTGTCCGATTTTTGTTTACCCCGAGGATCATAGCTTCTATTATTAGTTTTCCTCTGCTCACAGCATTGTTTAATATTTTTGGGCTTTTGGGAGGATTTGTTTCAGGTTCGCTAATGCTTGGGATCAATAAATATGTTTATATGGATACTGTTATTTCAAGTGTCTCTGTAAATGACATTACAGGGGGTTTCTATAAAGCATCTGTTTTTGCTGTTGTTGTGACCACAATCTGCTGTTATCAAGGGTTTTATACGCATCTGTTCAAAGAATTTGGAGCCAGAGGTGTCAGCCTGTCCACGACCAATGCAGTAGTACAATCCTGCATATTTATTTTTATTTCCGACTATATTATAACATTTTTTCTGGTTTAAATAATGACAAATCCTTTTATTCAATTCACTGATATTAAAAAGAGTTTTGGAACCAATAGTGTTTTGAAAGGAGTTAATTTATCTCTTTATAGAGGTGAAATTATTGCTATTATTGGGAAAAGCGGCACTGGTAAATCTGTACTGCTCAAACATATTATAGGGCTTATTGAGCAGGATTCTGGAAAATTACTTATTAATGGAACACCCCTCAAGCAATTGTCTTTCAAGGATAAAAGAAACTTTCAAAAAACACTGAGCTATATGTTCCAGGATAATGCTTTGTTTGATTTTATGAATATTTATGATAATATCTCACTGCCATTGGTTGAAAATTCAAATTTTCCAAAAGATCAGATAGAAAAAAGGGTTTTTACTCAAATGAAGCAATTGGGATTAACCGGAATAGAAAATAAATTTCCTGCCCAGCTCTCGGGAGGTATGAAAAAACGTGTTGCCCTTGCAAGAGCTCTTGTAACTGACCCGCAAATTGTTTTGTTTGATGAACCAACAGCAGGACTTGACCCTGTTAGAAAGAAAAATGTACATTTAATGATACAAGAGTACCAGGAAAAATTTGGATTTACTGCTGTAATCGTTACCCATGATATCCCTGAAATTTTTAATATTTCTCAGCGTATTGCCTTGCTGGATGAGGGGATAATTAGATTTGAGGGATCAAAAGAGGAGTTGTTTAATTCTCAAAGTAAAATATTAAACAGTTTTATAAAAGGTGAAAATTTTTGAAATTATATGTAAATGAAGGAATAACATGAACAGGCGAAAAACTGAATTCTATGTAGGGCTTTTTGTTATTATCGGTGTTCTATGTACTCTTTACCTGTTTGTTACTCTTGGTTCAGTTAATTTTAGTAGAGACAAATATTATCCTGTCCATGGTTTTTTTACTTCTGTATCAGGGCTTAAAACTGGAGCCAGAGTTGAAATGGCAGGAGTTAAAATCGGTATTGTTTCAAATGTTAGTATTGATAAAAAACAGCTGCTTGCAAAAGTTGAATTCAGTATTAACAAAGATATTGAACTCTCTGAAGATATTATTGCTTCTGTCAAGACATCTGGCATAATTGGACAAAAATATATTGATATTTTGCCGGGAGGTTCTGATATCATGCTTGAATCAGGAGAGGCAATATACAATACTGAATCATCACTTGATATTGAATCCATTGTCAGGAAATTTATTTTTAATAACGATCAATAAAACAAATTAATGTGAGGCCTTTGAATAATGTGTCAGGTTGATTCTATCAATACAGGCGGAAGAAATATGAAAAAAAGATACTGTTTTTTAATTTTTATTGTTTCTCTAATAGCCTTTTTCATGAATATGAGTGCTTTTGCTCAAGGTACACGTGACATCACTCCTGTTTTATCAGATGATTGTATATCTGATTTGTATATTTTCTACGGAACCAATCAGAGTGATAAAATTATGCTTGCCCAGAACAGTCAGCCCATACCTGATGAAAAAGAGTCTGTTGATGAGCTTGATGCTGATTTCTTTGATGAAGATTTTGATGATATAAAACAGACACAACAGATTGCTGATCCGCTGTACTATTTTAATTATGCAATGTATTCCTTTAACGATTTTCTCTATTTTGCTGCTTTAAAACCTCTGGCAACCGGATATAAAACTGTTACCCCTACCGCTTTGCGCAAAGGAGTTAGAAATTTTTTTCATAATCTTCTGTTTCCTGTCCGGTTTGTAAATAACCTTTTGCAGGGGAAAATCAAAGAAGCAGGAACTGAAGTTGGAATATTTTTAATAAATACAACTTTTGGTTTAGCAGGTTATCACCAGGTGGCTCAAAATGATTTTAATTTAAACACTTCCAATGAAGATCTGGGTCAAACCCTTGGTTCCTATTCAATTGGCAATGGCTTTTATATTGTGCTTCCTATCTTTGGGCCATCAAGTTTAAGAGATACTGTAGGATTTGCCGGAGATTTTTTTTTAAAACCTGTCAACTATGTAGATCCATGGGAAGTGAGATATGGGATAAAGGCCTTTGATACAATTAATTCAACTTCATTTCGCCTTGGTGATTATGAAGCTTTGAAAAAGGCGGCATTTGATCCTTATATCGCTCTGAAGGATGCATATATACAAAACCGTAATGAAAAGATAAGCAAATAAGCTAATGTTTGAACGAAAACTCACCCATCTGCGTCGTTGCTTCAAAATTTTACCAAATCTTAAAACTGGCCTCATGTACTACAGTACACTCCGGTTTTAAAATTTCTTGCGCCTAACATATTGGCAATTTTTCATCCAAACAGGCATTTAAAATTAAGTGTAAAAAATTTAAAATTTAAAGAGATCGTTACGTCTGTGTGGAAGAAAATATCTCATCTTATGTGACCTGACACTATCTATTGCAGACTGTTCAAGATGGATAATATGCACACCCTCTTTTTGATCAATTGATTTATATATAATATTACCATCCGGGCCTATAAGCAGGCTTATGCCTGGAAATACAAGCCCTTTCAAGTTATCCCCTGTCTGGTTGCATGCAGCAATATAAAGCCCGTTATCATATGCTCTGGCTGTTAAATGCCGAATCCATGAATTATATTTATCCTGGGAACTGCCCCGGGGAGAAGCATGGGGGATAAATATTACATCAGCCTGTTTTAAAGCCATTGCAAGGGTAAGTTCAGGGAAATGTGCATCATAACAGAGCTGAACACCAATTTTAAATCCATGTGAGGTAAAAATTTTGATTTGATTTCCCGGAGAAAAAAATTGCTTTTCATAGGGTGAGGTATGAATTTTTCTGTATATTTCAAAAGTTCCTGTTGGATTAAAGATCAGATGTGAAGCATAAATATGTTTTTCAGGAGCTTTTTCAGCAAGGCCGACTAAGATGGTCATCTCTAACTGTTTTGCAATGTCTGAAAATTTTTTGACCATATCCTGTTTAACAGGCCTGCATATGGAAAAAATATCTGAACCTGAAACATAACCGGTAAGATTCATTTCAGGAAAAACAACTATTTTTGCTTTTTTTTTAAAAGCCTTTGATATAAAATCAAGAGTTGAAACAGTGTTGTTCTTAAAATCTCCGGCAATACTGTTTTGGACAATCAGGGCAGCTTTCATACACTTTTATAATTTAAAATTAGCACTTATCTTAAATACTTTTGTTGCAGGCAGGTTGAGTATGTTTTCAACACCGGTTTCCTGAGATATTTCGTTAAGGCTTTTCTCTATTATTTCAATTGAAGGAGCAATAAAAGTAAACCAGACATTAAATTGATGATCTCTTTTATAATTGTGTGTTACTCCTGAGTAGGAATTGACAGTTTTTGTAAACAGTTTTAATCTGGCTTCAGGTACTTTTGCAGCACAGAGAGTTGAATGGTATCCAAGTTTATCAGGGCTGAAATTGCCTCCAATACGTCTGATAAGCATATCCTCTTTCATCTGGATAACTCTTTGAATTAATTCGTCTTCCAAAATGCCAAGCCTGTCTGCAATAATTTTATAAGGCCTTGAAGAGATAGGGAAATCAACCTGGATATTGTTAAGGATTTTTTTGTTGGTATTATCAATTACAGGCATTTTATTGATCCCATGTAAAAAAAGCTCTGCATAAAAATGCAGAGCTCTTAAAATTTTAAATACAAATAGTTGATTTGATTTTTATACTATACACATCCTGTTGGTTTTGGAAGACCAGCCATTTTACATGCACCTTTTCCAGGACCTGAGGGATAAAGTTCATAAATGTGTTTAAGTTTAAACTTGGTCAGCTTGGAAAGAACACGAACCATTGGTGCAATACCATTTTTTTCATAATAATCCTGGAGAACTTTTATAAGTTTCCAGTGTTCGTCATTCATCTCGTCAATACCTTCCTGACCTTTTACATAATCAACCCACTCAACACAATATGTATTGTAATCAAGAAGAAATCCATCTTCATCTATTTCAAAAGATTTACCTTCAAAATCTACTGTTGCCATTTAACCTTACCTCCTGTAATTTGTTAACTTTACTATCATTTTAAGACATTTTGTCTCAGCTTCTATATATAAAAACTAAACATATATTAACAAGTAGGTATTTGTCAATATAAAATCATTTAGATTTAATTAAAAATAATGTTATAAAGGGATACTTTAACCATTCAGGAATTTTAACTTGCAATAATAATGGAAAAAATAATTATAATCTGCGGCCCCACCGGGATCGGCAAAACCTCATTTGTAATAAAACTTGCAAAACGTTTTAACGGTGAGATCATCGGGGCTGATTCAATGCAGATATACAGACACATGGATATTGGAACTGCAAAACCTGATGGTAAAGAGCAAAAACTTGTTTCACACCATTTAATTGATTTTCTTGATCCCAGGGAAAACTTTGATGCTGCCATGTATGCAAAAGCTGCTGACAGGGTAATCAAAGAGATTTTTGCCAAGGGGAAAACCCCTTTTATTGCAGGTGGCACAGGCCTTTATATCAAGGTTCTCCTGCATGGTCTGTTCAGATCTGAACCCGTTTGTGAAAAAACATTATCAAAATTGAACAGGGAACTTGAAGAGAAGGGACGTCTGTATCTTTATCAAAAGCTTAAAGAGTGTGACCCAAAGAGTGCAAAAGGACTCCATCCCAATGATTCTTTCAGGGTAATCAGAGCCCTGGAGTTTTATCAGACAAATAAGCAGAAAATTTCTGACCAGAAAACAGACCATAATTTTGATAAAAACAGGTATGATTTTATCAAAATAGGGCTTTATACAGATAGGGAAAAACTTTATGAACGTATTAATAAACGGGTTGATATCATGCTCTCTCAAGGTTTGCTCAAAGAAGTTACAACCCTTGTTGAAAATGGGTATTCTCTGGATTTAAAACCCATGCAGTCTATAGGGTATAAACATATGGGCATGTTCATTAAAGGTGAAGTTGACTGGAAAGAAGCCGTAAGGCTGCTGAAGCGTGATACAAGAAGATATGCCAAAAGACAGTTTACATGGTTTAACAAGGAGAGAGAAATTAACTGGGTTAGACCTTCTCAGTTTGAAGAGACTAAAAATCTGATAAAAGATTTTTTGACATAATTTTGCAATCTTCATATAGTCTTCCTTAAATTGTATGATTATGGCGGTTGGTAAATAAAAATATTATGGAATGGAATTAAAATAGATGAATGTTAAATATTCTAATCTTTTACATTATAGCTTGCTGTTAATCTGCACTGTTATTCTGAGCCTGTCCTCATGTGCAAAAATGCCCGTAGCACCTTCTGCTGATAAGGACAAGCAGGTTCCAAAAGACGAACAAGTTACATCAGACAAGGATAAAACAGCCAGAGAAGAACAGCTTGAACCTTCAATAGTAAAGATTTTATCTGACCAGGCAAGTGAATTTGCATTGCAGGAAAATTATCAGGATGCTCTCTTTTTATATAATCAGGCTTTTGACCAGGCTTCAGTCCAATCAGATGGACCAGAAATGTCCAAGCTTATAGCAGATATTGAATCATTGCTTTCACAAACCCCTGCCATGGTGATAAAAGAGTTTATCGGGATAAAAAATATTAAGATTCCAAGATCTCTTTTGCTGTACTGGCTTGGTTTAAATTATGCTCTGGAAAACAATACTGTCAAAGCAATAGAAACACTTGAAACTTTTTTGTCTGAATATCCGGATCACTCTTACCATTCAGAAACTCTCGGACTTGTTGAGGCCTTAAAAGAGTCAATGTTTGCAAGAGACACCATAGGTTGTCTTTTGCCTTTAACAGGCAAATATGCCCTTTTTGGACAGAGAGTATTAACTGGAATCCAGATGGCAATAGAGGAGTTGTCAAATAAATATTCTAAACAATTCAAGATCATAATTATAGATACTAAGGCAGATCCTGAAATTGCTGCCCAGGGTGTGAGAAAATTACATAAAAAAAATGTTGCAGGGATTATAGGACCTCTGTTGAGTATTGATAAGGCAGGCATTGAAGCTCAAAAACTTAAAATTCCTTTAATCGCTTTAACACAGAAAACCGATTTTCCTCTACTGGGAGATTATCTGTTTGCAAATTTTATTACGCCCAGGATGCAGGTGCAGACACTTGGAGCTTATCTGTTCCAGGAACTTGGTGTTAAAAAAGTGGCCATCCTCTATCCTGATGAAAAATATGGTAAAATATATATGGAGCTTTTCTGGGATATTGTAGACCAGTACAGAGGTGAAATTGTTGGTGTTGAATCCTATGACGGCAAAAAAACAGATTTTAAAGAGCCCATACAAAAGCTTACAGGAGAATATTATCCTGTTCCTGATGTTTTAAAGCCCGAACCCATTGAATTTGAAAATATACAATTTTTACCATCTGATATTCTAAAAAATTTAAAGCAGGAGGAAGAAGGAAAAATTGAGATTGACTTTGAGGCTTTGTTTATTCCTGATTCACCTTCCATAGTAAATATGATACTACCGCAGCTTGCATATAACGATGCCAAAGATATTTATCTTGTCGGAACAAATTTGTGGCATCATAAAAGCCTTTTAAAGGATGCCAGGGGATATAATAAGAATGCTGTAATCAGTGATGGTTTTTTTAATAACAGCCAGAACCCGGCTGTCATTGAGTTTACAGATAAATTTGAATCCATGTTTGATATAAAACCGAAATTTCTTGAAGCCATATCCTATGATACAGCATCAATACTTTTAACATTTGCCATGGATGAATACATTGATTCGAGAGAGAAGTTAAAAGACTCTTTGCAGGGCAGGCGGATTTTTGAAGGAGTAACCGGAAATACTATTTTTGATGAAAATGGCATCGCCCACAGACAGCTTTTTTTAATGACAATCAAAAAAGGTAAATTTGTTGAAATTATTCGGTAAAAGAGGCGTCCTGACCCGTGGCTTCCAATACTGACTGCCAGAGTCTTCCCTGGGGGTCTATTTTTTTGCGCTTTCCTGAAGATGCATCCATGGGAATGTGTACATAATGATTATTCCAGAAGCTGACCAGTAATTTGGTTTTTCCAGCCATGCCGGCATGAACGGCTTCACGGCCGAGCAAACCACAGAATACACTGTCATTGGCATTAGCTGGGAGACTTCTGATAATATAACTTGGATCAATATATTTTATTGAAACAGGCATATCTTTTCCTTTAAACCATTGTGTGATTTTATTTTTAAGAAAAAGGCCAATATCCTGCAGTATTATATTTCCGGAAGGATCAAATTGTTTTTCCTGCTCTTCAAATAAATTCTGGCCTGCACCTTCAGCAACAATTATGACTGCATGTTTCCGTCGATTAATCCTATTTTCAAGAGCCTGTAGAAAACCGGTTTTTCCATAGAGGGAAATATCAACTTCAGGAATAAGAACAAAATTGGCATCCTGCTGGGCAAGGGCTGCTGTTGCAGCAAGAAATCCTGAATGCCTTCCCATGAGTTTAATCAAGCCTATCCCGTTGGGATATGCAACAGCTTCATTGTGTGCACCTTTTATGGCAAGGGTTGCAACATCAACTGCAGTATCAAATCCAAAAGATCTCGATACCAGATGAATGTCATTATCAATGGTTTTGGGAATACCGATAATAGAAATTTTCAAGCCTCTTTTTTCAATTTTTTCAGCAATTTTTTTAGATGCCATTAAAGTCCCGTCACCACCAACCATAAAAAGGATACGAATAGTCATTCTTTCAAGGCAATCAACTATTTGGTCAATATCCTGGGTTCCCCTTGAAGAACCTAAAATTGATCCGCCGGTATCCTGAATTCCTGAAACAGAACCAGGATGTAAATCAATGACATCGTGTTTAAATTCAGGGATAAATCCCTGGAGCCCGTGTTTTATCCCATAAATAGTCTTAACGCTATAGATATGGTAAAGTTCCAGTACAATTGATCTGATAATATCATTTAAACCGGGACACAGCCCTCCACAGGTTGCAATGGCGCATTTGAGTTTACTTGGATCAAAATATATTTTTTCCCTGGGTCCTGCCTGGTCAAAACTGAGATTTTTTTTCAAAGATGTCTTAAGATTATCCATTTGAACATCAGCAATAATCCTTGCATCATCGGAAACAAATTTTTTTGCAGAGCCCCTTTTTTTTGCATGGCGTTTTAAAGGAGATTCGATTTTTGCCTCTCCAATAGTTGGAATTTCAGTATTAAAATTTAGATTTGTCATTGACTGCCCCATTAAATTGAAATGATCCTTTTCCAAGAATATCATGTAAGTGCAAAAGCCCGTCAAGTCTGTTTGATTTATCAACAATAGGCAGCACTGTAATCTGATATTTTTCCATTAGATTCAATGCTTCGTATAAAAATGAATCTGCACTTAATGAGTATGGATCTTCACTCATAAATGCATCCACTGTCCTGGTGTTCAGGCTATCTTTGTCTTTGGCGATAAAATGTCTTATATCTCCGTCAGTGATGATTCCTTTAAGCTTCTCTTCTCTGTCAAGGACAATCACAGCACCGAGACTGAATTTGTCCATTTGTTCTATGGCAAGGCTCATGGTAGACCCTGCTAATACACATGGTGCTTTTGAGGCCTTAAACATAATTTCACCAACCCTGAAACTAAGGCGCTGCCCTAAGATTCCTCCAGGATGGGATTTCATAAAATCTGTTTTTTTGAATTTCTTTTTTGTAATCAAAACAACTGCAAGGGCATCGCCCATTGCAAGCTGGGCTGTTGTACTGGAAGTGGGAGCCATATTAAAGGGGCATGCTTCTTTGTCAACACCTGTATCAATCACAATATCACAAAATTGAGCCATGGTAGAGTCGATTTTTCCTGTGAACCCTGCAAGTTTGCACCCGATATCCTTGATTACCGGCAGCAGTTGATTGAGTTCACTGGTCTCTCCACTATTGGAAATAGCTATGAAAATATCATTTTTGTTCACCATTCCCAGATCTCCGTGCAGGGCTTCAACCGGGTGCAGAAACATTGAATTTGTTCCAGTTGAAATAAGGGTGGCAACAATTTTTTTACCAATAAGGCCTGATTTGCCAATCCCTGAAATTACAACCCGCCCTGTGGAAGAGCATATGGCGTTAACAAGTTCTTCAAAAGAGGAATCAATATTTTCTATTAATTTTAAAATACTGTCAGCTTCTATTTTTAATACTTCTCTGGCTTTATCTATTATCATGACCTATTTTTTTAAATTCTGTTTTTGATTTTTACTTTATGCACAGTACAGTAATTTACTGTTCAAAGCAATTTATTTTCCTGATCAAAAACAATCAAAAATATTGACACTTAATTGATGTTGTGATAATTATTTCGGGTTATGGAACATTATAGTTCATATTAAATTATATGGAAGAACAAGCTATAAACTTCTACTCTTTTATATTTTGTTGTGCAGCGATCAGGCAGATTCGCCACATGGCGGTTTTTATGAATTCAATTTACAAAGATAAATATACAGGATTATTATTATGATTTGTACAACTGTCCGACAAGGTGATGAGTGCGTATTTATGGCAGCAAGCGGCTGCACCTACAATGAAGGTGCCTGTCTATCAATTATTGATGAATGCAAAGGCTGCAGGAGAACATCAGAATTTGAAACAGGTGTATACTGCACTGCTGCTCCTGATCCTTCACTGAAATGGAAAAACGGCGAGTGTAACATTGCAACCCATGTTAAAACTGCTGCAGCCACTAAAAAACAGAAGATTAACCCGATTAAAGCTTCCAAAAGAAAATAGCCTCTGCTCAAATAGTATTTCGAGGATTACCTGATTTTATAGAATTGGTTTTTACCAACGCCGTAATTGGGCAAATTAGTGGTTTTTGGGCGGGCACTATTTAAGCTCTGTGGTTTTAGCTGTAATATAACTGCAGAGTTTTTTTTATATATTTAAATCTTTATATAAGAGTTTATTATGAATCCTATTGCACAAGAATTAAATAAAATTATTAATGGATCCAACCCTTACATTTTTGAAATGCTTTCTGATATGGGCAGAGAGCTGTTTTTTCCAAAAGGTATTTTAAGTCAAAGTGCTGAAGCCAAGCAAAAAGCAGATAAAATCAATGCCACAATAGGTATTGCTAAAGAGGGGAACAAAGTATTCAGTCTCTCTTCCATTACAAAATATATTCAAGGTATTGAACCTGATAACTATCTGCCCTATGCACCATCATTTGGCGTTCCTGAACTTAGAAAGAGATGGAAAGAGAGTTTGTATAAGAAGAATTCATCTCTTGGCGGCAGACAAATAAGCCTTCCAGTTGTAACTTCCGGTATAACCCACGGTGTCAGCATACTGTCTGATATGTGGATTAATCCCGATGATGTGATTGTTTTGCCTGATATGATGTGGGGCAATTATAATATGACATTTTGTGTTAGAAACAAAGCACGGATAATTCATTACAAAGCATATGATGAAAAACTGACCCGGTTTAATCTGGAATCCTTTGAAAAGGTTATTCAAGAACAGGCTGAAAAAAATGATAAAATTATTACAGTATTAAATTTCCCCCATAATCCAACTGGATACTCTTTAAGTCTGTCTGAAGCTGACAGAGTTGCAAAAATCCTTATTGATGTTGCCCAAAAGGGAACCAATGTGGTTGCAGCCTGTGATGATGCATATTTTGGACTTTTTTTTGAAGAACAGACAAGTAAGGAATCCATATTTGCAAGGCTTGCAGGAGCTGACAAGAGAATTGTAGCTGTAAAACTTGATGGTGCAACTAAAGAAGACTATGTCTGGGGTTTTAGAACAGGTTTTATCACCTATGGAGTTGCAGGAAATGATGCTGACACTCTGCTGGCTCTGGAAAAAAAGAGTGCAGGGTGCATCAGGGGAAATATTTCCAATGCTTCCCATTTAAGCCAGACCATTCTTTTAAAATCCATGGCAGATGCAAACTACGAAGTTTATAAAAAAGAGAAATTCGATCTTTTGAAAAATAGAGCTTTGAAAATGAAAGAGGTCTTAAAAGATCCGAAATATCAAGATGCATTTGATGTCTATCCATTTAATTCCGGCTATTTCATGTGTATCCGGCTTAAAGATGTCAATGCTGAAGCACTAAGACTTCATCTTCTTGAAAATTATGGAACAGGCTTGATTTCCATTGGTGATAACAATATCAGGGTGGCCTTTTCCTGTCTTGAAGAGAGTGATGTTGAAACACTGTTTGGCATAATTTTAAACGGTATCAATGACCTTAGAAAAAGTTAATAATAATGGGTTTTAGAGAGAAGGTCAGGTCACATGATATCGCTGTTGCAGGAAGGTGGCTGTTTTACTTTGTATTGATCGGTCTTATTGCAGGCTGTGGTGCCATTCTTTTCCACTATTTGTGCGGTCTTGGCATGCACTATTTTCTGGATCTCATGGCAGGTTACAGACCTGATGCTCCAGCTGGAGAACATCTTCTTTTACCCCATACAAAAACTGATTTTAATAGATGGATACTTTTGATTTTACCGGCTGCCGGCGGTCTTGTAAGCGGATGGCTTGTATATACCTTTGCTCCTGAAGCAGAAGGCCATGGAACAGATGCTGCCATTGATGCCTACCATCATAAAGGCGGATTTATCCGCAGTCGAATTCCCTTCATAAAAACAATTGCCTCCACCATAACATTGACAACCGGGGGATCAGGCGGCAGGGAGGGTCCCATAGCACAGATCGGTGCAGGGTTTGGCTCTTTTCTTGCCACAAAATTCAATCTTTCTGAAAGGGAGAGAAGAATAATGATGGCTGCCGGTATTGGAGCAGGGGTAGGGGCAATATTTCGTGCTCCCCTTGCAGGAGCACTTTTTGCAGCAGAAGTTTTATATCGTGATCCTGATTTTGAATCTGAAGTTATAATACCTGCAGGTATATCTTCTGTTGTTGCATATTGTACTTTCTGTCTTGTCTTTGGGTGGGGAACACTGTTTGACTCTCCGGATTTTCTGTTTACCAATCCTCTGGAATTAGGTCCTTATATTGTTTTATCCTTTGTCCTTGTTCTTACAGCTATTTTGTATATTAAAGTATTTTACGGGGTAATTGGTATATTTAAAAAGTTTTCAATCCCAAACCATATAAAACCTGCAATAGGTGGTCTGCTTACAGGGATTATTGGATTTTTTCTTCCCTATACCCTTGCATTTGGCTATGGAATGGCTCAGCAGGCAATTTATAATCAAGTTGCTATCCCTGTTTTGATTGCCCTGGCACTCGGTAAA
This sequence comes from Deltaproteobacteria bacterium, assembly GCA_027858995.1. Taxonomy (GTDB): domain Bacteria; phylum Desulfobacterota; class Desulfobacteria; order Desulfobacterales; family Desulfobacteraceae; genus Desulfobacula. The sequence goes on along the minus strand of JAQIBP010000168.1, from coordinate 28,657 downwards.
ATATTTACAACCTCGTTTTCCATTGGTTCCGGTGGCAGTGGCGGGGTATTCGGCCCATCAATTGTTATTGGAGGAGCCATGGGCGGAGCTGTGGGTAAAATTTTTCACCTGTTTATACCTTCCATTGTAACCAATCCCGGCTCTTTTGTTATTGTGGGTATGGCAGGCTTTTTTGCTGCTGCATCCAATACTCCCATTTCAACCATTATCTTTATCAGTGAGATGACCAACTCCTACCATCTTTTGCTGCCAAGCCTTCTGGTATGTTCAATCTGCTATCTACTCAGCAAAAAGTGGACTATCTTTGAAAATCAACTTAAATCCAGGATTGATTCTCCAGCCCATGCCGGCGAGGTTATGATGGATGTTCTCCAAACTCTGAAAATAGGTGATTTACAACATCTGATAAAAGAGGTCAGGTGTGTGAATGAAGATATGCCTTTTAGTGAATTTAAAAAAATATTTGCAACCACTAAACAGCACTATTTTCCTGTTATCAATAACAGCGGAGACGTATCAGGAATTTTTTCTTCCAATGATGTCAGAGAAGTGATATTTACAATGCACATAGAACAACTGGTTGTCATGAAAGATATTATGGTGACAGATCTGATTCATACTACTCTTTTGGAAGACTTGAACACAGTATTGTTAAAGCTTACCCAGAAAAATATTGATAGTTTGCCGGTTATGGATAAAAATGAAGCCGGCAGTCTTATAGGTCTTATAGACAGAAGAGATATTATTTCATATTACAATGACCATATTAAAAAAATAAAAGCGTAGTCGTTAATTCAAAACAACTTGCACCCTTTGTTTGTTTTTTACAACTTATTTTAACTTGTCTCCTTAATAATTTACTTTTTTTAGAAACAAACCATGGGGTGGAGCTGTGGGGCCGGCTTGTGCTCTATCTTTTGCTTCAACTATTTTTATAAATTCATTAAGTGTTATTTTGTTTGCCCCTGCAAGAACAATGGTTCCAATAAGGTTTCTCACCATATACCTTAAAAACCCTCTGGCACAGATCTTAAATACAAGCCTGTTTTGTTTTATTGGATTGATATTTGAGAACAACACCTCTCTTATGGTTGAGGATCTTGGGCTACCGCTGTTTTCAAATGATTTAAAATCCATAATTCCAGTGATTGCCTGACAGCATTGATTCATTATTTTGATATCAAGATCATGCCTTATATGCCATTGATACTTCCTATTTATGGCACAGGGGTCTTCCTGGTTTAAAATAAAATAATGATACTCTTTGGAAATTGCATTATATCTGGAATGAAATTTATCATCAACAATAGTGCAATCCTTTATAACAATTGGCAGTTTGATAAGAGAATTTACAGATTTTTTCAGTTTCAAAGGATTTATACCACTGTCAGCATGGAAATTGGCAACCTGTCCAAATGCGTGGACACCTGAATCAGTTCTGCCGGAACCAAAGATTTTAATGCTCTGATTCAAAATCATACTTAGAATAATTTCAATCTCTTCCTGGACAGTTTTTTTATCTTTTTGCCTTTGCCATCCAAAAAAACCGGTACCATCATACTCAATGATAATTTTAAAATTTTTATTCATTATTGTCTAAAAAGGAGGCAAGTTCTCTATTGGCCTTAAAAATTGAAAAAGAGAGTTGATTGGCTGTGTCAGATCCGAGAATTTCAGTGTATTTCAGGTATAATTTTTTATAGGCAGCAGCAATTGATTTTTTTTGTTCCAACCCTTTTTTGCCTGGAGATATGAAGGCTGATTTACCTTGAGTTTTGCGTGTTACAAAATCTTTTTTTTCAAGAGAATCAATGAACCTTGTTATAGTGGAAGGTGTCAGATGAAGAAGCTGGCCCAGTCGTTTTGGATTGATTCCGGGAGAGTCATAAACCAGCAGCAGTAATGAGGCGTGGGCAGGAGAAATATTCAGGTATTTAAACTCTTTTTCAGCAAGTTTTAATAAATATCTGGACAATGCATTGGTATTAAAAAACAGGCAGCTTTCTAAAAAATTGTCATCAGTATCCATATTCACCTCAAAATTAAAATGTTTGCATATACAATTATTATTTTTACTCATATAAGTCAATAAAAATTTGATTGTATCCAGCTGTTTATGAAAAGTTCTGAAAGGTGAGTTGTCTGTCAATAAGGTGTTCAAGTGAAAGCTGACAATCTTGATTATTTTTCTGGGCACCGGCATCTGTGATATGTGTTTCCTGTAACAAAAGAAGGGCAATTACAGGTAAATTGAAAACCGGTTTTAATATTATTGGCCGGGAGTAAAGGTAAAACTTGAAACTAATGTCTATAAGCTTTAAAGTAGAACAATAAAATGCAAATAGTAATAATTACATTTTGCATGAATCAATGCTGGTTGGAAAATAATATTGGAGACAACCCATAATGGATAATTCTATACATAAAAAAAATATTAATATCTTAATTGTTGATGATGAACCCAGTCTAAGACAATTGTTTCAAAGGGTCATGGAAGGAGCTGGTTATGATTGTTCTTTTGCAGAGAATGGTGAAGCTGCTCTCGAACTGCTTTCCAGGCAGATATTTGATGTGGTGGTTACTGATATTGACATGCCGATCATGAATGGTATTGAGCTTGCCAAAATTATTAAATCAAAATTTACTGCAGATGTGATTGTAATGACAGGCCAGATCAGAAGCTACCAGTATGATGAAATTATTAATATCGGTGCCAGTGATTTTGTTGAAAAACCTTTTTCACTCAGAGAGATGGTTCTCAGGGTAAATCGCGTGTTACGGGAAAGAAGCCTTAAACAAAAAGCGGCAAAAGCCCACGAAGAGCTTAAAGGATCTTATATCGACTCCATCCATCGCCTGGTCATGGCAGCAGAGTATAAAGATGAAGACACTGGAGATCACATTATGAGAATCGGGCAATATTGCCTGTTCCTGGCTGAAAAGTTAACTCTTTCCAAAGAATATCAAGAAATTATATATTATTCTGCACCCATGCATGATATTGGAAAAATCGGTATCCCGGATAAGATTTTGCTAAAGCCGGGCAAGCTCACCCCTGGCGAGTTTAAAATCATAAAAACCCACACAGAGATCGGTGCAAGGCTTTTATCCCAATCCAAATCAAAGATCCTTCAGATGGCCCATGAAATTGCCCTGAGCCATCATGAAAGATTTAATGGGAGCGGATATCCCAATCAATTAAAAGGGACTGACATCCCTCTTTCCGGACGAATTGTTGCCATCGCTGATACCTTTGACGCACTCAGTTCAAAACGGCCTTATAAAGATCCTTATCCACCCAAGATCATATATAGTATCATGCAAAAAGAAGAGGGGGAACACTTTGACCCTGAGATCCTTGATGTTTTTATAACTAATTTTGATCAATTTTTGAAAATCAGGGGCAAGATTGGTACATTTGAAGGTGAAGCATATAAAAAATTTGTTCTCAGTAAACGGGATACAATACATAATGAGACACTTTGACAGGAAGGCATTCAGAAAGGAAGCAATTCCCTACAACCCTTGTTGGTTTGCTTGTCAGAGCTTTTGGAAATTGCAGGGTAGCAGAGATATCCGAAGTAATTCATAATGTTGATCATGGCCTTTGATACCTTTAAAAAATTAATTTAATCCTTAATTATCAGGGTTAAAGATATACAAAAATTTTCTATTTCTACTCATCAAGCACTTTTCTGATAATTTCTGCAAGTTCTTTTCTGGAGAAAGGTTTTTGAATAAAGTTCATTTTTTTATCCAGAATTTCATGACTGTCTAAGACATCTGCTGTGTATCCAGACATGAAAACGCATTTGAGATCAGGGTTAATGGATTGCAATAGTTCTGCCAGATCACGTCCGTTCATTTTGGGCATGATAACATCGGTGATGAGCAGATGGATCTTGCCGGTGTGTTCCTTGACTATTTCCATAGTCTTTTCAGGTGCGATTGAGGTCAAAACGGTGTAATCCAGTCTTTTAAGAATTTTCTGAATGATTTTCAGGATTGCAGGATCATCTTCTACCACCAGGATTGTCTCTCCTTTACTTGTTGGAATCTTTTCTTTGCTTTCTCCATGGATTTTTGCAGTTTCAGTCTCATGCCTTGACAGGTAAATCTTTATGGTTGTCCCTACGTCCGGTTCGCTGTAAGCATTGATGAATCCTTTGTTCTGCTTGACGATACCATAGACGGTGGCCAGTCCAAGACCAGTGCCCTTATCTACATCCTTTGTGGTGTAAAACGGTTCAAAAATATTATCCAGTATTTCCCTGTTCATACCGCAACCATTGTCGCTTACAGACAACAGGACAAACTCGCCGGGAACAAAACCCGGGTGAGTATCACAATAGTCTTCTGTAAGTGAGGTGTTTTCCGATTCAATGGTGATCTTACCCACACCTTCAATGGCATCCCTTGCATTGACACAAAGGTTGGCCAGAATCTGGTCGATCTGGGTGGGGTCTGTTTTGACTGACCACAAATTCGCACCTGGCAGCCAGGCAAGATCAATATTTTCACCAATAAGACGTCTCATCATTTTGAGCGTATTTTTCACATTATCGTTCAGGTTAAGCACTTGAGGAGTGATTTTCTGCTTTCTAGCAAAAGCCATCAATTGCCGGGTGATGTCTGCTGCACGTTTTGCTGCCATGCTGATTTCATTGAGATCATCGTGCAGCTGTCCTGCCGGATCTGTTTCACCAAGAGCCATTTCAGTAAAACCTGTGATCACGCTGAGAGCATTATTGAAATCATGTGCCACGCCACCTGCCAGACGTCCTACGGATTCCATCTTCTGGGCTTGATGGTATTGCTCTTCAAGCCGTGCTTTATCTATTTGTGCTTGTTTACGCTCTGTTATATTTTCAAACATAATAAGAAGATGGGGTTCGTTTTTTATAATGATGGGGACCAGATGGATATCAAGAAAAAGATCTTTCCCAAACGTTGTTTTAACTTTTATTTCATGGTGTTTTTTTTCTTTCTCATGCACCGAGTGCAAGGCAACATCATATAAGCCGCTCTTCTTCCAGGAATCTAACTGATTATAATTCTGTTGCAGGATCTTCTCCTTTGTTGCCCCAATAATTTTTGCTGCTGCATTATTGGCAGTGATACAATTACCATTGGAATTATAAATTGTTATCCCGATGGGAGATGAAGCAATAATGCTCTCATTAAGCTGGGAGATTGACCGCAATGCGTCTTCAGCCCTTTTTCGATCAGTGATGTCACGGTTGTTGCCCCGACGGCCTGCATAATTCTCCTTATCATCAAAAATCGGACTGCAATTATGCTCCAGCCAGACTTCTTTTCCACTCTTGGCAATGATGGGAAACTCCATTGAAAATACCGGAGTATCTTTGTAGTTTTCATCAGAGTAATGATTTTGGACATTTTTAGTATAAGCAGGTTTTACTATTTTTAATAATAGTTCTTGGTTGGAAATAAATTCTTCCGGTTTGTAGCCGGTAACCCGTTCACAGGATGGTGATATATAAACATAGTTTCCATCTAAATCTATCCAGTATTCCCAGTCTAATGTATGATCGGCCAAAAGCCGGAATTTGCGTTCACTCTCTCTTAAGGCTACCTCCACCTTCATACGTTCGGTTATGTCATGGCTAATGCCAATAAACCCAGTTGCCAATCCGTCTTCATTTCGAAGGAATGATGTTGTTACTTCAGCCCAGACGGTGCTGCCGTCTTTTCGAATATGTTCAAGCTCAAGGATTCGGTATCGATCCTGTGAAACCCCGGGTTTACCTTCCCGTTCAATTTCTTCCATCATAACTTGAACGGCCTTTTCACATGATTCAGGCGTCAACACATTTTCTAAAGGTATCTGCAAAGCCTCCTCTGGAGTGTACCCACACAGTTTTTGAATTGAGGGGCTGAAATAGGTGAGATGCTGCTCCATGTCCATCGTCCAGATAACATCGTTCAGGTTATCAGTAAGAAGTCTGTATCTGGATTCATTTTTCTTCAGTGCTTTTTCTGTTTTCTTACGCTCAGTAATGTCTAATGCTGTAAACAATACTCCAGTTGATAAATCTGTCAGATCAATCGGAGTTGAACTTAATAATACATTAATGATTTCTCCATTCTTACGCCTGAAATGCGTTTCAACCGTTCCTGTTCTCTTTTCTTTGATCATGCGGTATTTTTCGCTGCCGACATATTCATACTCCTCATCAGAAGGGTAAATCATTTTCGAATTTTGCCCGATCAACTCTGCTCTTGAGTACCCGGTTATTTCACAGAAGCGGTTATTCACCTGTTGAAATGTCCTGTCACAAACAACTCCAATACCTATGGGTGCAGCGCGAAATATACTTTTAATTTCAGCTTCACTATTTTTTAGTGTGTCTTCCATCTGATTGTGCTCAGATTCTGCTCTATCTAATTCCTGAATTTTTTTTTCTAATTCTTCATAAGTGGGTTTTTCAGCCATATGAAGCACCTTTTATATCGAAATAAATTTTTAGATTTGAACAGTAAATAATAGTTTTATGTTGCGAGTGGTCGTAACTGCTTGAATTTTTAAACAGATTTGGATTCCGGTTTTGCAAATGAATATTCCTTTAAAATTCAATAACTTAAAGTAAGATTTAAAATTTCTTTAAACTACTGACAACATAATCTTTTGTTTTACTACGTAGGTCACCGTGTCTGGCAAAATCCGTTCCACTCGTTACAAACTGTCAAGCCAGGCAAGGATTTCCACACTGTTTAACCAGTCTACTAACTCATCAATTTTACTATCATGGTTAACTTTCGACTGTGTATATTCAATAAACTTTTTTTGGATATCACGTTTTCTGGACAGATCGAGCTGTAGATAAATCATAGTTGATTCGATACTTTTATGGCCAAGACGATTTTTGATATCAGACACCGGGGAACCTGATGTCAGCATATTCACAGCACAGGAGTGTCTAAAGCAATGCGCCGGACTCAGGCCTTTAAGGCGCTTTGGCGGCAGCGCTTTAGCCAAATATTTTCTGCAAATTTTATTAATGCCATGCCGTGTCAATGATCGTTTCCGCTGGTTGATGAACAAACGGTGACCAGACAATGGGATTGGATCTACACGGTAATTTATAATGTAGTCTGAGATTAGAGATGCTGTCTTGGGCCATAGATTAATCATCCGGTACCGGTTCCCTTTGCCCAGAACTGCGATGGTTTCGTTTTCAGGATCAAAATAATCAAACTCCAGTGTTGCAATTTCACTGGCCCGGGCACCAGAGTCATAAAGAAGATGAAGGATGGTAAAATCCCTGATCCCCTCTTTTTTCTTAAGATCCACTGCATTAAAAACCGTCATGATCTCTTTTGGATACAAAAAACCCATCAGCTTTTTTTGAGCCCTTTTCTGCGGGATATTCAAAATGACTTCTGCAATGTGTTTTTTATCCGGATACATAAATCGGATCATTTTTGCCAATGATTTAATCACGGCCAGCCGGTTGTTGCGGGTTTGAACCGTATTTTTTCTATGGGACTCCAGATGATGTAAAAAAGCCAACACGGCATCTGCTGATAAATGTTCTATTTTTAGAGACTTGACCTTGATTGAATGATGATCGGCCAAAAAATGTAAAAACAAAGAGAAGGTTTGCCGGTACGTTTTAATGCTTTGTATACTGGTTCCTTTTATACGGGGTAAGTATTCATTGAAATACTGATATAAACAGCTTGATAATCTCATATAGCCTCATGCATTGACATTGAAAAATCAAACATTTGGCGGCGATGTTCTGCATCCAGTACTTTCAGGTATTTGGTTGTATATTTGTACTCGCTGTGTCCCATGTAAGCTGCCAGCACCGGCAAAGCATTTTGAGGGGATTTGCCCTGCAGTTTTATTCGTTTTAGAGTATTCACAGCGAATGAGTGACGTAAGGAATGGTGTGTGGGGGCACAAAAATTTGTGGAACCAATTACCTTTCTGGGTTGATCAAAATGAATATGTTTGATGGCCCGTTTAAATCTCCGATTCAAAAACATCCATGAAAAACCTGTTTGATCTTTTTTTACCAGTAATAAAGGGTTGTCATCCTCATCAAGAAACAACCGGCGAACGTTTAACAGGTTGTTTATTTCACAGGCCACGGCTTCCGGTATGGGGATCAGCCGGTCTTTTTTAAACTTTGTTTTTTCAATATAAATTGTCCTTTCTTCGGGTCTATAATTGATTTTTAACAAATTACGAGTCTCTGAGATCCTAAGCCCGCATCGGGCCATTAATAAAAAGGCGATATAAGCACCAAAATCAGCAAAATAGAGTACTTCCGTTGTGCGTATCAGCTTGATTAAGGTATTAAGCAAAAGATCTGTTTCTTCTGGAGAAAATATAAAAGGAACAATCTGGTTTTCTGGTAATTCAGCAATTTCTATCAATGGATTTTCAAAGATCAAACCTTTTCGTATCAGAAAGTTAAAAAACATTTTGATCATTCGAAAGCTCATATTTATGGATCTTTTTTCATGATTAAGATCAGCCCTGAACCTGATAAAAAACAAGGGATCAAATGATGCTCTGGTCGCATTTTTTTCAACCACATGCCGATCAAGCAATCGAAGGCTGTAAACCATCATTCTATCGGAATACCCGAGCTGAAGACGATATTCGATAAAGTTTTCCATCTGTCCGCCCAAAAAGCTATTAAACCGTTTCATCAAGGATAACCTCCCGCATCAAATTAATATGGATACTCAGATACTTGCGGCTTGAGTCGATACTTTTATGACCCATCATCTCTTTGATTTCATAAATGGATGCACCGGACTCCAGAAGATTTTGTGCATATGAATGACGTAGCCAATAAGCGCTTGCCCGAAGATTGTTCTTATGCATGCATTCCCGGATATAACAGGGAAGGTCATTTTTGTTTACAGGGTTATAAGGTGGAATAAGCTGTAAAAATAGAGTTCGGTGCTCACTTTCAGGTCTCCCACCCACGATATAAGCTGTGATTGCTTTGATGGTGTCGTCCGGAAGCGGAAGCTGTGCCGGGCTATAATTTTTCCTGGATCGAATGAAAATTTCTTTTTGCCTGAACGAGATATCATCCAGAGTGATCAAGCGGATTTCTCTCGGACGCAATCCCAGATAGTACGCCAGGTGCATTGCAGCATAAGTGCGGAGATCTTTTGCAACAGAAAGATCAAGGTTGTCAAACAGTTTTTGGACTTCATTGGGACGTAAAAACTTCGGTGGTTTTGATCGTTCAAACTCCGGAGGGCTTACAACCAAAGGAGCAAGATCCTTTTTAATATATCCTTCCTGATAAAGATATTTTAAAAATTTACGAAGGTGTGATCTACATATCCTACTTGTTCCTGGAGCATAATTTTTATTATAAAGCGCCAAAAAGTGATCAACCTGTTCGATTGATATTTTACAAAAAGTAATATTTGATTTCTGAAGGTAGGCATCAAGGCAGGATAGTATGTTCCTCATCCCCTGAACTGTCTTTTCTCTGCGAACTTGAATTTTATAATAATCCAGGTATCGCTCAAACTCTTCTGGTATCTTATTTTCAATTTCTGTCATAGTTTTTTCCAAAGGATTGCACGACAAGATGATGGACAGTTGCCGGATCATGCAGTTCCATATCTTTTTGATTTTGAAGTGGCGCCGGTGAGGGGAAAACAGTTTTTTCAGGAAGAGATAATACTTGAAAAAGACTGCCGTCAAATGCAATCAGATCCTTATCAATCAAGGCATTCCTGGCAAGGATGTATTCATCAACACAAACTCTGAGCAGGGTGCAGATTTTATCATAGCTGTAATAGGATAATCCATGACGGTCAGAAACGATAATCAGAAACAGATACAACAAGAGTTGATGGTGATCAAGGCTTGCCCAAAAGCCTTCCCGTAGAAAACGGTGCTCGATAAAAGCAAAACTGCCTGTAATTTTTCTGATGCGGCAAGGTGTGATTGGATTTTTTTCAATAGACGTACGAAAACCGCACTTAGACCTTGAATCCAAGTTTTTAATTCCATTACGTTTGATATTCATGGCATTGCCTCCTTGAAATTATAGATAAAGGCAATTTACACTGTTTTTTAGGGAGGATCAGTCCCTGTTTTGTGTTGGAAATGGTTTTTTTTTGATTTATGTGCTTTCGGGCGGGGGCCAAACCCTAAAGGCGGCGGTAAAATATCCAAATATGGACTGGCAAGCATCCGAAGGTGAGGCAAAACGAATTCAATACCAAGAGCAGATCGAAAAGATGAAAAATTTGGTTTACAATTATCCGGCAGTGATGGAAGAAGTTCAATCAATAAAATCAAGGTTAAGCGTATAGGAAACAGTCGCCGCCTCATCCACCGCAGGACGCTTGGAAGGCTTATGTCCAACCGAATGTTATCAGCTGCGGCCTCTTGGCTTGATGCACTTTCGATTTGATTAATAACCGTTTCCACTTCAATCAATGTTCCGGGTAATCGTGAGGACAGACAATCCGGCAGCTTACTGAAAGTTGTACATCCTTTCCGACAGTACCATCTGGCTATTTTAGCTCCATCAGGAAATTTTCTGCTATAAGTCCCGTGTCTGGCAATTTTACAACCACCTTCTGGATGCAATGGACACTGATCCAGTTCAACGCCTCTCCATGCTTCACGTTGTATATATTGCTCGATTGGAAGATTCGTGGCAAATCGAAGCTGCATAATCTTTTCCTTGCAGTAAGATTCAAAATATGAAATATTTTCCTCATGGGAAAGATCGGTCGCAATACACCGTGCCCTTGTGGCAGTGGTAAAAAATATAAAAAGTGCTGCCTGTTGTTACAGAACGGGGCAATTCAACCCAAGCCTCAACCCACTAAATTCATACCAGTTTACACAGAATTAGATCAACTTTCAAATAGTGTTATGGATCTTATAAAGAAGGACAAACTGGATGAGGCAGAATTTGTATCCAAAAGACTATTAAGTGAATATCCTGACCAAATTGATGGTTTTGAGCGTTTAGGCCAGGTCTACGAGGCCCGAGGAAAAAAACAGATAGCATCTGATTATTACCAAAAAGCTGCTGATTTTGCCAAAACTATGCCAGGTTTTGAACAAGAAAGCGTTGAATATTACCTGTCAAAAGCAAAGAAAATGAGAGAAGAAAAAAAGTAAAAGAATTAAATCCAAAGAAAATGTACCCTTTAAAAATTCTTTATAAGAAAATCACGCAACAAAAAAAAGTCGTAACATAAATTGCCATAGTCTGCACACTCTCTAAAAAAACAGAATGCGTTTAATATTCTGGTGAATTTAAATCATAATTACCGTACAATATATTCTGATGCAAAGCAAATGGATTTTCTTAAATCTGGAAAAATGAACGCAGGTGACCCTCACCATTTATTAAATCAAAATGAATAGTGAATAATTGAGATTATTATTATCTGCTAATCGAGTATAATGGTTTATGCATAAACCACACGGTCCCGCCCGGCTTCCTTGGCATCATACATTGCAGTATCAGCGGCTGCCAGCAGCATATCTGAATTTTCAACACCGGTATATGGGGCCACTCCGATACTTACAGTGATAGAGAGATTTCCTTTTTCAGTGGGAATTTTATTTTCACGAATATGTTTACAGATCCGTTCAAACATTGTTGCATGGTTTGACGCTTTGGCTCCGGGTGCTACAATCAGAAATTCTTCACCCCCATACCTGCCTAAATAGTCATTGTTACGTAACTGGTTTATGATAAATTGGGTAAAAGTAATCAATACCTCATCCCCAACTGGATGGCCATATGTATCATTTACCTTTTTAAAAAAATCAATGTCACACATACCAACACACAGGGCAGTTTTTTCCCGTTTTGCCCTTGCTATCTCTTTTTCCAGCAGTTCCATAACTGCCCGGCGGTTGTATATACTGGTCAGAGGATCATGCATGGCTTTATGCTGCAGTGCTTTATAAGCATCGCCAAGTGCTGACTGGAGCTCTATCATCCGTTTGCCGACATTGATCCTGGCCTGCAGTTCTTCATTATCATAGGGTTTTGAGATAAAATCATTTGCACCTGCATCCAGAGCCTTTACAATATCCTTTTTTTCATCTCTTGATGTCAGGACAATCAGGTAGGGTGGATCTGAAGTTTCAATCTTACGAATTTTTTTACACACTTCAATTCCGCTCATTTCAGGCATCTGCCAGTCAAGAATGACAAGTCTGGGTGCATCTTCTGACTGCATGACATCCCATGCCTCTTTTCCATTGCATGCCAAAACCGGTGTGAACTCCCATTTCTTAAGAATTGAACCTAATAGAAGCCTGGAAGTCATGTCATCTTCAGCAATCAATACCTTCATGAAACCATTTCCTCCATTATTGTTTTTAATTTATAAAAAGATTCATTCACTATGGGCATAAGGCTGATAAGGGTATCCAAATCTCCTGCTTTTCCTGCTGTTTCAATTTTGTATGCAATTTCTTGAAGATCATCTGCACCTACATTACCGGCAGCACCTTTAATCTGGTGCCCCTGTTTGCCTGCATCTTCTGTATTTTTTTCATCAACAAATTTTGTGAGCAGATCAATCTGTTTAGGAATGTCATCTAAAAAGCCTGAGATGACAGTTTCAAACAATTCTGCATCACTCATCACACGCTCCATCAGAGTATCTTTATCAAAGATCATTAGACTGTTTTTCTTATCTGTTTTTTGTTTCAATGTCTGCTCAGATTCCAAAACAGGAGAAGCGGATACGGTCTTCTTTTTGGGTAACCAGCGTTCCAGGGCTTCTAAAAGCAAGTTTGCATCTATAGGTTTTGAAACATAGTCATCCATACCTGCTGAAAAGCATTTATCCCTGTCTTTTTTCATGGCATGGGCTGTCATCGCAATAATGGGTGTTCTTTTTTTACTGGCTCTGGATTCTATTTTCCGAATCTGTCTGGTGGCTTCAATGCCGTCCATTTCCGGCATCTGTATATCCATTAAAATAAGATCATGAGAAGATTCTTCAATTGCTTTAACAGCTTTTGCACCGTTTGATGCAGTTTCTACATTGGCAAAACCAAGTTTTTTCAGGATGCCTGTGGCAACCAACTGATTTGTAGGATTATCCTCAGCCAGTAGAATCCGGATATTTTTGCGCTGCATTTCCCGGACTGTATGACGGGTGATAATGGATTTTTTCTGTTTGGGTGCGGAACCATCTGATAGAACAGTTGCCAGGCAGTCAAACAGGTCTGAATGTCCAACAGGTTTGATTAAGTAGGCTGCAAATCCTGTTTTTTCAAATTCTCTGGCATCACCGGCCTGCCCGATTGAGGTCATCATGATCAGGTGTACTGATTTGAATTTATCATCAGTTTTAATAACCTTGCCAAGAGACAAGCCGTCCATTATAGGCATCTGCATGTCTAAAACGGCAATTTGAAAAGGATCTTTTCGTTTCACTGCCTGGTAGAATTTATTCAGTGCGTCTGGCCCGTCCACGGCCTCTTTTACCCTCATCCCCCAGGCACCTAACTGGCTCTGGAGTATCTCCCGGTTGGTTTCATTGTCATCCACCACCAGGATATGCAACCCTTTCATATCAGATATTTGTACCTTAACTGCAGGATGTTTTGCTTCTTCCTGTTTTTTAAAACAAGCTGTAAACCAGAATTCAGATCCTTTGCCAACTTCACTGTTTATGCCTATCTCTCCCCCCATCATTTTGCAAAGTGTTTTTGAGATGGTAAGCCCAAGACCTGTGCCCCCAAATTTACGGGTGGTTGAGGCATCTGCCTGGGTAAAACTCTCAAATAGCATATCATGTTTCTCTTCAGGAATACCAATACCTGTATCTTTAATGGAAAATAAAACCACAACATCTTTTTTAGTCTCTTTTTCTAAGTATGATCGAACAGAAATTTCTCCCTTATCAGTGAATTTAACAGCATTGCCCACAAGATTAGTTAGAATCTGGCGGAGTCGTCCAGGATCACCCTGGAGCAGGGCAGGCACATCCGGGGATGCTGCACAGATAAATTCCAGGTTCTTTTTTTGAATACGCAAAGACATCATAGAGGCAAAATCATCAAGCATGGATCGAAGGTCAAAGTCAATGATTTCCATATCAAGCTTGCCAGCCTCTATTTTTGAAAAATCAAGGATATCGTTAATTACCATTAAGAGGGATTCACCGCTGTTTTGTACAATGCTGCAATAATGCCGTTGATTATCGGTAAGGTCTGTATCCAGTAAAAGACCAGTCATACCGATAACACCATTTAGAGGTGTGCGGATTTCATGGCTCATGTTGGCAAGAAATTCACTTTTGGCAACATTTGCAGCTTCAGCTCTTTGAGCCATTGTGTTTGCCTGTTCAATAGCTGTTTCAAGCTCTTTATTCATCTGTTCTAATTTATCTTTTGCCTCTTTTTCTTGGGTGATATCCTGGAAATTGGCAACAATGCCATTGGGTTTGCCATGCACATCCAGAAGAAGTGCCGCACCGATTTTGACTGTTTTTATACTGCCGCTTTTAGTTTTTCTCATTGCCTCAAATCCTGACAGGGCTTCTCCTTGAAATACCTTGGCAATGGCTTTTTGTGTTGCTGCTGTTTCTTTTTCAGGAACAAAATCAATCCTCTTTCCAATAAGCTCTTCCAAAGTCCATTCAAATAAACGGGTAAAGGCAGGATTCAGGTATACCACCTTTCCCTGGCCATCATATACCACCACCGGATCAACAATTGTTTCCATCACTGCCTGAAGTCTTTTTTCACTTTCCCGGAGTTCAGTTTCAGTTTTTTTAAGCAGACTGATATCCATGAAAGCCTCAATAATAACATCTTTTCCATTAAGTTGCATGGGCAGTGCTGTTTTATAAACCGGTATTTTTTGACCATTTTTGTGAATCACATTTTTCTCGGATTTGTCAACTTTCTGGTTAAGGTCTGTTATGGGGCATTGGTCGGTTTGTGCAGGACAGATATTTTTATGACAAACCTTGCCGATAATATCTTCTTTGGAATCATATCCGGTTATGGAAAGGGCAGCCTTGTTGATTCTTTGAATTACTTTATCTTTGCCAATGATCATCATGCCAATGGGAATATTTTCAATGATTTTTTCAGTGATTTTCAGGGATTGCTGAAGTTTTTCTTCTATGGCCACCTCTTTTGTAATATCCCTGGCAAAGCCCTGAAATCCCACAGGTTTATTGTTTTCATCCATGACCAGGGATATGGTGGATTTTGCATGCCTTTTTTTTCCATTTTTTCTTATATATTCCCATGTTGCATCAATAACAGGTTTACCGGTCTTGTAAACATTATGAAAAATATTGAAAATTTTTGTTTTGTTTTTTTCATCTATAAAATCAAGATAGTTTTTTCCGGTCAGCTCCTTTTTTGTACACCCCAGCATCTTACAAAGAGACTGGTTAAACAATTGAAAATTGCCTTTAAGGTCCACTTCCAGATAACAGTCTTCTATATGTTCCATAATATTCAGGTATTTTCGGACATAGTATGAATCGTCACGGCTGGATATTATCAGTTTTAATTCTTTTACCTTTGCTTCAAGCTCTTTATAATTTAATTTTTTTCCCATAGAAAAGCTCCATAATTTTTTTCAACACCCTAACCCTGGCTGTCAGTTCCGGCATATCCATCATTTGTCTTTTACTGATCAATCTCTTCCTCTTTAATTTTCATCCAACACTTTTCTAACTATCATTGCCAAATCAATTTTGGAGAATGGCTTTTGAATAAATTCCATCCCCTTGTCCAGAACGCCGTGATGGGCAATGACATTGGCTGTATATCCTGACATGAAAATACATTTGAGATTTGGATATTGGGATTGCAGTCGCTCTGACAACTCACGTCCATTCATTTCAGGCATGATCACATCGGTGACCAGCAGGAGAATCTCGCTTGCGTGTTCCTTAGCCAGATCAATGGCTTCAACCGGTGTGCATGCGGTCAGGACTGTGTAGCCAAGCCCTTTAAGATTTTTCCCAACGAGCTTCACAATCGACACATCATCCTCCACAAGGAGGATCGTCTCACCACTGCCTTGTGGAATTTTTGTCGTACTTTCTCCCTGGGTTTCAACCATTGAAGTCTTATGCCTGGGCAGATAGATCTTTATAGTCGTTCCTTTGCCCGGTTCGCTGTAGACGTTGATAAACCCTTTATTCTGTTTGATGATGCCATAGATCGTTGCCAGTCCCAGGCCGGTACCTTTATCCGCATCCTTTGTGGTGAAAAACGGTTCAAAAATATTGTCCAGTACTTCTTTATCCATACCGCAGCCGTTGTCACTTACAGCCAGCAAGACAAATTCACCTGGAATAAAACCGACGTGTTCAGCACAATAGGCTGAATCAAAGGTCACCTTGTTTATTTCAATGGTGATCTTGCCCACACCTTCGATGGCGTCCCGGGCATTGATGCAGAGGTTCACCAGAATCTGATCAATTTGAGATGGGTCCATTTTGACGGGCCACGGGTTCGATCCTGGCAGCCAGGCAAGATTGATGTCCTCGCCGATAAGACGCTCAAGCATCTTTAGCATGCTTTCAATGGTCTCGTTCGGGTCAATCAACCTGGGGGAGATGATCTGCTTACGGGCAAAGGCCAGCAGCTGCCGGGTAATATCTGCCGCACGTTTTGCGGCCTTAAGGACTTCAGTAAGATCTTCATGCAGCTGTCCTTTTGGATCTATATCATCAAGAGCCATTTCAGTAAAACCGGTTATCACGCTGAGGGCATTGTTGAAATCATGTGCCACTCCACCAGCCAGACGCCCAATGGATTCCATCTTCTGGGCCTGGCGGTATTGTTCCTCTAATTGGACTTTTTCTTCTTCTGCCCGTTTCCGGTCAGTTATGTCTAAAACAATTGCGGTAAATAACGATCTGCGTTCATGTTTTAAAAACTGCAAATGAATTTCTACATTATAAAGTGATTGATTTTTACGTTTATGAACCGTCTCAAAAACAACTCTTGGTGTTTCTTTCTTAATCAGAGGTGCAATAAATCTTGTAAACGATTCTGCTGTCATTTCAGGTTTTATATCAAGGACTGTTAATTTTTTAAGTTCTTCCATTGTATACCCCAGGTTATTCAATGCAGCGGGGTTTGCTTGAACAAATCTTAATGAATCCGGTTCAAACAAGTATATTTCATTTAAAGAGTCTTTAAATATACGGCCAAAACGTGCAATTGTTTCCTCAGCCTGCTTACGCTCGGTGATGTCTGCAAATGACCCAACTATTGATATGGTTTTTCCATTCATAACAACCGGAGCTTCGTAAACTTCTACATAAATCTTTTTGCCGTTTTTGTGTACCAATTCGAGTTCATAAGCAGGTTGGCGTTCACCTGTTTCTATTGCTTTCATGGTGTTCTCAAGTGCAATCACATTAATAGGGTTATCAGACAATAAATCTTTCCAGTTCTCATCTGCGTCTTCTGGAGTATAGCCCAGAATATGTTCAATTTGTGGACTGACATAAGTACTAACATGATCTACACCATGAGAATAATGAACGATCCTGCTGTTATCAAAGATATTCCTGATTTTCTCTTCGCTTTCTATAAGTTTTCTTTCTGAATTTTGCAGTAGGATTATCTTCTCTCCTAATCCTTTAGAGGCCTTTTCAAGCGCATTAGTTTTAGTTTTTACTTCCCTTCTAAGTGAATATGTTAATAGAAAATAGAAAATTATACCGATAATTATTGTTGCAAGGATAATTGTGGTTGTAGAATACCAAATTTGATTTATATTTCCTGAAACCGACTTAAGTGTTTCTTCCTGATCAATCTTAACAACAAGTCCGGCATCAATTTCATCAATATACTTTGTTACAGCAAATACAGGAACACCCCTATAATCCACATAATCCGAGAACTTTTTTTCATTTTTTAACAATGCCTGTGTTATGGGAATATTAATATCTTTCTTAGGAATTATATCTCTTGCTTCAGCTTCTGCTGTAAATCTTCTCTTTGTAAAAAATACTGCATCTCCATTTTCATTTCTGTATGCAAGCAAACTCTCTCCACTTTCTCCAAGCCCTTCTTTTTTAGAAATTATCTCATGAATATGATTAAGATTCATTCTTGCAACTAATACTCCCTTATTATAGAGAGTAGAGATTGTAAATGAAATTTCTCCAATAGTTTCAAAAAGATAGAGTTGTTTTATGTAAACGCTTCCTTTTGCACTTTTAAAATAAGGGTCTGTTAAACGAGAAAGACCAATATTTGAAATGTCTGACGAATGTGTTATTTTTCCATTAGAATCTGTTATGAAAATCTCAGAAAAATATTCCCCTAATTTAATTATTTCCATTAAATCTTCATTTGAAAAAGTCTTTCTAAAACTTAAAATTTTAAATGCACTTTTTATATGGGTAATATGCTGTTTTATGTTCACCTGTTTAATAGAAGCAGTAGCCCTCAGAGTATCATAATAATTCTCAATTGCAGATTTTTTCAAATTGTTTGTTATATTATATGCATTGAAAATGAATAACCCGATGATCAATAGTAAAGCAATCGATAAAAGAAGCATAATGGCAATTTTTTCAAATTTAACCATTTTCAGTTTATTTAAGATTAATAAAAATAAAATAACTGAAATTAAAATTCCCAACACCCAAACATTTGGGATTATTGATGGCTCTTTTTTTTCAGAAAGGGTTTCTTTATCAGCTATGGAAATTTCCCCAAACCATTTATCATGAATTCTATCAAAAGTTCCATTAATGATAATTATTGACAGTCCGTCATTAAGTCTGGCCAATAATTGTTTATCTCCTTCTTTTACTGCAAACGTCCAATCTTGTTTATATTTATCAATCCTGGATATACTAATAACATTGGTGATACCTAATTTTTCGATTAATTGCGTGCCTACTATTTGCTGAGCAACTACTGCATCATGTTTGCCTTCTGAAAGTATTTTAAATGCATCTTCAAACGACTCAGTTGTTATAATGTGTTTGGATACATTTTCGCGTAAGAGAAATTCCTCTGCATTATCACCTTTCATAACTAAAACTTCTCTGTCTGCCAAATCTTTCAAGGTGTTGATATTTGTCTCGCCAGTTCTTACAAAAATCCCGCCATACATTGTTTGGTAAGGTACAGAAAAGTCATAAATTTTTTCACGTTCAGGAGTTCTGCCCACAAGGGGCAATACTTGAATTTTTCCCTGGGTTAGATCTTGCTTTATTTTTGCCCATGGGCCCACATAGAATTCAACATCCAAACCTACTGCCTTAAGACTTGCTCTTAAAAGTTCAACAGAAAAACCATCTGCTTCACCTTTTTCAGTAACAATGGAAAATGGTGGATAATCATATTCAGATGCTGATTTAATGGTTTCTTGAGCACAAATCAAGCCGGGGGAAAAAATCAGAAAAATAAACAGTATATAAAAATATTTGATATTTTGCATGTTAATTCCCTTGGGGTTTTTAATATGAAAATAATTATATCTGATTCATATTCTTGTTACATTTTGAGAATCAAATCAAATTTTCAATTATACCGCAGTATTTTTTTATATTTAAAAAATAATCTAAAAATCAGTATCAATATTTCGAATTTTTGTAAAGAAATACTCAATTATATTTATGGAATACTTATCTTGTTCATTAATGGCCAGTGATTCCAAACTCCTCAATCTATACCGACGACATCATAATGGTAGATTTTTATTGACCTTGCATCCCATGGGAGAGTCCTTTCCAATAGTGGCAAAATCAGCCTGTTTCTAAGTCTCATTTTTTTATCAATCGATTAATTACCGCCAACATTTTTTTCATAAAATTTAAATCAAAAAAATTCTAAAAACATTACAAAGGTTCCGGGAGCATAAAAGGGTTTTTAAACTGTCACACATGCGCGGTTCATCATCAACGATGAGAATTTTTGATGTCTTTATCATTAGTACTCCTCTTTAACAAAGTAAAAGAATTTTTTTAACATATATGTATATCAAACCATATTTTTAAAATTGGTGTAATACGAGTAAGAATTATGAAGCAGGTAATAGATAACTCAAGTCAATAAGCTTAAGAACGAGCTGTAAACTATAAGAAAAATGAAAAAGTAAATTAATATAAATTACCCACCTTTAAAATTCCTACACCGAAATCATAGTAATATAAAATATGGTTAACAGCTTAAAATTATTGTAAAAAAATAATCCCTCTCCATTACAAAAAGAGGTTATTTCTATAACACTATAATCTTCATCTCAGGTCACATGCACATAATCCATCGTCACACAAAGCAAATTATCATAATATCTTCTCCAGAAGCCAAGGTTGATTTCATAATTTCAAGGAGAGTTTCAACTATATCTTTTGCCTGGGAAGGTGTCTGGTTGTTTTTATTGTTAAATCTATTGTGATTGAGGGGATGTTGTCGAGGAAATGATACCTTTTGCTACTATAAAAAATACAGAGTATAATTATTTTGATCCCCTTAAAAGACTCGCCACAGTTTTACCCACAATTACATTTTTACCATCCTGATTTTCAATCCAGCTTTTTATAATAATTTCTTCCTTCTCCAGGTCAATCCCCACAATTTCAAACCAGGCACACAGAATATCGCCGATAAAAACAGGAAGTAAAAATTCTAAAGTCTGAGATTTATAAATTGCACCGATACCTGGGATATGCATTCCAACGAGAGTCGAAAACAATGATGCTGATAACATACCATGGACGATTCTTTGATTAAAAAATGTTTGTTCAGCAAAAGACTCATCAACATGGAGAGGATTTTTATCCCCTGTAATTGCAATAAAATGTGACAAATCCTCTTCAGTTATTGTCTTTATTAAAGATGCTTTCTGTCCTATTTTAAGGTCATTGAAAGTTGTCAATTTGTATGCTGTCATGGATTCAATCCTATTTATCAGAAATCATTTTATTGACACCGTGCTATCTTAACACATTTTTTACTGTCAAAATTGAAAATTTGAAATTTTATTTTCCGGCATGGTTTATGATTTCAATTTTGGTATTTATCCTTTACAAAATGAATGCGCAACTTATTGTTATTATAAACATTGTAAATTTTTCAAAAACAGGAGTATTACATATGGGTTGGTTCAGTCAACTTTTTAAAAATAATGGGCAGGTACCCCCTTCAATATTACCGGGAAAAAATGATCCTTGCTGGTGTAGTAGTGGCGTGAAATACAAGAAATGTCACCTTGCCAAGGACAAACTTTATTTCAAGGAACATCCTAATCCCAAAAAAAAAGCGCCTGTTAAAAAGTCATGTGGCCCAGTTTTCGGCTGAGGGAAATAATGATAAAATCCTGTATGGGTTTTAAAGCATCCTTGACAACATCACCTCGCCACAATAAATTCAATAACAAAACAGATACCAATCTAAAATAGGAGCACACCAGCCCTTGGCGCTTACCAAAAAAACAATCATTGAAAAAATCACAGAAAAAAATAACCAGGCACCATCAGAAGCAAAAGACACCCTTGAACAACTCCTTGAAATAATGAAATCCACCCTGGCATTCGGAGAAGATATAATGATATCAGGGTTTGGGAAATTCCAGGTTAATGAAAAAACACCCCGCAAGGGAAGGAATCCTGCTACTGGTAAATCTATGATGTTAAATAAAAGAAGAGTTGTGGTGTTTAAGTGTAGTGGGGGATTGCGGGATAGGGTTAATGGAAATTAAATAGGAGAAATAATAATGGAAAGGCCACATCCTTAAAATGAAATTCTGATTGAATAATTGAAATCTGAAACAATGACCGCTCTTAAAATTCCATACGATCAATTAAATCCTGAAACCTTACATGGTGTCATCGAAGAATTTGTAACCCGTGATGGCACTGATTATGGAGAATTTGAAGTCTCCCTGGACGCAAAAATATCACAGGTCCTTGGGCAGCTTAAATCAGGGAAAGCTGTCATTGTTTTTGATCAGGAATCTGAAACCTGTAATATTTTGGGGAGTGATGATCCTGCTTTGAAGAAGCTGTAATTGAATTTATTGAAATACAATGAACAATTTTATACAACCTGACAAAAAAGCATTCACTGCCCTTGCAACCACAAAAATGCCATTTGGAAAATACAAAGGTTTGCGGTTAGTTGATCTTCCAGAGCGATATCTGGTTTGGTTTTCACAAAAAGGGTTCCCAGAAGGAAAGCTTGGAGAAATGTTACAGGCGGTATATGAAATAAAACTTAATGGCCTCGAGTATCTTTTTAATAAAAATAAGTTTTTATGAGGGGGAAAAACAACCAATGAAAATCAAATACAATTCTCCGGTTATACTTACATATTCAATAATTTCAATATGTGTTTTAATATTCTGCAATAGTGGGGTTATAGCAAAATATTTCTCTTCTCCTGCTTATTTGTCTTTTTCAGATCCTAATTTTTATATCCGGTTGGTGTCTTATATTGCTGGTCATGGCAATTGGTCACATCTTGTTGGAAACTTGGTGCTAATCCTGCTTGTGGGACCACTCATTGAAGAAAAATATGGTTCAGGGAAACTTTTAGAGATAGTTCTAATTACAGCCATTACAACAGCATTATTAAATGCATTTTTCTTTTCAAATTCTCTTGTTGGTGGCAGTGGTATTGCTTTTATGTTAATACTCTTGGGTTCATTTTCAAATATAAAAACAGGGCAAATCCCTTTAACATTTATTATAATTGCTGTGCTTTTTATTGGCAGTGAGGTGGTCTCAAGCATAAAAATTGACAGGATTTCACAATTCAGCCACCTTGCTGGTGGGTTTATTGGAGCTGGTTATGGATTTATTAGAAGTGGAAAAAGATAAACTTTATGGATTTTCAAGTTCATCAATTTTATTGAACACTTAAATTACGTATTTTATTTTTCATATAGATTTTTGACTTCCACAGTAACAGGTTGCTTTTTTGTCATTGTTTTCCAATATACATTCCATCATATTCCTGGGTACAAAGAGGAGTGCCTGTTGAATTAACCCCACTGTTTATAACTTCCCCTATAAAAAGGGTATGGTTGCCAGAGTCATGACGTTCTTTAACCTGTAATTCAAACCATGCTATGCAATCTTTTAAAACTGGTGCTCCTGTTTTTTTTGTTTCCCATGAAAGATCAGTGAATTTTTTCTCAGGGTCAGGACCTTTAAATCTTTTCAACATATTATTTTGTGATTTGTCCAGAATATGAAGAGCAAAAGCATTAGTTTTTTCAATCAGGTTATGAGAATATCGGTTTGGATGGACAGCTACCATGATTAACGGTGGTTCATATGATACCTGAGTAACCCATGATGCAATCATTCCATTGATATTATCGCCGTATTTAACTGTTAAAACATAAATTCCATAGGTCATATGGCTGAATGCTGTGAGCCATTCTTTTTTCATTTTAACACCTGTTTCATATTCAATTTGAATACTGTTCGCTTTTGCCTTTGTCATTGTCGATCCTTTTTGAT
This sequence comes from Deltaproteobacteria bacterium, assembly GCA_027858995.1. Lineage (GTDB taxonomy): Bacteria > Desulfobacterota > Desulfobacteria > Desulfobacterales > Desulfobacteraceae > Desulfobacula. The sequence goes on along the minus strand of JAQIBP010000168.1, from coordinate 5,184 downwards.
TTGTACTTTTTATATTTAAAATAATTTTGCCCTGGTTGGAAAAAACATATCACATCTCTTCCAGACGAGGAACGAGTCAAGATAGCTGAAAAGTATGATATGAAAAGATATAAATAATCTCTTTAAAAACTATGCTTCTTCTCCTTTTTTAAAAATATATGAAAATGGAATAGAAATCAAATCTCCAACAATATAAGTTATAAAAATTACTAAATACAATATCGCGTACAATGGAAAATTCCCTGATAAAATCAGAGGAAGAATAACACCAAAGAGCCATATCAATTTATAAACTAATTGCAGCAATAAAATTGGTGAAAATTTAAGCGGGGGCCTTAATCCAAAAAGAGAGACAACTCCAAAGCCAAGCCAGGCACTTCCCATAACACCAAAGACTATTGGGTCTTGATCAGAATTTTGATGAGTTTTCTCACACAGATTCTCACACAGGCAAAAAAAAGTTTTCAAGCAAAAGCTGAAAACCTTTGATTATAAGTGGCGCGCCCGGCAGGATTCGAACCTGCGACCCCCTGATTCGTAGTCAGATACTCTATCCAGCTGAGCTACGGGCGCGTGACATGAGAACAGTATATATCAGAGCTTCCACAAGTTTTCAAGATTTTTTTAAAAAGTGTCTCATCTCGGCAAATCTCGGCAGAATAAGGCAAAAATGCGAGCAAAATGCGAGCAGTAGTTTTAATCATAACTTAACCATCCCATTTGTTGTGATATTGTTTTTCCTAAAACAACAGCATAAAGTTGTGTAGTTCTTATATCAGAATGCCCTAGTATCTTCTGTACCACTTCTAAATGAATTCCTGATGCTAACATCTGAGTTCCTGCTGTATGCCGTTTATGGGGAGCTCCCCATAAGAGACATTATGTAGAGTCATATATAATGGGGAGTGAGGCTTGACAATTCAACTGTTGCGGGTGATTTATCTAAAAACAATCCCCATTATAATTCATGCTAATTACACAATGAGTTCAGCCATTTCATCAAATTACCATCTTCTTCCCACTTCGGAACCGTTTCCGGCACCAGATTTACATAGGCTTTCTCAATTGCTTTTCGCTTCATTTCACTATCTGCCCTAGCATAAATTTCAGTCGTAGAACAGTCAACATGGCCTAAAAAATCACGGATGTAAATCAAATTTACACCGGATTGAAACAAATGCATCGCCTTAGAATGTCTGAGTACATGGGGTGTCACGGGGAAATCAACATTGAAACCAACATCATCGTTTGCAGTTCCAACATATTTATTCAAGATATAAGAGATACCCCATCGTGACAGTTGCCTCTTCTTCTGATTTACAAACAGGTGGTTATCGCCCTTGGAAATTCCAGGATGGTATTCTTTCATTTCAAGATATAAACTGAGGATCTCCGAAGTTTTGGCCATGATCGGTACTTGTCGAATTTTGTTACCCTTACCATGCAGTCTTATGACGGCTGGGGAGGATAAACGCACATCCTTTATCCTAATATTTATCAATTCCTGAACTCTGGAACCAGTATCGTAGAGTACAGATAAAAGTATGGCATTCCGGAATCCCTCAATCGTTGACGTATCAGGTTGGGAGAGAAGGATTTGCACTTCTTGACCAGTTAGATAGGCGACCAACGTCCGGGGGTGTTTCTTGTTCGGTATTGAAAGTATTTTTTTAAATTCAAACAGATTTTCTGGAGATTCTTTCTGTACGTAGTGAACAAATGAATGAATTACAGCAAGTCGCTGATTACGAGTTGAGATGGAACATTTTCGTTCTGTTTCAAGCCAATCAAGAAAGTGGAGAATGAGCTCTTTCGACAGATCACTCGCCTTAATTTTTTCTGGTTTAATTGATTTTGTTGAGTCGCAGAATATCAATAGCAACTTAAAGACATCGCGATAAGACGCTATTGTGTGCGTGCTGGCGTTTCTCTGCCCAGGTAGATACTTTGACAGGAAATCAGAGAGGTATTTAGGGAAATCATTCTTCTTCATCTGTTTGCCCTCCTCCCGGTATGACGTAACCGAAGCCTGCCTCTAAACGGCTAATAATGTCAGGATACAGATCACCAGTCAGGCGGAGATAGTACTGCGTGCCTCTGAAATCAGAGTGCCCCATGTATGCAGCCAGATAAGGTAATAGATTGGTTAATTCTTCATCGGCCAGTACCCATTTTTTCAAGCATTTGACAGCATAGTTGTGGCGTAAATCATGCACTCTCGGGCCAGCATCGGTATGTGGAATTTTGGCACATTGCAAGTATTGGCGGAAACGACGGTACACTGTACTATTGTCCATCTTACCCTTTCTGGGTGACTGGAACAGGTACGCTGTATCTGGAGAGTATTTGTGAAAAATATTAATGAATTTGCCTATCCTATCGGCAAGACTTGGCGCAAGCGGGATAAGTCGATCCTTATTATTTTTGGCATGATATACGGTCAAAACACCATTGGTTCCGCAAAAATCTTTGACCATTATATTTAACGCCTCCGATACTCTCATACCGGTTGCATAAAGCAAACGGAAAAGAACCGGATCAATCAGGTGCCTGTTTGTGTAAAATGAATCCTCCCAGGCATCAACGGCGGCAAAAATATGCTTCATCTCTTTTCTCATAAAAATATAAGGAATATGGGAACATTTTTTAACAGGTGCTGATTTTATTTTTGCAACGTATACTTCCTGGTGCCCCTGTCGAATCAAAAATAATGCAAAATCCCGCAACAGGCGTTCTTTCAAATAGTGAGTCGAAGGCTGTTCCTGCGGTGAATAGATGAAGTCATCCACCATAAATTTTGTTATACGTATTCCTGTATATCCATTTCTGTCGAAATAGTTGTCAAAACGGATAAGCAATTTTTCCTGATTACCGTATTTATAACCAGTTATCCTTTTTTCATTAAGGAAGGAAGCCATCATGCCAGATAAATCACTGTGCCATTGGTAAATTTCTGTCATAACTAAAGCACCTCCTCAGGATCCAAGACACACTTTCTCAATCCGTCAAGATCAATCTTAAGATAAATGCTGGTGGTATTAATGTTTGTGTGCCCTAAAACTTCTGAAATAACTGGAAGAGGGGTTTTGGCTTCCAACATGTTTCTGGCAAGCGTGCTTCTCAAGGAATGTAGTCCGCAATGTACACCAGTAGGTGGAGTAATGCCTGCAACTTGCATGTATCGATGTAATTCACTGTAGAAACTTTGATTTTCCCCAAAAGAATCAAAGGGCGCACGATGTCGAACAAAAAGTCTATTGCATGCGGTTTGAGGCCGGCCATTTTTCAAGTAATCAATAATGGCCCAGCCAATGTCGTCGAGAAGTGGCAATTCCTGTGCTTGTCCTGTTTTTCGAATACTCAGTGCAATTGTTTTTCTGTCCCAGTTTAAATTTGATAACCTCATGTTGCGTATATCGCTGACTCTGAGACCAAGATGCGCTACCATAAGAAGAATGGCATAATCCCGCTTCCCTTTTGCAGAATTTCGGTCGATTGATGCCAGTAGTTTTCTTACGTCATCTGTTTTCCATGCATGAGGAATAAACGCGTTGCGCAGAATTCTTACATGCGGCAGTGATGTAGCAAGATTTGTTTTAATGATATTCATATCTTGCAAAAATGTGAAATAATTCCTCAACACAGAAAGAACAGTAGAAACATATCTGGGCCGGCATTCGGCGAATGTCGCCAGAAATTTTGTTAAATGGGATGCCGTAATATCATCTGAAAATTTGATTTTTTTTTGTGTAGAAAAACAAGCAACCGCCTTACAATATTGTTGTTGCATACAATGGTTGCATCCGCATAATTTCGTTCACGGTATTCTTTTTGAAACAACTGATATTCAGACTTAAACGCAGGTGGACATTGAAACGGCTTGATTTTGGAGCGCATGAAAAAAGACAAATCCCCATTATCCAGGTAATAAAACAGGTTTTGCAACGGTTTGAGAGCGGCATTAAGTTTTCGATTGCCTCGCCCCCAAAATCCATCCATAGTCACACCGGTTCTTTCCTTGATGTAGGCTATACCAACATGTTCCTCCATCTTGGTATAATGATTTTTCTCCATGAACTTTATCAGGGAATTAAAAATTCCTCGATGTACCTTAATGGTTGAAACAGCGTATTCACGTTCTGCCATAATGCGCAATACGGAATTTATTGCGTCTCTGATTTCATGTAATTGATTCATAAAAATATCATCCTTTATTGTTTTAAGATAGGATGAGCATGCCTTATTATGGGGAGTGTTTCAAGAATTTACACCCAATTAATAGTATTATGGCAGGCTTTCTCTCCATTATATATGACTCTACATAATGTCTTAAATCGTGAAATCTGGCTTTTATATTACATTCTCTTGCAAGCTTTCTGAAATAGTTTGATATTGTGGAAACATGTTTGTAAGAGAAAATTTTACCAATGTCCTGTTTTTCTTCCAAGGCTTGAGGTAATAATTCTATCAATCTTTGTTTACCACCCTTACCAAATATTTTAATTTCATTACCTTTAATATGCTCATATCTAGCCTTAATAATTTCTTCCCTTCTGCATCCTGTAAAAAGAGCAAATTTTATAATCCTGTACATTTCAGGTTTTGTTTTTTTGGTATGAGCTAAAATAATTTTAACATCTTCTTTAGATAAATACCTGATAATATCTTTAGGGATTTTAAACATCTTAATAGCAGGAACTCTATCAATATATTCTTCACTCTTTGCCCAATTTAAACCACTTTTGATATGTCTGAGATATGTATTAATTGAAATATGTTTAACTCTCAGTTCTGATATCTCTTTAAATTTCCTAATTGCATTCTTATCAACAAGTTTTAAAGGAATATCTCCAAGAGCATCTTTGAGATTATTAAAAGCAAGTTCATCAGCTTCAAGAGTCCTATCTGATAAATCCCTTCTATCTGAATTATTAACCCAAAGAGGTATAAATTCAGAAATAGACAGTCTATCTTTTGTATCAAGGAAAGCTATTTTTGATTTAAGTTCAGCTTTCTGATCAACGACAATTATTTTTTCCCTGCGTATTGCCTCATTAATAAATCATCGCATTGACTCACGTTAAATGTAACCATAGCGGTTCTATTGCCTCACGAATAATGTTACCCAAAACCAGATTATTATAAAATTTGGAGGGTAGATTGTGAGGTTATCAATGAGTTTTT